>JBMTYG010000099.1:0-11870 GCA_049454295.1 Pseudomonadales bacterium
GGGTTTCGTGCCTCGCAGCAGGCTCGGGATCACTGTGCCCCTGCGCGCAGCTTGTCGTGCGGGCACAAGTCGCTGGCGACTGTAACGATCGGGCTCTTCTTGGGCTTCCCGATCAGGAGTTTGCCGTCGCAGCGGGGGAGCTGTCGGTTTCCCGGCGTGGGTTGACCCTGCTCGCGGCAGCAGCCTACGGTGTGCCGCTCGTCGCGCTGTTGGTCGGCGCGGCTATTGGCCAAGCGCTGGGAGGTGACGCGTTTGCGGCAGCGCTCGGGCTAACATTCGCGACGCCGAGCTTTGTACTGTTCCGATGGCGCGGTGCTGCGCTTCTGGCGCAGCTCGATGTTGCCTGGCGTGCTCCACGAGCACTGTCGGGCCAGCGGCTGGACCCATGGTCTGCCCAATCAGATAGGGAGTTTCCGACGAGATGAAGAATCGAATGGCGAACGTTGCCTCACGGCGCATGCGGTCGATGGGCCGGCTGCGGCAGATCCTCTTCGGCGCATTGATGCTTGCAGCGCTTGCTCCGGTTGCGGTGGTGGAGGCGCGTGATCTGCCGGATTTCACCGAGCTGGTCGAGAAGAACGCTGCTGCAGTGGTGAACATCAGTACCGTCCAGCACAACGATGCTCGCGAGGGTGTTCCACGCTCGCGGTCGGATGAGCTCGACGAGTTCTTCCGGCGTTTCTTTCCGCCCGATGGCTCTCGGGGCATGCCGTTTTCCCGGCCGCGCTCGCTTGGCTCTGGATTCGTGCTGAGCAACGACGGCTACATTCTCACAAACAACCATGTGGTCGAAGACGCCGACGAGATCATGGTTCGGTTTAACGATCGCCGCGAGTTGCAGGCGACCCTCATCGGCGCAGATCCGCGCTCGGATCTCGCCCTGCTCAAGGTGGAAGCGAGCGGCCTGCCGACCGTGCGTCTGGCTGACGGTGACGAACTCAAGGTCGGCGAATGGGTGCTTGCCATAGGTTCGCCGTTCGGTTTCGACTATTCGGTCACGGCAGGCATCGTGAGCGCCAAGGGACGCAGTCTGCCGACCGAGCAGAATGAGAACTACGTGCCGTTCATCCAGACCGACGTCGCGATCAATCCGGGCAACTCCGGAGGTCCATTGTTCAACCTCGACGGTGAGGTCGTCGGCATCAATTCGCAGATTTATAGCAACTCCGGTGGGTTCATGGGGGTGTCCTTTGCCATCCCCATCGATGTGGCGATGGATGTGGTCGATCAGCTCAAATCCTCCGGCAAGGTCGCGCGCGGCTGGCTTGGCGTGATCATTCAGGAAGTCAGTCGGGATTTGGCGGAAAGCTTTGGTCTGGACCGCCCGCACGGCGCGCTTGTTACCCGCGTGCTCGAGGATGGGCCCGCCGCTGACGCAGGGATTCGAGAGGGCGATATCATTATTGCCTTCGATGGCAAGACCATCGACTTCTCATCCGAACTGCCGCCCGTTGTCGGTCGCGCGCGGGTTGGCGCCGCCATTCCACTGCTTTTGGTCCGCGAGGGCAAAGAGCTGACGCTCAAGGTCAAGGTGGGGCAGCTGCCTGATCGGCCGGATCAGATCGCGTCTGCCGAACCCGGGGCGCCGCAGACCTCGCGGCTCGGTGTCACCGTAGAGACGATTCCGGCTGATCAGCGAGAACGTCTGGGTGTGGACGGCGGCGTGCGCGTTGCTGAGGTTGATGGCGCGGCTGCGGAGGCTGGCATTCGCCCCGGCGACGTGATCACACGGCTCGACAACCAGCCGGTCAGGGATCCCGATAGTTTTTCGGCGATTGCGGAGGCGTTGAAAGCCGGGCGGTCGGTCCCTGTGCTCATCATCCGTGGTCAGACACCCACGTTCCTCGCCCTCCGCGTGCCTGACTGAGCGGCTGAATAGTCGCGCAGGAAACGATCGAGGAAGAGCAGGAACGAGCATTGGACCCGTTGGGCGGCGGCTCGCCCGACGGGGACGGATCGGCTAAACTCGCGCGCCCGCGGCTGTGTCCAGCCGGGTCTGCAGTACGGGAGTTTTCGTGCCAGCGATCGAGCACATCCGCAATTTCTCCATCATCGCCCACATCGATCACGGCAAATCCACGCTGGCGGATCGTCTTATCCAGCTCTGCGGAGGGTTGTCTGACCGAGAGATGGCTGCGCAGGTACTCGACTCCATGGATCTGGAGCGCGAGCGCGGTATCACGATCAAGGCGCATAGCGTTACCTTGCACTATCAGGCACAAAGCGGCAGCACGTATCAGCTCAACTTTATCGACACCCCAGGCCACGTAGACTTCAGCTATGAGGTGTCCCGGTCGCTAGCGGCCTGCGAGGGCGCGCTCCTGGTGGTGGACGCTGCGCAGGGGGTCGAGGCGCAATCGGTCGCGAATTGTTACACCGCGATTGAGCAAGGGCTCGAGGTGTTGCCGGTCCTGAACAAGATTGATCTGCCCCAGGCCGATCCCGCGCGCGTCGCTCATGAAATCGAGGAAATCATCGGTCTTCCGACCGATCACCTGATCAGTGTGAGTGCGAAGACCGGGCAGGGCGTGCCTGAGCTGCTCGAGCAACTTATCGAGCGCATTCCCCCACCCGAGGGTGATCGCGCCGCGCCGCTGCAGGCACTCATCATCGACTCGTGGTTCGATAACTATCTGGGGATCGTCTCTCTCGTACGCGTGGTCCAGGGCAGTATCCGGCGCGGTGATCGCATCGTGGTGAAGTCGGTAGGTCGAGCGCATGAGGTCGATGACGTTGGCTGCTTCACGCCGAAACCGACCGCCAAAAACAGTCTGGAAGCAGGCGAAGTCGGTTACGTTGTGGCCGGCATCAAGGATATTCGCGGCGCGCCTGTTGGCGACACCATCGTGCTCGCCGGGCATCAGGAAGTGGATCAACTACCGGGCTTTGCCAGGATCAAGCCGCAGGTGTACGCGGGCATGTTTCCGGTCAATACGGAAGATTTCGAGAATTTCCGTACGGCGCTCGAGAAGCTCACGCTAAACGATGCTTCGCTCTTCTACGAACCCGAGACGTCCGATGCCCTTGGCTTCGGGTTCCGCTGCGGCTTCCTCGGCATGTTGCACATGGAGATCGTGCAGGAGCGGCTGGAGCGTGAATACGATCTCGATCTCATCACGTCTGCGCCCACCGTGGTGTATGAGGTCGAACTCGCGGACGGTAACGTGCGCCAGATCGATAATCCCTCCAGTATGCCCGCGAACTTCGTCGAGATGCGCGAGCCCATTGCCGAGGTCAACATCCTGGTGCCGCAGGATTACGTCGGCAACGTCATCAGCCTTTGCGTGGAGCGGCGCGGGGTGCAGAAGAGCCTTCTGTACTCAGGCGGACAGGTGTCCATGAAGTGGGAAATGCCGATGAACGAGGTGGTGATGGACTTCTTCGATCGGCTCAAGTCGGTAAGCCGCGGGTTCGCATCGCTTGATTATAGTTTCCTTCGGTTCGAGGCAGCGAAATTGGTGCGGCTTGACATATTAATCAACGGTGATCGTGTGGATGCGCTCGCCATGATCGTGCATCGTGACCAGGCGCAGCATCGCGGTCGATCGCTGGCGGAAAAGATGAAGGAGCTGATCCCGCGGCAGATGTTCGACGTGGCGATTCAGTCTGCGATCGGAGGACAGGTCATAGCGCGCACGACAGTTAAGGCGTTACGCAAAGATGTGACCTCAAAGTGTTACGGGGGCGATATCACGCGCAAGAAAAAGCTGCTCGAGAAGCAAAAGGCTGGCAAAAAGCGAATGAAGCAGCTCGGTCGGGTGGAGATCCCGCAGGAAGCCTTTCTTGCGGCGCTCAAGGTGGAACGCTGATGGATATCAACTTCCCGCTCGTGCTCACTTGGGCGGTATTCATAACAGGGGCGCTGTGGGGCCTGGATCGTCTCTGGCTTCTGCCCAGACGTCGGCAAGCCGCCGGTCGGGCAGCCGCAGCCGGGGCCACGCTCGATGCGCAGGCGCAGATCCTGCGTGAACCCATCGTCGTCGACTATGCACGGTCATTTTTCCCGGTGCTCCTGGTCGTACTCGTGGTCCGGAGCTTCCTTGCCGAACCCTACCAGATTCCTTCGGAATCCATGGTGCCTACCCTGGAGGTCGGGGATTTCGTGCTAGTCAACAAGTACGCTTACGGCCTGCGCCTTCCTGTCACGGGCACGCGCATTGTCGAGATCGGCACACCACAGCGGGGGGATGTGATGGTGTTCGTACCGCCACATGACCCGCGGGCGTTCATCAAGCGCGTAATCGGCGTTCCGGGGGACCATATTCGCATCGAGAACGACGTGCTCTTCATCAACGGCGAGCGGTCCGAGTACCGTCTCGAGCGCGAGTTTGAGCTTGCTCTGCCCGGTACCTTGCGTACGCTGCCAGTACGCGCCTATGACGAGACGTTCGACGGTCGCACGCATACCGTGTATCGCTACCCGTTCCGCGAGCCGGCGCGGGAATGGCGTGTGCCGGAGGGCAGCTACTTCATGATGGGCGACAACCGTGGACGGAGCGAGGACAGCCGTGTGTGGGGGTTCGCGTCCGAGGACAACATCGTCGGCAAGGCGATTGCGATCTGGATCCACAAGGATCCGGGGTTCAAGCTGCCGACGATTGCCCGCAACCGCTGGCTTGATTGAGCGCGCGGGCGCAGGGAGTGTGATGCATGCCGGCTGACCTCAGGTCGGTCCGCGGGCAGACTGCTCAAGCGGCGCCCAAGCGGCAACGCGGCGCGTCGCTGTTCGCCACGCTGTGCATGCTGATCGTTATTGCTGGCGGAATCACGCTCGCGGCTCGATTAGGGCCGTTCTGGATCGAGCACCGGACGCTTCTGAGTATTATCAGGGAACTGCCTGTTTCCCTCGTGCGCGAGGGGTCTCGGGGTGCCGTGTTTGCAGCAGTGGACAAGGGAATGGCGCTGAACGGATATGACGAACTCAAAGCGCGTGATGTTCTCGAGTACAGGTCCGGTCGCGACGTTACCGTGCTAACGCTGTCCTACGAACGCCGCGCGCAGCTGCTGCTCAACGTTGATCTGGTCATCGTGTTCAATGACTCTGTCGAATTTCGGTGAAGCCATGACGCCGGATGAGCGAGTGGAACGGGCGATCGGCTATCGGTTTGGTGATCGAGAGCTTTTTGCACGTGCTTTAACGCATCGCAGCGCCGGTCGATCGCACAATGAACGTCTCGAATTCCTCGGCGACGCGGTACTTGGGTATGCGGTGGCGGATCGGCTCTACCGAGCCCGTCCTCTTGAGTCCGAAGATGTGCTCTCGATCCTGCGCGCGAGTCTTGTCCGGAAGGAGAGTCTGGCCGAAATCGCAGCTCGGCTGGGACTTGGTGATGCGATCCGCCTCGGCGCGGGTGAACGTCATAGCGGCGGGCACGAACGTCCGTCCATTCTGGCTAATGCGCTTGAGGCACTGATCGGTGCGGTGCATATCGATGGCGGCGAGGCAGCCGCGGTAGCCCTGGTTGATCGGCTCTTTGGCGAGCGTTTTCATACCGCGTCTGCGGCCGCGGCAAAGGATGCGAAAACGCGACTGCAAGAGTTACTGCAGGCGCAGAACGCGGCGCTGCCCGTGTATGCGGTGGTCGCCGCTGCGGGCGCGGCGCACAAGCGAGTGTTCACGGTGCATTGCCATATCGATGCCTTTGCGCTCGAGGTGTCAGCGTCCGGTCATAGTCGCCGTGCTGCGGAGATTGCAGCGGCGGAAGAGGCCCTGAGAGTGCTGGAGGCACGTCATGGATGAGTCGAACGAGGCGTTCCTGGCGCCCACGTTGATCGGGCCGTGTGGCTATGTCGCGATTGTTGGCCGTCCCAACGTCGGCAAGTCGACCCTGCTGAATCATCTGTTGCGTCAGAAGCTCAGCATCACTTCGCGCAAGCCCCAGACCACGCGGCACATCCTGCTGGGTGTGGATACGGAGGAAGACTCCCAGACTATTTATGTGGACACGCCCGGTATTCACGATCACGCCCGTAAAGAGCTGAATCGACAGATGGTGCGTTCGGCGACGGCCGTGCTTGCAGACGTCGATCTGATCCTCATGGTTACCGAGCGTGATGTCTGGTCAGAAGGCGATGAGCTGGTGCTCGACTATCTGCGAAAACTCGAAACACCGTGCTTCGCCGTGATCAACAAGATCGATCAGATGAAGCAGAAGAGTGCGCTTTTGCCTGTCATGGATCGCTTGTCGCAGCTCGGACGCTTTCGCGAGATATACCCGGTGGCAGCCCTTCGCAACGAGGGGCTGGACGCATTGCGCCGAGGCATTCGAGCGATGTTGCCAGTCCGTCCGCACCTCTTTCCGGCGGATCAGGTCACCGACCAGACCGAGCGATTTCTCGCGGCGGAGATCATTCGGGAAAAGCTCATGCGCCGCTTGGGGGATGAGCTGCCTCACCATCTGGGTGTCGTTATCGACAGTTACAGCGAGGGCGGAGCGGTCACAGATATCAGTGCCGACATCATTGTCGAACGCGCCGGTCAGAAGCGGATCGTGATCGGCTCGGGTGGTGAAAAACTTCGCCTCATCGGGCAGGAGGCGCGACAGGACATAGAACGACTGATCGGGCGCCAGGTCATGCTGCGTCTTTGGGTCAAGGTGCGTGCCGGCTGGACAGACAGCGCGGCTGCTCTGCGGCGCATGGGCTATGACCAGGGTTGAAGACCAGCCCGCGCTTGTGCTTCACGTTCGACCGTATCGGGAAACGAGCGCGGTTGTGGGACTGCTCACACCAGAGCATGGGCGCGTGGCAGCCGTTGCGCGTGGCGTTCGGGGTCCACGCGGAACGACACTGCAGCCCTTCAATCGGCTGCGTGTTGCCTGGCAGGGGCGGGGAACTCTCCTCACCCTCACGCAGACCGATCTGGAAAAACCCGTCTGGCTGGCAGGAACAGCACTCACGGCGGGGCTTTATCTGGTCGAGCTGCTGGACCGACTGGTGACCGAGCGTGAGCGCGCACCGCGGCTCTTCGCGGCGAGCTGTTGGGCGCTGGAGGGTCTGATGGATCCGGAGGTCGACATAGCGCTGACGCTGCGGCGATTCGAACAGTTTCTTCTCGCGGAGTTGGGCTATTCAATCGAGTTCGGGCGAACGGCGGGCGATGGTCATCCGCTTGATCCCGAGACGCTTTACCGTTTTGAGCCGGGGACGGGATTTGTTCGCGCAGGCGGAGCCGCGCCGGACGCCTATCTGGGGCAAGTATTGCTCGCTGTCGCTGAAGGCGATTATGCGACGCCGGCCGCGCGTCGAGCGGCCCGTCAGGTCGCGGGGCGCGCTCTGGCTGTATTGCTGGGCCCGCGTCCGCTCGTGAGTCGTGGATTTCTCACAGGACGTTCGGCATGACGGGAATTCGCGAGCTGCAATCCATTCTGATCGAGTCGCTCGCAGACGATGGACTGGGCCGCGCCCGTGTAACCGTTCCGAGTGCCGGTGAGCGCGAGATTGCCGTGCGTAACGCCTTGCCCGGTGAAACGGTCGATGCGGTGGTACGTCGGCGGCGCAAGGGGCTATGGTTCGCGCAGGGATCGCTTCAGGGCACCCCGTCGCCAGAGCGCGTGTCGCCTCGGTGTGCTCACTTCGAACGCTGCGGTGGTTGCATAGCCCAGCATCGTGATTATGCGTGTCAACTCGATACCAAGCTGCAGCACGTTGCCGCGCTTGTTGCCGCTTGCGGGCTCAAGCCCCCGGAGTTCGAGAAACCCCTGTTCGGACCAGCGTTTGAGTATCGGCACAAGGCGCGGCTTGGCGTTCGCTATGTTGATGGTGAGCTGTTGATCGGGTTTCGTGAGGTATTCAGTAATCGCGTCGTGCGTATGCAGACATGCGAAATTCTTGCACCGCAGATCCGGGCGGCACTACCGGGTCTGGCGCAGGTTCTGAGTCAGTGCAAGAGCGCGGGAAGGATTCCTCAGATTGAGGTCGCAGCCGGGGATCATGATTGTGCCTTTGTCGTGAGACATCTCGAAGAACTGACGGCCGATGAAGAAAAGGCGCTCGCGGCGTGGGCTGAGCAGACGGGTTGTTCCATTTATCTTCAGCCTGCGGGTTATGAATCGCTGCGAGCACCAGTAACCGGGGCTGCGCCGCAACCCTTGAGCTATGGGTTGCCCGATCTTGATCTTCGATTCGAGTTCATGCCGACGGACTTCACCCAGGTGAACCCGCATGTGAATCGGCTGCTTGTGAACGACGTGATCCAGTCACTCGATCTGCCTGCGGGCTCATTGGTGACCGATCTATTCTGCGGTATTGGCAACTTTTCCCTCGCGCTCGCCAGACGAGGTTGCCAGGTTTACGGTTACGAGGGGGCGGCTGGCGCGGTCGGGCGAGCTCGGCGCAACGCAACGCTGAATGGTCTCGATGCGACGGCGTCGTTTGACGTTGCCGATTTGCATGCCACAGGCGATAAGTCGGCGGTGCTGCCAGACACGCAAGCGCTGATTCTGGATCCGCCGCGCTCAGGCGCAGGACCAAACCTTGCCAGTTGGTGCCGCGCCCCCGCGCTCGAGCGTATCGCCTATGTGTCCTGTAACCCGGAGACCTTTGCAAAGGATGCTGTGGTGCTCGCGGGTGCTGGGTTCCGCTGGGTCCGCGCTCGTATATTCGACATGTTTCCTCACACGGCGCATGTGGAAACCTTTGGCCTCTTCGTTCGAGGGTAGGTAATGGTCAAGGTCCGTGCTGAGCTGGTTCGGGATGCGGCTGGCAACATCGACATCGAACACTGGGTGCATGAGCTTGTTGTGGGACATGAAGCTCTGGAAGTCGATCGCATACTTTCGGGATGCCGCTGGCTCGCGTCTGTCGATCCTGCGGATATGGCCCTGCTGGAATCCGGAATCGAGCTTGCAGAGCTTGCAGCAGCGATGGAACTCGACACCGAGTCGGTGCTCGCGGCTCTGGCTTACCGGGTATTGCGCAGTGGGGCAGTATCGCGTGAAGAGGTGCAGGCTCGATTTGGCGCCGTGGTGGTAGGGCTTGTCGACGCGGTTGAACGGATGGGTGCGGCGAGCGTGCTTGAGATGTCCAATGCCCGGCTACAGACCTCTGAGCGTCGAGATCAGGTTGAGAACGTGCGGCACATGCTCGTTGCGATGCTAGATGACGCCCGGGTTGCAGTGCTCAAACTTGCGGAGCGGATCGTCGCCTTGCGTGCGGCCAAACAGGCGCCGGAAGCTCGTCGCGAACGGATCGCGCGGGAGGCGCACCTTGTTTTCGCGCCGCTCGCGAATCGGCTCGGAATCTGGCGCCTGAAGTGGGAGCTAGAAGATCTGGCGCTACGTTATCTCGCTCCTGATATCTATGTCTCGATAGCGCGCCAGCTGTCAGGCAGACGCGAGGAGCGGGAACTGCAGATTGCTGGCATCGCGACGGAGGTAGAAACACGCCTGCGTGAGCGCGGCGTTAACGCGATCGTTAGCGGACGAGCGAAACACTTCTACAGTATTTGGCGCAAGATGCAGGCGAAGCATGTGCGGATTGATCAGGTGCATGACGTTCGAGCCGTGCGTGTGTTGGTCGACGATATTGCGACGTGTTACGCGGCGTTGGGCGTGATTCACACGGCGTGGCGTCATATTCCGAGCGAGTTCGATGATTACATCGCGGCACCCAAGGAAAACGGCTATCGCTCAATTCACACCGCAGTGATGGGACCTGACGGGCGCACGCTTGAAGTGCAGATTCGCACGCATGAGATGCACCGTGAGGCCGAGCTCGGCGTTTGCGCCCATTGGGCTTACAAGGAGCGCGACGGCGGCAATGGCGGCTATGCACTCAAGATGAACTGGCTACGTCAGGTGGTTGACCAGCGTCACGGGCAGGTGCCCGTGAGCCCGCTGGCAGCCAGCGTCGAGTTTGGCGAAGAACTCCGACAGGCATTTCAGGAGGAGCGTATCTTCGTCTATACCCCAAAAGGGCATGTAGTGGATCTGCCGGCGGAATCGACTCCTGTCGACTTCGCGTACCGGGTACACACAGAGATTGGTCATCGTTGCGTCGGCGCGCTCGTTGACGGAGTCGCTGCGCCGCTCGATTCCCCGCTCAAGAGCGGTCAGCGTGTCGATATTCTAACCGGTGAGGAGCCGCGCCCAGATCGTGCCTGGCTAGATCTTCATCTCGGTTTTGCTCGCACGGCACGGGCGCGGCAAAAGCTCCGCGACTGGTTTCGTGGGTTAGGGATCGATCACAATGAACGGGGTGGAAGAGAGCGTCTTGAACGCCTTCTGGCGCGGCTCAGCGTGCCCATTCCCGCGCCGCATACAATCGATAAGGTCGCGGTTGCGGCCGGGTTTGAGTCTGGTCCGGCACTCCTGGCCGCGTTGGGGGCGGGAGATTGCCAGGTGCTCGACGTGGTTGACCTGATCGAGCGCGGAGGACTGGTAAGCGCGCACGCTTCAAGCGGGCTTGAGTCGGTAGAAATCGAGGTCGTGGCGCGCGATCGCAATGGTCTGCTTCACGATGTTGTGCAAATGCTTCGCTCGCTCGATACGCCGCTGATTGCGAATGCGGGCCGTTTGGCTTCTGACCGCCAGAGTGTGGTCCTGAGGCTCGAAATCCCCAGCCAGTCGCTGCGTCAGTCGGCGTTGCTCGTCGATCGTCTGATACGCATCGATGGCGTGTCCGAGGCCCGTGTTCTGCGCGGATAACGCGGTGTGTTGATGAAAGGCCGAGGACGACGCGTTATTGTTTCAATTGAGCCAAAGCGCTTTGATCTTGCGATCCTGCGATCGCGGAAACAAAAGGGAGAAAGGTGATGCGCATCATTCTGCTGGGACCACCCGGTGCGGGCAAAGGCACTCAAGCACAGTTCATCTGCAGGCAGTTCGGTATACCGCAGATTTCTACCGGGGACATGCTGCGTGCGGCGGTGAGAGCCGGGAGCGAATTAGGGCTTCGAGTAAAGGCGGTGATGGACTCCGGCGCGCTTGTCTCCGATGCGATCATCATCGAACTGGTGCGTGACCGAATCGCGCAGAGCGACTGTGGAAATGGATTTCTCTTTGACGGGTTCCCGCGAACCATCCCGCAGGCGGAAGCCATGGAGCAGGCGGGTGTGCCGATTGATCACGTTGTTGAGATTGTGGTGCCTGACGAGGAGATCGTGAAACGCATGAGTGGGCGGCGGGTCCATCTTGCCTCCGGGCGCGTGTATCACGTTACCTTTAATCCGCCGCGCGAGGCCGGCATTGACGATGTGTCAGGCGAGCCGCTGGTACAGCGCGACGATGACAGAGAGAGCACCGTCCGTGATCGCCTCGCTGTGTATCATCTTCAAACACATCCGCTGGTCGAGTTCTATCAGGCGCGTGCAGCCCGTGGAGCACTGCGTTTTTCGCGCGTTGATGGCGTGGGCGAGCTCGCTGAGATCGAAAGCCGAATCGTCTCTGCATTGCAATAGCGGTGGTGATATTTTTTTTCCTTGTCAGTATGATGCGCCGCAGATTCGCTGCGGGCTTGTTTTGACGCAGAGTGTGAGACCTGCGCTGAAGCAAGTGAAAGCGAATCGGTGGTTTTGACAAACCGTTAAACGCAGTCCATTCGAACGCAAGGATATCCGAGGAGATTCTCAATGCCGAAAGCCACGACTGCAGCGAAAACAGCGCCCGCCAAAAAGGCCCCGGCGAAAGAGCCTGCTGCTAAGAAGCCCGTCGCGAAGAAGGCTGCTGCTAAGAAGCCCGCCGTGAAGAAAGCCGCCGTGAAAAAGGCGGCTGTGAAGAAAGCGCCTGCGAAAAAAGTCGCCGCCAAGAAGGCTCCGGCGAAAAAGGTAGCGGCGAAGAAAGCCCCAGCGAAGAAGCCCGCCGTGAAGAAAGCCCCGGCGAAGAAGGCTCCGGCGAAAAAAGCTCCGGCGAAAAAGGCCCCGGTGAAGAAAG
>JBMTYG010000100.1:0-11776 GCA_049454295.1 Pseudomonadales bacterium
TACAACCAGCTGGACTACGTCTACGACATCGCCCAGCTCGTACGCCAGATCGCTTCTGAGCCCATCACCATCATGGGTCACTCGCTCGGCGGCGCGATATCCCTGACCTATACCGGGCTTTATCCCGAGCGCGTGCGCAAGCTGATCGCAATCGAAGGACTGGGACCCTCACCCACCCTGCTCGCGGCGCGTCTTGCGCAGAAGCCGGAAGAACGTCTGGGGCAGTGGGTGGACGATCTACACCGACTGTCCGGCCGCACACCGCGCAAGTACGGCACGCTGGAAGAGGCTTATGAGCGCATGCAGGCAGAGAATCCGCATCTGTCGGAAGCCCAGGCGCGACATCTCACGATCCACGGCAGCAACCAGAACGAAGATGGCACCTTCAGCTGGAAGTTCGACAACTACGTGCGCGTGTTTGCTCCCGCGGGACTGGATCCACGAGACCAACAGTCCCTATGGGGTCGCATCCAATGCCCAACGCTACTCGTTCGGGGTATGGAGTCCTGGGCCTCGGACCCCGAGCAGGACGGGCGCGCGCGCTTCTTCCATCGAGCCCGGGTTGCCAATGTGGCAGCGGCTGGTCACTGGGTACACCACGATCAGCTCGAGGAGTTTCTCAGACTGGCCCGTGACTTCCTCGCCGACTGACCTGCAACCCGGACCAAGGAAGGGCACCCCGTGAATTCCCGCGCCGATGTGCTGCACGACTCGCCCTGGCAGGGCGTGTTGCATGTCACCGGCGGCGGCAGCGGGCTGCTCGCTGAACTGCTGACCACGCCCGGGGCTTCGGGCACCGTGCTCGAGGCAAGCGTTCCCTATTCGACCGCCGCGCTTCGCGATCTGCTCGGTCGCACGCCAGATCAGGCGTGTGCCGCAGCAACCGCGCGCGCCATGGCCATGGCGGCCTTCGAGCGCGCCCGGCAGCTGGCGGCTGGGGAAAGCGTCGATCGGTTGTTCGGGTTGGGCTGCACGGCGAGCCTCGCATCCCGCCGTGAAAAACGCGGAGCACACCGCGCCTACGCGACCGTGCAAACCGCCGCCGCAACCCGCACCTTCGCCTTCACGTTCTCGGGCGACCGCCCGACCGAGGAGCGGGAGCTGGTCGAGGGTTTATGGCTGCTGCTCGCGCAGTCGCTCGATCTACCGCTGACCGCGCTGCCGACCGCCCCCCTCGATGAGACGCTGACCATCGGCACGGCAGGCTGGCGCGACCTTCTGCTCGGACTCACCAGCGCTATCTGCACCGCCCCGCATGATGGGCGTTTGCTGCTGCCGGGCTCGTTCAACCCGCTGCATGACGGACACCGCCGCATGCTTGCACTGGCGGAGGCGGAGACCGGGCTTCGTGGCGCCTACGAGCTGTCGGTGGCCAACGTCGATAAGCCCACCCTCGACTACACCGAAATTGCTCACCGCATCACACAGTTCGATCGACCGGCATGGCTGACACGACTGCCAACATTCCTCGAGAAAGCGCGCGCCTTCCCAGGCGCGGTATTTGCCGTCGGCGTCGATACCCTCGAGCGCATCGCTGCGCCGCGCTATTACGGTGACACCACGGCGCGAGACACCGCGCTCGCGGAACTCATGGCGCTGGGCTGTCGTTTCTGTGTGTTTGGTCGGCAGACCGACAGCGGATTCCTCACGCTCGAGGATCTGCCGTTGCCGCATCCACTGCGATCGCTTTGCACGGGGTTCGATCGCAGCGAGTTCGAAGACCCCTCTTCATCCACCGCGCTGCGTCGCGGCTCTTCGTGACCGACGACCGTCTCGGAGCAACGTCCTCCAGCGCCCGGTGCGAAAGCGCCAGATCAGCATCGCGCCTTTAAGCAGATAGTCGCCGACCAAAGCCCCATAGACCCAAGCCACGGACAATTCCAAATAGGTAAAAAGTGCCGCCAGACCGCAGCGCATGCCGATCAAGCTCGCGAAGCTGGCAATTAGTGGAAAGCGCGTGTCGCCCGCGCCCCTCAGCGCGCCGCCAATGGCAAAGTCGATAGCCATGAGCGGCATCATCGATGCCAGCAAATGGATAAAGATCACCGTGTAGCGAACCGTCAGCGGTTCATCGCCAATGAACCACGCTGCGAGAGGCTGGGCGTAAATGCCAATGACCAGCCCAAGAGCCCCCATCGCCAATATGGCAAGGTTCATTGAACGCCAGCCGCTGCGAGTCGCAGCATCCAGATCGTTCGCTCCGAGATGCTGGCCAACCAGCGTGGAGCCCGCAATCGAAAAGCCGAAGCCGACCGTCATGCAGACCTGCAGCAGGTTCACACCAATGTTGTAGGCAGCAAAAGCCTCCGTCCCGTAGTAATTGCCAATGAGCATCAGGAAGATGAAAAAGCCGACCTGGAACACCACCTGTTCCACCGCTGCGGGATAGCCTATATCGAGCAGGCGCTTCAGCCGGGCTCTGCGCCACCAGCCGCTGCGGGCATGCTTCACCCGGAACTTGTTTCGCACCCAAAGCACCAGCAGCACGCCGCCGCCCACCGTGAAAGAGATGCCAGCCGCAATTGCGGCGCCAGCCACCCCCAGCGCAGGCACTGGTCCGAAGCCGAAGACGCAGACGTAGAGCAACGGCAGATTGATTACGTTGACGCCAATACCAATCCAGAGCGGGGACCAGGCATCGCCCGAGGCGCGCAAGGCCGCGCCCAGAATGAAATTCACCGCAAACGTGACCTGGAAAACGGAGAGCCAGCGGATGTTTTCCGTCGCGAGCGCAAGGGTCGCCTCGTCCAGACCGAAGACCCCCGCCACCTGACGCGCAAAAACGAGCCCAAGCGCCATGGCAATGAGCGCAAAGCCGCCCGCAAGGACGAGTGACGCCATTGTGACTCGGCTGGCTTCTTCATAATCGCGAGCGCCCCACGCGCGCGCGACGAGCGCAGTCGTGCCTGCGCTGACCGCCATGAGAATGGCCTGCATTGCGAAGAAGACTCGCTGCCCGGCGCCCACCGCGGCAAGGGCCTGCGCGCCGAGTTCGCCAATGAACTTGGTCTGCACCATGCCAACCACGGTGAAGGACAGATTGCCGAGGATTGAGGGAACTGCAATCTGCCAGATCCCCGGACGTTGTTCGCCCTTTTCTTCCCTTTGCGCGGACTCGTCCACCGTGGCCACGTTCGTGCGTTACCTGACCCTGACTGCTAACATCCCGATGCCCAGCGACGCGCCCGCTCCGCGGATCTTGCGTACCTCTCGACATCAACCGGAAAAGAACACATGACCCAGTTCACCGACATCGTTGTCAGTCTCGACGGTCACGTCATGACCGTGGAGATCGCCCGCCCACCGAACAACTTCTTCGATCATGCGCTAATCCGCCAGATCGCGGACGCATTTGCAGAGGCCGACGCGAACCCTGAATGTCGGGCGATCGTGCTCGCTGCGCAGGGCAAGAATTTCTGTGCGGGCGCCAACTTTGGCACCGGCAAGGAAGACGACTCCGGCAGTGCTGATTTTACCGAGGAAGGCTTCCGTAACACTACAGGAATCCTCTACCGGGAAGCCGCGCGGCTCTTTGGAAACACGAAACCTGTCATCGGTGCTATTCAGGGCGCCGCGGTCGGTGGCGGTCTTGGCCTCGCACTGGTCCCTGACTTTCGGGTGGCCTCGCCAGAAGCGCGCTTCGCCGCAAACTTCGTGAAGCTCGGCATCCATCAGGGCTTCGGGCTCTCCGTTTCACTGCCGCGCGTGATCGGCCAGCAGGCCGCCAGCATGATGCTGCTCACCGGACGCCGTCTGAGCGGCGAGGAAGCGCTGGCAATCGGACTGGTCGACGTTCTGGTGCCCGCTGAATCCCTGCGTGAGGAGGCGATGAAGCTCGCACGCGAAATCGCAGAAAACGCGCCGCTCGCGGTGAAGTCAGTCCGCGCAACCCTCCGCGCCGATCTCGCAGCTGCCGTTGCGAAAGCCACGGAGCATGAGTTGAAAGAACAGCAGTGGCTGCGCGCGACCGACGATGCTGCCGAAGGCATACGCTCGGTGGCTGAGCGCCGCCCGGGCATCTTCAAGGCGCGCTGACGCCCCCCTCTGAACACGGAGCAGCACACGATGGAACTTGGCAAACTCGGCGTCTGGTACTTCACCGACGGCATGTCAGCCCCTGCCGCAGCCGCTACTGCGCAGCGCATTGAAGAACTTGGCTATGGCGCACTCTGGATTCCAGAGACAGTGGGACGCAACCCGTTCGTGCATGCTTCCTGGCTGCTCGCGAACACGACAAAACTTGTCATCGCCACCGGCATCGCAAACATCTACCACCGCGAACCTGGCGTGACCATGGCAGCGCAGAAGACGCTGGCGGAGCAGTCGGGTAACCGCTTCCTGCTCGGGCTTGGCGTGTCGCATAAGCCGATGGTCGAAGGCGTCCGCGGACTCACCTACGGTGCGCCTGTGCCGACCATGCGCAGCTACCTGGAAAAGATGGCGGCATCACCCTATACCGCGGTGCCGCCGAGCGAGGAGCCGCCTACCGTCATTGCGGCGCTAGGTCCACAGATGTTGAAACTCGCGCGCGACAAGTGCGCGGGCGCGCATCCGTATTTCTCGTCCCCGGATCACACCGCTATGGCGCGCGAAATCCTCGGGCCCGATTCGTGGCTCTGCGTTGAGCAGAAGGTCATTCTCGAGGCAGACCCGGCCAAAGCGCGGGCGCTGGCACGACCGGTTGCCTCGATCTACCTGGGACTGCCGAATTACCGCAACAACTGGTTGAGGATGGGACTGACCGAGGCTGATCTGGAGAACGGCGGCAGCGACCGCTTCATCGACGCCACCTTTGCCTGGGGAACGGCAAGCCAGGTCCAGGCGCGGCTGAAGGCGCACCTCGATGCCGGCGCAAGCCATGTCTGCATTCAGCCCGTGAATCCCAACGGAAAGTTCGGTGACCTGCATTGGGAAGCGCTCGAGGCACTGCGCCCATGAGCTCGGGTGCCGACGACAGCCCCGTTGTTCTGATCACCGGTGCCGCCGGCGCGCTGGGCAAGGCAGTCACCGCCTACTTTGCCGGGGCGGGAGCCAGGCTCGCGCTGCTGGATGTCATCGCCATCGACGGACCGCATTTCTCGCGTACCTGCGATTTGACTGATGCAGCGGCGTGCGCCGCCGTCGTCGGGGAGATCGTGTCCGAGTTAGGCACAGTCCATATCTTGGTTAACATCGCGGGCGGGTTTGCCATGGGCGAAGCGGTCCACGAAACGAGTGCCGGCACGTGGGATTTTCTCATGGGGCTCAACGCACACTCGGTGCTCAACATGGCACGCGCCACCGTGCCGGTGATGCTGGCGCAGCAGCAAGGCAAAATCATCAACATCGGCGCCGGTGCCGGTCAGCATGGCGCGGCGCGCATGGGCGCCTACAGCGCGTCCAAGAGCGTGGTCATTCGCCTGACGGAATCGATGTCGGCAGAACTCAAGCCCCAGGGCATTAACGTGAATTGCGTTCTGCCTAGCATTATCGATACTCCGCGCAACCGCGCAGACATGCCTGATGCCGACTTCTCAGCCTGGGTCCACCCTGATGCACTGGCTCGGGTGATCGGTTTTCTCGCCTCCCCAGACGCGGCGCCGATCCACCGCGCCCCAATTCCGGTCAGCGGGCTGGTGTAACGCCAAACAGCTCGCGCTGGGTGCGGCGCAGGAACATGAGGCCAATGGCCGCATTGAACAGAATGAAGAAGTTGTGCATCACCAGCGCGAACGCAGCCATGGCGCCAGCGTTCTCCGGTAGTAACACCACCCACAGCGTGATAGCCACGGCCCGCATGGGTCCTGGCACTCCGGCACCAAAGAAAATCACGGGGAGTAGCCCAAGCATTTCTATCAGTGAGAGTTCGACGCCGAAAAGCCCGAGCGCTACGTGGTAGACCACGACAGCGGTAAGGAGCGCGGGCGACTTGATCAGCAGAATGATGAGGTACTGACCCAGTGACGCTTGCCGAAAGGCGTGCAGCACCGGGCGCTCGCGCACGTCCTGCCCGAACGACCAGGAACCGCGGAAGAACCGGAAAAAAACCACGAAGAATGCCAGAGCACCGACCGCAATCACCGGAATGACATCGAACACTGGCGGCAGCGCCGCGCCATTCAGCCACCAGCCAAGCGTCGCCCAACCCAACAGATAGTAGAACTCGCAGAACATGAGGAACAGCATCGTCGACGCGAGCTGCCAACCCGGAACCCCCTCCCGCCGCTGCAGGTAGAGCGCCATGGCACCCTTGCCCACCTGCTCATTCAGGATCGACAGGATGTAGGTGCTCGCGCGCACCGGGAGAATATCGAGATAGCGTACCGGCGCATTGAACCAGTTCACCGTCCGCCAGACGGCAACCGAGTCGAGCAGAAAGAACACGCAGGAATAGGGAATGAGCAGGGCGAGCAGCGCCGCCCAGTTGACGGTCGTAAACACACCGAGCAGATAGGGGACCAGCGCTTCGCCCTGGCGCTCCGCCGCCGTATCGATCCGGGTGTAGAGGATGCCAAAACAGATCAACGTGACGAGCCACACGAGAACCCGGCCAAGACGGTTTCCGCGCACAGGCATGCCCGGCGCCGTTGCGCTCATCGAGCGATCGCCGACTCGGCCAACGACACCAGCGTGTCGGCAAGCCGCTCTGGCTGCGAAAAAAACGGTGAATGGCTGCTCGGCAGTTCCGCCACCCGGGCAAAACCCATGCGGGCGAGCATGGCTCGTTGCCCTTCGGGCGTGAGACCACGGTCTTCGGTGCAGACAATATAGGCCCGGGGCACGGAGCCCCAGCGCGCCTCAGTGTAGTTAACCGGCGCCCGCATCACCGCCGTCGACTGCGGCACCAGGCACGCTTCTGCAAGCGCGATGTCCTCCGGGCTGCAGTCGGCATAGAACACGTCCCGTGCTGACATCGGATCGAACCGAGTGCTGCTGCGGTCCGGGCTTGCCGTCAACGCGGAGAAGAATTCGGGCGGCGAGGCGGCGACCGGATTCTTCGCCATGCTCTCGCCGCTCGCGAGGGCAATTGCCGTCAGGTAGATCAGCCCCGACAGGCGCTCAGGGAACTGCTCCGCCGCAGCCGTGATCACCGCGCCACCCATGCTGTGACCGACGAGCACCCAGGGCTCGCCCGAAGTCGCAAGCGCATCGCCCACCCGCGCCACATAGTCGTCAAAGGTGACCTCTGCGGTGCAGCGTTTGTCGACACCGTGTCCGGGAAGATCGATCGCAATGGCTTCATGGCCACGTGCTTTGAGGGCGGGAATCACCTTGTGCCAGCACCACGCGCCGTGCCAGGCACCGTGAACGAGAAGAAAGCGCGCCATCAGCGCGCGCGGGCGAGCGCGCGTTCAGCGCCCGTTACCAGATCGCGGAAAATCTCCGCCGCAGGCCGCACGGCTCGAATCATGCCGATCCCCTGACCGGCGAACCCCGGGTTGATGTCACCACGGTGATCTCGGTTCGCTGCCGCCATGACCGGCCCTGCCACCATGCCCTGATAGGGCATCGGCAATGGGTCTCGTCCAGAGCGCGACCAAAGATCGGTCCACTTGCTGCGGATGATCCGCGCGGGCTTGCCTGTGACAGAACGGGATATAACCGTGCCTTCTTCCGTTGCATCCACGATCGCCTGCTTCTGGAAATCGAAAATATTCGCCTCTTCCGACGCAAGAAATGCCGAGCCGACCCACACGCCTTCTGCGCCCAGCATGAAGGCAGCCGCTACGCCGCGACCATCCACAATGCCACCCGCACCCAGTACTGGTGTATCACCCACGGCGTCCACTACCTGAGGAATCAGCGCGAGTGTGCCGATCGGAGAATTGTGACCGCCGCCGTCGTGCCCCTGCGCCACGATAATGTCGAGCCCGGACGATTTGACCTGAATGGCGTGACGCACAGCGCCAACAACCGCCATAACCTTGGTGCCGTTGGCGCGCAGCTGCTCCATCCATGGGCCCGGATTACCAAGCCCCGAGGCATACACGGGCACCCGCTCCTGAATCACCACCTCCATCTGCGCGTCAAAGAATTCCGCCGTAAACAGCGGCGGCTCATCCGTATCCCGCGCCTGCCGATGACCCACTGCGTCAGGCGAGCCCAGCCCTTCCTGCGCCATGAAATCGCGCGCAAAGGTCTGCAGTTCGGGAAGCTGGTCAGAGGGGGTTGGACCGGTCGCACCAAGGTCCCGAGCGCGACGCACAGAGGCAGGCAGCAGGGTGTCAACACCAAAGGGCTTGTCTGTGAGCGCGCGCGTACGCTGGATCCATTCACGGAGCTGCTTCGGACCGCATGCCGCGGCGCCAAGCACGCCTAGCCCGCCCGCATTGGAAACAGCAGCCGCAAGCTCGGGGCCGCTCGCGCCGCCCATGCCTGCCAGCACGATGGGGTAGTCGATTCCCAAAATATCGCAGACACGAGAGTGAAGGCTCATGCGAATGCTCCAAACTGTCCGTAGGTGCCACGAAAGAACAACAGCGGTGCCGCGGCGGGATCAACGACCGCCATGTCACGCACGCGCCCCACCGCTAGGGTGTGGTCGCCTGCATCATGTTCGGCGTCAAGATCGCAGTCGATGTATGCGACGACACCATCAAGGATGGGGGACCCGGTCAACCCCGGACGCCAGCCGAGCGCGGCGAACTTATCGACACCCGATTTTGCAAACAGATCGCACACCGGCTTCTGGTTAGCCGCCAGAATATTGATACAGAAACTGCCGGACTCTCGCAGTTTCGGCCAGCTGGTGCTCGTGCGCGCAGGACACAGCCCGATCAGGGGTGGGTCTAGCGAAAGAGAGGTGAACGACTGTGCGGCAAAGCCCGCGGGCACGCCTGCGAGACTGCCGGTCGCGATCACCACGCCGGAACAGAACTGCCCCAGCGTGTTGCGGAACTGACGGGGATCGATGGAGGTCATGCCGTATCCTCTGGCCCAAAATGACCCACGCCGACCACCGCCTCGGGCCCGCACCTCAGTGCAGGTCCGGCGGGAGAACGACGCCTAATCAGAGCCGCCAGGTGAACTCGAGCTCAACCTCACGACCCCGGATGGCGCCGCCCGAGAGGTCGCCGCGGAAGCCGTCATCATAACCGGTGTTGCCGCCCGTGCCCGGCACGTTGCCGGCACCGCGGATGGCGAGCTCGTCCGTCAGGTTCTTCCCGATCAGCGCCAGCTGCCACTTACCATCTGGCGACCCGATGCGAATGTTCGCATCGTAGGTCTCATAAGATGGATAGGTCGCGTTCGGATCAGAAGCGCTCAGCGTGGTCTCGTCCTTGAACTGCATGTTGCCAGTGATGCCGAGCAAGAGCGCGCTGCCGAGCGGTCGCTCGTAGTTGAACGCGAGGAACCCGCTCCACTTCGGCGCCGCCGGGCGGGTATTGCCTTCCAGGTTCTGCCGCAGGTCAGTATCAGACTGTCCCGGCAGCCGCGGGCAGCCCTGCGCAGGCGTCTGACCCACGTAGCAGAAGTTGAAGAACTCGGTGTACTCCGAAATTAGGTACCCCAGCGAGCCCGAGAACGTCAGTCCATCCACCGGCGTCGCCCAGTCGACCTGCAGCTCGGCACCGTAGGTTTCAGAGCCGCCCGCGTTCTCTGTGACATACGCGAACTGCTGCGAGTTGAAGTAATCCACCTGGAGATCTTCAAACTCGTAGTAAAACACTTCAAAGGTCGCGAGCACCGAGCCATCGAGGAGGGATGCCTTGGCACCCAGTTCGCCGCCCTGGTTTTTCTCGGGGTCGAAGATGAAATCCTTGTATCCCGGAGGCGACAGGTTGCTCGCAATGGCACTGTTGGAGAAGCCCCCTGACTTAAAGCCTTCCTTGTAGGCTGCGTACAGGGTGAGATCGTCCGTCGGCTCCCAGCGTAGCGTGACTTCGGGAATGAGATCCGAGAACGTCTGGGTGAACTGCGGGCGCGTTGCCGGGTTCGCCGGATCATAAAGCGTGAACAGCCCGGTGAGGAAAGGATGCACATAGGGCTGGATGAAGTACGACTCCTTGACCTCGTGGTGGTAACGAGCCCCAGTGGTCAACTGCCAGCGATCGTTGATGTCCCAGATCACTTCGCCATAAACCGACTGCGTGGTTCCATCCGTTTCGGAGAGCTTGTTATAAGCGGTGAACTCATCGTCCGGGTTAGCTGACGCCGAGTTGCGCGGACCGACCACGAACCCACCCGCCGGCAGGAAGGCAAAGATCACGTCCTGATCGAACCACAGATTCGTGTCCTGGAAGTAGGCACCCAGCACGAAGTTGAACGGTTGATCGAAGGTGGTGACGAACCGGGCTTCCGCCGAGTAGTTCTCGAACTCGTTCTGTTCCGCCGCAAAAATCGTGGTCGCAGCGCCTCCGTCCTGGTCGCCGACCCAGCGTGTCTCCTGCTCGTGGTAGTTGAGGATCGCCTCGGCGTTGAACCAATCCTGACTGTATGCCAACTTGGCAGTCACGATGTTGGATTCATATTCTTCACCCGAATCGCCGCCGCCAAACTGATTGAGCAGCGGGTTTACCGCGGCAATCTCCGGGGGAACGTCGTTCCAACCGCGCGAGCCATTGAACCCGCAATCGACTGCCGGCAGCGCAATGGGCACGCGATAGGTGGTGCGATTGAGCCCCGTTGGGTCCTCCGCCAACTGACTGGTATGTGCCACACCTTTCAGCGTCGGGCATTCATAGAGTTCACCGCCACCGGTATACGCTTGGCTGAACTCGGAACGGGAAAACTTGACGCTGTAGTTCAGCTCGTCGGTCAGGTCACCTGCCGCGGTGAGGCGCAGGTAGGTGGTTTCTTCCTGCGGGAAAAAATCCGTTGCCCGCGGATTATCCCAGACGTCGATGGCGCCGTTCACCGAATTGATGGTGCGGTACTGATCGCCACCCGCCGGGCCGTTCTGCTCGATGTACCCTTCGTCCATCTTCGAGGTCTGATACGCAAGGCGCAGCCCGAGCTTCTCGTTGACCGGCACGGAGATAATGCCCTCATAGGTCCGGTCATCGGTCTCGAACTCGTTGTTGACCCGAATGCTTGCCTCAAGCTCATCGCCGGGGTTGTTGGTCTCTACCGCGATGACGCCTGCGGTCGCGTTCTTGCCGAAGTAAAGCGCCTGCGGCCCTTTCAGAATCGTTACCTGCCGGGTGTCGAACAGGCCTTCGTTGATCGTGCGACCCTGCGGGAAATACACCCCGTCGATGATGACGGCCACGGACTGCTCAATACCAATGCTGGTTGAGGGCGAAGAAATACCGCGAATCGAGATGGACGTGCCGCTGCCGCTTGTGGCCCGACCGATGTCGAGCTGCGGCGTCAGCGCCTGAAGATCCATCATGCTCTCGATGCCGAACTGATCCATGCGCTCTTCCGACACTGCGGTCAGCGCTACCGGGATATCCCGGATCGATTCCTCAACAGCGCGCGCCGTAACGACGATCTCCTCGATCTCGTTTGCAGCCTGTGCCCCGCCCGCAAAAACAGACAGCACGACCGCGGCAACCAGGCCACGGCCTGCAAGATGACTAGCCATTGGACTCCCCTACTCTGTTAACGGCGCCGAAGACAGACCGAGCCTCAAAAGCGCGGAAGCGACGTCGAACTTTGAAACAAAAAGACCCCCAAGCCGGACTATACCCCCGTAGCGCGAGGGTTCAAGAGGGTATGTTCAGAGCGAGCGACCTTAATCGTCGGATCCAAGCAGGGCCGGCCCGCCTTCCGCGCGCACGCCAAGCAGACCCGTGCGAGTGTAGATCTCGAGCTTGTCCCGCGTGTCGCTGATATCCATGTTGCGGAGCGT
>JBMTYG010000101.1:0-11696 GCA_049454295.1 Pseudomonadales bacterium
GTTGCGGAGCGTGAGCTGACCGATGCGATCCTTGGGAGAGAACGCGGCATCCCCTCGTTCCATGGTCAATCGCTCCGGGTGGTAGGTGAGGTTGGGGCTGGTCGTATTGAGTACCGAGTAATCATTGCCACGGCGCAGTTCCAAGGTGACCTCACCCGTTACCGCACGCGCGACCCAGCGACCAGCGCTTTCGCGCAGCATCATGCACTGGGGGTCGAACCAGCGCCCTTGATAAAGCAGCCGACCGATACGTCTGCCGTTCTGGCGATACTTTTCGATCGTGTCTTCATTGTGGATCGCAGTGACCAGTCGTTCATAAGCGATGTGCAGCAGGGCCATGCCGGGCGCCTCGTAGATGCCACGACTCTTGGCTTCGATGATCCGGTTCTCGATCTGGTCGCTCATTCCGAGACCATGGCGCCCGCCAATGGCGTTGGCCTCCGAGAAGAGCGCCACGCTGTCTGCGAAAGTTGCTCCATTCAGCGCAACGGGTTGCCCTTCTTCGAACCGCACGCTGACAGTTTCGCGGGCCACAGGCACGTCGTCACGCCAGAACGCGACCCCCATGATCGGTTCGACAATATTGATCCCCTTGCTCAGGTACTCGAGCTCTTTCGCCTCGTGCGTCGCCCCTAAAATGTTCGAATCGGTGGAGTACGCCTTCTCCACGCTCATCTTGTACGCGAAGCCGTTTGCAACCAGGTACTCCGACATCTCCTTGCGACCGCCCAGCTCCTCGATGAAGCGGTCGTCGAGCCACGGTTTGTAGATGCGCAGCGCGGGATTAGCGAGCAGCCCGTAGCGATAAAACCGTTCGATATCATTGCCTTTGTGGGTGCTGCCATCACCCCAGATATCGACGCCGTCTTCCTTCATCGCCATGACCAGCATGGTGCCGGTCACGGCCCGGCCGAGCGGGGTGGTGTTGAAGTAGGTCGCACCGGCTGTAGAGACATGGAAAGCACCGCACTGGATCGCGGTGATCCCCTCAGCGACGAGCTGCGGTCGGCATTCCACCAACCGTGCAAGCTCCGCACCGTAGGCTTTTGCTTTGCGCGGAATCTCCTCGTAATCCGTCTCATCCGGCTGACCGAGATTGGCGGTGTAGGCATAGGGAATGGCGCCCCGGGCCCTCATCCAATGCACCGCTACGCTCGTGTCCAGGCCGCCGGAGAAGGCAATGCCCACGCGCTCACCGACTGGCAGCGATTCAAGGATGTTTGCGCTCATGAGGGGCTCCCGAAGAAAAAGCGGCACATTAGCCGATCGCGCGCCCGACGTAACCCAGCATGTCATCCGAAGTGCCGTCCCGCCGCCCGGCAGATTACAATTCCGCCGCCCATCACCGAGGAGCTCCGACATGACGGACCTCACCGCTTTCCGTGCCGACGTCCGGGACTGGCTAGAACAGCATTGTCCCTCCGAAATGCGCACGCCCATGCCGGAGTACGAGACGGTCTGGGGCGGACGCCGAGAGCGCTTTGCGAATCCCGCCTCGCGCGTGTGGCTCGAGAACATGGCCGCGCGCGGCTGGACCTGCCCGACCTGGCCACGAGAGTACGGCGGCGGCGGGCTCAGCGCGGAAGAAAATAAAGTGCTGCAGGAAGAGCTGCGGCGCATCAATGCCCGCCCCGCGCTGCAGAGCTTCGGCATCTGGATGCTCGGCCCGGCGTTGCTCGAGTACGCAAGTCACGAACAGAAGCTCGAATTCCTGCCACCCATCGTTCGCGGCGAGATCCGCTGGTGCCAGGGATACTCAGAACCGGGTTCCGGATCAGATCTCGCGAGCCTGCGTACCCGGGCCGAGGATCAGGGCGACTACTTCCTGGTGAACGGGGCGAAGATCTGGACCTCCTACGCGGACGACGCCGACTGGATCTTCTGCCTTGTCCGAACCGACCTGAATGCACCCAAGCACGAGGGCATCAGCTTTCTACTATTCGACATGACGTCCCCCGGCGTCTCCACCGCGCCCATTCGCCTGCTCTCCGGCGCATCGCCCTTCTGTCAGACTTTTTTCGACAACGTCAAAGTCCCGAAAAACCAGCTCGTCGGCAAGCGCAACGAGGGCTGGACCATCGCCAAGCGGCTCCTGCAGCACGAACGCCAGATGGTGTCCGGCATTGGTGGTCTATCAGCCCTCGGCGGCTCCGGTCGGCGACTCGAGGACGTTGCAAAAGCCTACCTGGGCAGCCATGGGCAGCGAATCGCCGAGCCCATGCTGCGTGAGCAGGTCATTCGCCACCGACAGAACGATCTCGCCTTCCAGCTCACCCTCGCCCGAGCGGCGGAAGAAGCTCGGACCGGACACAGCAACGGCAACCTAGCCAGCCTGTTCAAGTATTACGGTACCGAGCAGAACAAGCGCCGTTATGAACTGCTACTGGATGTGATGGGCACCCAGGCACTGGGCTGGGAAGGGCCGGGCTTCGAAGAACGAGAACTGAGTACCACACGGCAATGGCTGCGCTCAAAGGCAAACTCGATTGAGGGTGGCACCAGCGAAGTTCAGCTCAACGTCATCGCCAAACGTGTTCTTGGCCTTCCGGACTAAGAGGTAAAGACAGCATGGCGGAAACCCTGTTCCAGCTTCAGGACGAACAACCCGAACAGTTCGCGGCGCTGGACCTGGGCTCCAACAGCTTCCACCTGCTCGTGGTCCAGGTGACAGCCGGTCGCGTGCAGGTGCTCGACAAATTGAAGGAAATGGTGCGCTTGGCCGAGGGCCTCGACCGAGCCGACTACCTGAGCGAGCCGGTTGCCGTGCGCGCCCTGGCCTGCCTTGAACGCTTTGGCCAGCGGCTGCGCGACCTTCCGCCGGCCAACGTGCGCGTGGTGGGCACGAACACGTTGCGACGCGCCAATAATTCCGGTGATTTCCTGCGCCGGGCCGCCACGGCGCTCGGGCACACGGTTGAAATCGTGTCAGGTCGAGAGGAAGCCCGCCTTATCTACCTCGGCGTCTGCCACGCGATCGAGGACGAGCACGACCGCCGGCTGGTCATCGACATCGGCGGCGGCAGCACTGAGCTCATCATCGGGCGGCGTTTTGAGCCCGAGCTCATGGAAAGCCTGTTCATGGGCTGTGTCGGTCTGACACGAACCCATTTCGCTGATGGCCGCATTCGACCCTCACAGTTTCAGGATGCGCTTAATCATGCGCGGCAGGAACTCGAACCGGTGGAGCGGGCCTACCGCGAGAGCGGCTGGGAAACCGTCATTGGCGCATCCGGCACCATCCTCGCGGTGCAAGACATTCTCGCTGCCCTTGGCATTGGTCATGGCGCCATCACACGCGGCGGTCTGGACGAAATCCGCCGCCTGGTCCTGCAGGCGCGATCGCTCGAGAGCCTGGCATTGCCGGGGCTGCCACCCGAGCGCGCGAACGTGTTCCCCGGCGGGCTCGCAATCCTATGCGCCATCTTCGATCGCCTCGGAATAGATCGCATGCAAGCCTCCACCGGCGCACTGCGGGAAGGCCTGATCTTCGACCTGCTGGGTCGCGCCCAGCATCGCGATGTACGCGAAAACACGGTGCGTGACCTGGTCGGGCGCTACCACATTGACGACAAACAGGCGCGTCGAGTCAGAGAAACAGCGCTGAGCCTGCTCGCGCAGGCCGCGAGCCCCTGGGGACTCACAGACCCTGCAGATAAAACCACGCTGGCGTGGGCCGCCGATCTGCACGAAATCGGCATGGATATCGCGCACACGCAGTACCACAAGCACGGCGGCTACCTGCTGCAACACATGGACATGCCCGGCTTCTCGAGCCGTGACCAGCGCAGGCTCGCGGCGCTGGTGCGCGCCCACCGCCGCAAGTTTCCTATCACCGAGGCTATGTTTAACGGCGCCGAAGGCTCTCGGATCCAGCGGCTTGCCACACTGCTGCGACTCGCTGCCGTGTTGCACCGCAATCGGGATTCACGCCCGCTGCCGCACGTATCCCTGATCGTTGCGGATCAGTCGCTTTGCCTATCGCTGCCCGACTCGTGGCTGCGACGACATCCGCTGACGCGCCTCGACCTGTCGCAGGAAGCAGAGTTCCTCTCGGCTGCCGGGATCGAACTCCGTATCAATCACTGCTAAGCGTGCCTCGACCACCCTGGCCCTAACCCCCCGCGAAATTCGTCAGCAACACCGCCTGGGCGCTAACAGCCGCCGCGCCAATCGGGGCGGCGACCTGGCGATACCGCCCGTCCGCCTCGAGCATCCAGGCCTGCGTGTTATCCGCGAGGTAAAGCTCGAGCTCGTGCTGAATGCGGCGCGCCAGAACCTGGTCCAGTATCGGAAAACAGGTTTCTACCCGGCTGAAGAAATTCCGCCCCATCCAGTCTGCGCTTGAAAGATAAATCTGCGGATCCGTATTGTGGAACCAGAATACGCGCGTGTGTTCGAGAAACCTTCCAACAATCGAGCGCACGCGAATGTTGTCCGATATGCCGACAATGCCGGGGCGAAGCGCACACACGCCGCGTACGATGAGCTCCACCGTCACCCCAGCCTGTGAAGCGCGGTACAGAGCCTGAATGACTTCCGGCTCAACGAGCGCGTTCATCTTAGCCACGACCCGCGCGGGGCGTCCCGCGCGAGCCGCACGGATCTCACCCTCAATGAAGGCCAACATGGACCGATGCAGGGTGAACGGGGACTGCAGGATCGTGCGCAGATTGGCATTGCGTCCGAGCGAAGTGAGTTGCTGGAACAGCCGTTGCACATCGAGCGCCAGCGTGTGTCGGCATGTGAAAAGCCCGTAGTCGGTGTACGCGCGCGCCGTGCCCGCATGATAGTTGCCGGTACCGAGATGGACATACCGTTTGAGAATACGGCCCTCACGGCGGACGACGAGCGACATCTTCGCGTGAGTCTTATGGCCCACCACGCCGTAAACGACCTGGGCGCCCACCTTCTGCAGGTGATTCGCCAAGCTGATGTTGGCCTCTTCGTCGAACCGAGCGCGCAGCTCGATTACAACCAGCACTTCCTTCCCATTCGCAGCAGCACGGGTTAACGCCTCAACCACCTGGGAGTCTGTGCCCGTGCGGTAGAGGGTCTGCCGAATAGCGACCACCGCGGGGTCCGCGGCGGCTTCACGCAAGAAATCGAGGACGGGCGCAAACGACTGAAAGGGATGGTGCAAGAGCAGGTCGCCCCTGCGAATGATGTCGAACATCGATTCATCGGGATGCAGCCGCTCTGGCAGCCCCGGCTTGAACGAGCGGTATTTGAGATCCGATCGGTCGACGAGATCCGGCAGCGCGGAGAGTCGCACAAGATTGACCGGTCCGCGACAGCGGTAGACCTCATCAGGACCCAGCCGACACTGGTTGGTCAGGAACTGCTCGAGATCCTGCGGACAGTCGCCCGCGAGTTCGAGACGCACCGCGTCTCCGAACCGGCGCGAAGACAGTTCGCCCTGAACCGCGCGCAGCAGATCATCCACCTCGTCCTCATCCACCATCAGATCGCTGTTGCGCGTCACGCGGAAGGGATAACACCCCACAATGACGACGCCAGGAAACAGATCGGCGATGAAACCTTCGATGATCGAGGTCAGTAACACGAACTCGTGACCACCCACGGAGAGCGAATCTGGCACGGCCACCAACCGCGGCAGCGAGCGCGGCGCTTGTACGATCGCTTTGCTGATCTGGCGCCCGAAAGCATCCTCTCCCTCGATATCGACGATGAAGGCGAGGTTTTTGTTCATCGGCTGCGGAAACGGGTGCGCAGGATCAAGCGCGATCGGGTTGAGGATCGGAGCCAGCTCACGATGAAAGAACCGCTTCAGCCACTGGCGCTGACGCGCGGTCCATTGAGCGGGACCCAGCAGGCGGATGCCCTCGTGATCGAGCGCGGGCAACAGCACCTCACCAAGGATTCGGTACTGCTCTTCTACGAAAGCACGACCCTCCGCGTTGATGCGCGTGATCTGCTCCTGCGGGGTCAGCCCATCAGGACCGCATTGGGTGGGGGCATAGACCGCCTGTTGCTTGAGACCGGAGACGCGGATCTCAAAGAACTCGTCCAGATTCGAACTGGCAATGCACAAGAAGCGCAGCCGCTCAAGCAGCGGCACGCGTTCGTCAAGCGCCTGCGCCAGCACGCGCCGATCGAACTCGAGCATGGATAGCTCGCGATTGATAAAGAGTTCAGGGTTGGAGAGCGCGGGGGCGTCCATGGTTAAATGCCGGACTTGCTGAGATTTTGACCAGCGTCCGAATCTACCACGCCGCCGCCACGATTCCATGACACGCGTATCGTTCGACGAGGAATCCGGGTCCAACCCGATGAACGCGCCGGGGGATGCCAGTCGGGATCGCCTGTTTGCCGACCCTGGCCGCGCGCTGGTGGATTTTGCCTTCGACACCGATGTCGTCGCCGTGTTTCCCGACATGATTCGACGTTCGGTCCCTGGATACGAGACCGTGATTCCACTGACCGCGCTATTCGCCGCCACCCGGGTGCGAGCGGGAGCGGGTTTGCGTGTCTACGACCTCGGCTGCTCGCTTGGGGCCTCGTCGCTCGCGGTTGCTGAACGACTAGGCGACAACCACGCCGAGATCATCGCCGTGGACAACTCGCCCGCCATGATCGACCGCGGGCGCGCTCTCATTGCCGATCCACGCGTGCGCTTCATGCTTGCCGATATCACGACGCTGACGTTACATCCTTGCGGCGCCGTGCTGCTCAATTACGTGTTGCAGTTTGTGCCGCCGGACAGCCGACTGACCCTGCTGAGACGCATACGGGCTGCGCTTAATCCCGGCGGTTGCCTGATCGTCTCTGGCAAGATCCGCGCGGACGACGCCGATGAACAGGCGTTTTTCGAGACCGCCCATCTCGATTTCAAGCGTGCAAATGGCTATAGCGAGCTCGAGATCAGCGGCAAGCGTAGCGCGCTCGAGCAGGTGATGATCGTGGCTACCGAGGAAGAGCACCGGGCGCTCTTTCGGGCAGCCGGCTTCTCCACCGTGCGTAAATGGTACCAGTGCCTCAACTGGGCATCGTTCATCGTCGAACCGTGACCGTGGACGATGACAAAGCACCTGAGCTGCCTGGCCATCAGGCCCCCTGGCGAACGGTCATCAGCGATCTGTCCGCATGGGGAGGCGCTGGAGGCGCCGTGGCACAACTCATCGCCACACGGTTCGAGACAGGGTCACACGGCGACATGGCGCGTTGGCGTGCAGCTCTCGCCCATCTGCCTGAACTTCTCGTTGAGCACATCGAGCTCGACACGGCTGTGCGACTCGAGGGATTCGCCACCGACGGCGAGCGCACCGAACTGGCCGCCGCTCTAAGGGTTCTGCACCCCTGGCGCAAGGGTCCGTTCGAGCTATTCGGGCTGCAGATCGATACCGAGTGGCGCTCGGATTGGAAATGGGAACGGCTGCGCCCCCATCTGCCTTCACTTGCCGGCGCACGCGTGCTTGATGTGGGCTGCGGTAACGGCTACTTCGGCTGGCGCCTGATTGGCGCCGGGGCGGCGCAGGTGATCGGCATCGACCCCACGCTGCTCTTCTGCATGCAGCACCAGGCGATAGCACGCTACGTTCGGGATCATCGCAATGTCGTGCTGCCGCTGCGATTCGAAGAGGTGCCACCAACGACTTTTGACCTGGTACTCAGCATGGGCGTGATCTATCACCGAAGGGATCCGCTCGCCCATGTGCGGGCACTCGCGGACTGTGTGCGACCTGGCGGACACCTGGCACTCGAGTCACTCGTGGTGACGACTGGCACCGATATCCTCTCGCCCGAGCGCTACGCGCGCATGCGCAACGTGCACATCGTGCCGACAGTCGCCACCCTCAGCGACTATGCGGTGCGGGCGGGGCTGACCGACGTTAGGGTGGTGGACATCACCCCCACACGCCTGGCGGAGCAGCGCAGCACACCGTGGATGACCTTCGAATCTCTGGCCGAAGCGCTCGATCCCGAACAACCTGATCGAACCATTGAGGGCTGGCCGGCGCCCATCCGAGCAATCGTGCTAGCCCGTAAACCGGAGTAACATCGACCTCGCCGCGCGAGCTGTTCCCCGCGAAATTCACTGCCCGTCGCGCGAGCCTCCAAACCGCGAGACCTCCACCATGCTGCAGCTACTTCCGTTCCGTTTTCGTTTTCGCGGCCGCACTCAACGATTGCTCGATCTGTACCGCTGTTTCATGGCGCACTCCGGAACCGGGCTGCATCCCACGCAGCTGTCACGCCATACCGGGATCGGGTTTGCGGAGGTCACTCGGTGTCTTGATGGGACCCCAGAGCTTTTCGTTCGCCTCCCGCAGCGACCCGACGGCATCACGCGCTACCGCGTGACTTCAGCCATGGCTGCCCAAAGCGAGGAGGACGTGACTCGTTATGTGTTGCGCGCGGCGCGCCGTGAAAATTTCATCCTGTACGCGCTGCTCGGCATGCTCCTTTGTCTCTTCATCATCGCGGCGCTGCTGCTCACACCGGCGCTTGCCTGACATGCCAGAACAACTGAGCCCGGAACAACAGGCGCTAACGGCACGCGCGCACCAGTTCGCGCTCGAAGAGCTGGTGCCGCGACGAGATGAACCGGCCGCCAGCGCTCGACCGGCAATCATTGCTGCCTCTCGCGCCGCAGGGCTATTCGCAATGACGCAACCGCGCGCCTTTGGCGGCTCGGCAGCGAGCGTGCTGGAACTGACCCTGGTTCGAGACGCGCTTGCCGCGTGTAACGCGCCCTACCTCGATGCCGTGTTTGGCCCCGGTCCCGGCGTGCTTGCAAACGTGGATGAGCCGCTGCGATCGACACATCTGGCCCCGCTTCTGGCCGGTCGCAAGCGCAGCGGTTTTGCGTTTACCGAGCCCGATGACGCGCCCGCACCCACCCGGGCTCGGATCGAGGGCGATACGCTCGTGATCGACGGACAGAAGTCCTATGTCACCGGCGGCGCAGATGCGGCATTCCTGAACGCGCTGATTCAAGTGGACGACCGGGGACCCGCGCTCGTCGTGATCGATACCGATCTGCCGGGAGTCGCGCTGACGCGCCGTTTCACGTCCCTCGACGGCAGCCACCATGCTGCGTTCGAATTCAAACAGGTCCGTGTGCCTGTCAGTCACGTGATCGGCGCGCTTGGTGAAGGTCTGCCGCGTGCCATGCGCCAGATCGGCGATGTGCGTCTGATGATTGCCGCACAGTGCGTGGGCCTCATGCGCTGGACACTGGATCATCTCACCACCCATCTGCGCGGCCGAGATCGCTCCGGACAGCCTCGAGGCGACAAAGAAAGCGTGCGCCTGCGCTATGGCGACCTTCGCATCCAGGCGTTTGCCGCACGCAGCATGCTGTACCGCACGGCGCGCTTGGCCGATGCCGGCGAGAACATTGTCAACGAAGCCATGGCCTGCAAGGTGTTCGCGACCGAAACCGTCGGTAGCCTGGTGGACGCGGCGATCCAGCTGGAAGGCGGACACGCGTTGACCGACGATCACCCGCTCTCGATACTCTACCGTCAGGTGCGCAGTCTGCGACTCGCGGAAGGTGCCACTGACGTGCTGCGACAGAACGTGGCTCGCGGCAAACTCGATCTCGATAAGGGGCGCATATGATTCGTGAACACCTCGGCACCATCGGCAAGGCTGCCTGCGGGCTGGCGCTACTGTCGCTGCTTTCTGGGTGCATCGGCGTCAAGTTGACCGCTCAGGGCGCCATGGTGCGCCAAGGCACAGCAGAGAGCGTCGCGGGCTGCGAGCTGGTGGGCAAAGTGTCCTCCGCCATCCCGAGCAAAACGCTGAACAAGCTCGCGCCCGGCAAGATCCAGGAACAGCTGATCGTCCTCGCCCGCAACGAGGCGGTGTCATTTGGCGGGAACGTCATCGTTCCCACAACGACCGTTCAGGACGGCGCACAGGACTTTAACGTCTTCCGCTGTCGCTGAGCGGCTCGGGAGCAAGGGGCGCCGCGGTCGCGTCGCCCTTTTGCCCGTGGCGCTCACGCGTCGTTTCTCGCGCCTCGGATGTCTTCTTCAGCAAAGCATAAACTGATCCGGTTCCACCGTGCTGACGGTCAGCGCTATGGAACGCAATCACTTCCGGCACCTGTCCTAGCCAGAATGCCACATAGCTCTTGATGCGGGCGGGCGTCGGCCCGAGTTCACCGCGACCGTGAGAAATGAGGACCGTGCGCCAGCCACGCTCGAGCGCGCGACCCATGAAGGCGTACAGCGCAGCGCGGGCCTCCTTCACCGTGTGCCGATGCAGATCAAGCTGACCGTCGATCGGATACTTGCCGCCCCGCAGCTTACGAAATACCTCGTGCTGAACCCCATCCTTCTTCCAGGACAGCATGTCGCGCGGATGCAGCAGGGGAACCTCTCCGAGCGTCAGATAATTCGGATCGACCTTGGGCTTGCGCAAACCGAGCGCCGCCTCGCGACGCTCGAGCTGCGCAGAGGTGACAGGTGCCGGGCCATTCAAGGGGTCAACCGTCTTTTGCTGCAGCGGCGCCACCCCCGCCATGGCCGCGCGAAAACTCTCCTCATCATTTACACCGTCAGTCGCCACAACGTCTGTCTCCACGACGTTGGTCACAGATTGCGGGCGTTTCTCGGCTGGCATGGACAGCCCTCCATCAGAGCGCGATGTCGGGATAGGCTGAGGAGCGTGTACCCGACAGCGGCAGGTTGTCTCCCGCACGATAGGTGAATACGGGTGAAAGCTTCATGCTCATGCTCGAGTTTCGACCCGCGGCATGGAACAGCCGGCAGTGAAAAAGGAGCAGATCACCCGGCGCGAGTTCAACGGTGACCGCGGAATCGATCAGCGCGGCATTGGCGGGCTGCTCCGGAATCAGGAATTTCTGCCCGTCCAAGCGGGAAGCCGGGAACTCTTGTCGATGGGGGCCTGGAATCACGCGCAGCGCCCCGTTCTCAGCGGATTCAGCGCCTATGGCCAGCCAGGCAGATATCAATTCGGGGCGGGCATACGACCAGTAGCGTACGTCCTGGTGCCAGAGCGTGGCGCTGCTGAAGCCAGGTGCCTTAGTCATCACGCAGTTGTGATGACCCTGGGACAGACGCACGTCATCCGTGGATAGCAGACTGCGCAAACACCGCCTCAGCGCCGGCGCGGTCGCGAATTCCCGAAGCGCAGGAAAACGCGAATAGGCAAACAACAGGCGTCGCGGCGTATCACCTCCCGGTGCGGCACGACCCGGAGGCGCCCCGGGGTAGCCCACGTCCGCCTCGAACTCAGCGGGGCCAAGCACAGGTGATAGCGCCAGCCGAATGTCGTGCTCCGCCGCCGCGCAGGCCGCGCGGCTCCAAAATTCACGCACAACCACGAAGCCCTGTCGCGTGAACGCGGCGGTCAGATCGCCCATATCCAGGGCGCCGTCTTGTGCCTGCTGCACGCCGTGCTCCCGCTTAGCCCTCGAGCACTCGCTCGAGCAAAGGTCGACCATTCACGGTCACTTGCAATCGCTGCGTCGATGCCCAATACCGCGCCTCGACGTAATGGTGCTCTTCCCATTCGAGCTCGACGTTGGTCCACACGTATTGCGGCTCCTCGAGCCCCGGTTCCCGCCGCTTACGCAGAACGCCATTGAGATAAAGCTCGAGCGCGCCGTCCACATCAATGCGGATCTCGAACGGGCGATCACGATGGGTAAAAGCAACCGAGAGGGTCACGTGCCAAGATTCTCCGGCGTCTGCGCGCTGGTG
>JBMTYG010000102.1:0-11643 GCA_049454295.1 Pseudomonadales bacterium
GAGCCACCGTAAATGGACATCGCCTTGCCGAAGAGCCAGGTCTTCACCGTTTCCTTCTCTTGTCCCGTGAACTCGTCACCCTCCCAGCCCACACCCTGATGCCCCATGATCTCGAGCGTCAGCTCTGACCGCGTCTGTGCGACATGGGTCGCCGAATTCTTCAGAATCGATGCCGCCGCGGTCACCGAGGCCTTGCCGCGCGCTTCGGCCGCGATGCGTGCGAGGGTGAGGTTGTGCGCCTTCGAACTCATCAGGTGGTTCGCGATACGAATGCGAAGATCGGGGTCCGCAAGCCGACCGGCTTCATCCGCTCCCACGTAGCGCTTGGCCATGTCCTGCAGCGACTCCGCGCGACCACCCGCTGCTGGATTACCACCGGTCTGGCTCGCACGCTCATGCTGCAGAAGCCGCTTGCCAACGGTCCAACCATCATTCAGCTTGCCCAGCAGATCGGTCTTCTCAGCGCGGGCATTATCGAAATAGGTTTCACAGAACGGGGAGGCGCCGGAAATCAGACGAATCGGCCGCGTGCGAACACCGGGCTGTTTCATGGTCAGCATCACAAAACTAATACCGTCTCGCTTTGCGACTTTGTTATCCGTTCGCACCAGTGCTCCGCACCAGTCGGAAATATCGGCACCCGACGTCCAGATCTTCTGCCCGTTGATTTCCCAATAGTCGCCTTTGTCCTCCGCCCGCGTCTGCAGCGAAGCTAGATCCGAGCCTGCGTTTGGCTCGGAATATCCCAGACACCAGCGGATTTCGCCGCTGGCGATCCCGGGAAGATGACGCTGCTTCTGGTCTTCCGTGCCGTACTCAAGGATGGTCGGACCAACCATGGTAACGCCCATGCCCGCCAGCATCGGAATCGGGTTGAAAGCCCCAACCGCACTCATTTCCTCCTGCAGCACACGGGCCTCGAGCTGGCTCAGACCACCGCCGCCATACTCGCGCGGCCAGGTGGGCGTGCCCCAACCCTTGGCAGCGAGCGCCTGACGCCAGGCCAGCGCATCGCCCTCGATCTCCACTGCGCCCTCTACGACCATGTATTCACTGGCTCGTCCGACCAGTGATCGGGGAAAATGTGTTTCGAGCCAGCTGCGCGCCTCGGATCGAAAGCCATCGAGATTTTCGTTTGCCTTTGCCATCTGGTCTTGCCTCCTGAGTCGGCCACCGCCGAACTGCCTTGAATGACCCGCTTCAGCCCGTATTTTGCTGCCTTCGAGCGCCTTCCGCCAAGGCGCAGTCACCCTATCGCACGAGCGAAGGGGCTGTAGAATGCCTGCAATCGGAAAGGCAAGCATCCAAGGGCAATGGACACAAATAGTCAAGGCACAGAAGAAGCAGCGGTGAGCGAGCAGGGCCAGCGTGCCCGCGACTATTGGCGCGCCAACCTGCGAATCATGGGGGTATTGCTGAGTGTCTGGTTCATCACCTCGTTCGGCTTTGGCATCCTGCTCGTCGACTGGCTGAACCAGATCGACTTCTTTGGCTTCCCGTTGGGTTTCTGGTGGGCCCAGCAGGGCAGCGTCTACGTGTTCATAGCGCTGATCTTTGTCTATGCGGCGGCCATGCGCCGTCTCGATCGTCGGTACGACGTTGACGAGAGCCGTCCATGAGTCTCGACCCGAAAACACTGACGTACCTGGTCGTCGGTGCAAGCTTTCTACTTTATGCCGGCATCGCGCTTTGGTCGCGCGCAGCGTCGACGAAGGAATTCTATGTCGCTGGTGTCCACGTCCATCCCATTGTCAACCGTATGGCCACAGCGGCGGACTGGATGAGCGCCGCGTCCTTCATTTCGATGGCCGGCATCATCGCTTTCATGGGGTACGACGGCAGCGTCTACATCATGGGCTGGACCGGCGGTTATGTACTGCTTGCCCTGCTGCTCGCGCCTTACCTGCGCAAATTCGGTCAATACACGGTGCCAGACTTCATCGGCACACGGTTCTATGGCAACGGTGCCCGCATCGTCGCCGTGTTATGCCTTGTGATCGTCTCGTTCACCTACGTGGCCGGTCAGATGCGTGGCGTCGGCATCGTATTCTCGCGTTTTCTCGATGTGAACATCGAGACTGGAGTGATCATCGGCATGGCGGTCGTGTTTCTCTACGCTGTTCTCGGCGGCATGAAAGGCATTACCTACACGCAAGTCGCCCAGTATTGCGTGCTCATCTTCGCCTATCTCGTACCAGCGGTCTTCATCTCGATCATGGTCACCGGCAATCCCGTGCCGCAGCTGGGACTCGGCGCAGCAGTTAGCGACGGATCGGGCCAGGCGGTGCTCGATCGGCTCGATGGCACTCTTGTCGAGCTTGGCTTTAGTGCCTATACCGAGGGCACCAAATCCACCATCGACGTGTTTGCAATAACCCTTGCGCTGATGATTGGTACCGCAGGTTTGCCCCATGTGATCGTGCGGTTTTTCACCGTGCCGAATGTGGCCGATGCACGTCGCTCGGCGGGGTGGGCGCTCATGTTCATTGCCCTCCTCTACACCACTGCACCGGCAGTCGCCGCATTTGCGCGTCTCAATTTCACCGAGACCGTGACCAACGAACGCTACCAAAACATTGACCCCTGGTTTCAAAGTTGGGAAGACATTGGACTCATCGCCTGGTTGGACAAGAACAGCGATGGGACGATCCAATACGGGCCCGGCGCGCCATTCGCCGGCACGCCAGCGTTTAGCGACGCGCGCGGGGAGGTCGGCGAGAGACTGGTCACGAACCCGCCAAGCACCGTCGATAACGGGGTCTATGTGGACCGGGACATCATCGTGCTGGCCAATCCGGATATCGCGCGGCTACCGTCATGGGTGATCGCCCTGGTCGCTGCGGGCGCCATTGCAGCGGCGCTTTCGACAGCCGCCGGACTGCTCCTCGTCATTTCGACGTCCGTTGCCCACGACCTGATGAAGAACGCGTTCGCGCGCACGTTGAATGAGCGCACGGAACTTGCGTCTGCCCGAATCGCAGCAGCGATAGCCGTCGGAGTCGCGGGTTACCTTGGAATTAACCCGCCCGGTTTTGTCGCCGAGGTGGTGGCCTTCGCCTTCGGGCTTGCCGCCGCGTCGCTGTTCCCTGCCATTCTGCTGGGCATTTTCAGTCAGCGGATGAATCGCGAAGGAGCGATAGCCGGTATGCTCGCGGGGCTCTCGTTCACGCTCGCGTATCTGATCTGGTTCAAATTTGTGAACCCAACAGCGAATACCGCCGCACACTGGTGGTTAGGTATCTCTCCCGAGGGAATCGGGGCCGTTGGAGCACTCGTGAACATCGTTGTCGCCCTGACCGTTGCGCGCTTCACGCCGCCCCCGCCGCCGGAGGTCAGAGCGCTGGTCGAGTCAATCAGAATTCCGCGGGGCGCAGGACCGCGCCCAGCCGGCGCGGGCACTATGCATTGAGAACGCGCCGTTGACCGAGCCACCATGCGCGCGCCTCAAGCGCGCGCGTTCGTCCTCAGCTGCGCGTCAGCGATGAGGAGCTATCAGATACTTTTGCCCCGTGGCCTGCGCTCCGTACACCGCGATCGCTTCAAGCGACAACGCCTCGGACAGCGAGACCACGCGAGTATAGTGACTGGCGAAGGTTGTCTTGATCTCGGCTGCCACGCGCTCGCGCAAAGCCTGTGCGGCGACCGGCCCAATCTTCTGCAGAAAAGGCGTTAGGAGCCAGCCACCCAGACCCCAAGCCATGCCGAAACTACGCGTGAGTTCGGTCGTGCTGCGATCGAGACCGCCATAGATATAGACCTGCTTGTGCGTGCTCGAACCGTACCGGTTGAACTCGGTGCTCGTCCGGTTAAGAGCGGCCTCCATGCAGGTGAGAATCTGCCCGGCAAGGCGGCCGCCACCCGTCGCATCGAACGCGATGGTCGCCCCGGTTGCGACAAGCGCATCGGTCAGTTCGGTCATGAAATCAGCCGAGCTCGCGTCACAGACGTACTGCGCGCCAAGATCCCGCAGCAGCTTCACATGCTCAGCACGCCGAACGATATTGACGAGCGGGACCCCGTCTTTCAGGCAGATCTTGACCAGCATCTGCCCCAGATTCGACGCAGCCGCGGTATGCACAAGCGCCTTATGCCCCTCGAGGCGCATGGTCTCCACCATCCCCAGGGCAGTCAGAGGATTGACGAAGCACGAAGCCCCCTCCGCAGGCGTAGTTCCCTCCGGCATCACCAGGCACTGGCTTGCGCGAATGACTCGATAATGTGCGTACATGGCGCCACCGAGAATCGCGACGACTTTGCCGAGCAGTGCCTGCGCAGCCGGCGAAGCGCCAGCGGCGATCACCACGCCTGCCCCCTCGTTGCCCGCCGCCAACGGCTGATCCATGCGCGCGACCATCGCACGCATGCCCGCGGGCGGGACATCCACCGTGATCACTGGTTGTGCGCTCGTTCCACTGGCGCGCGCGGAAGTGATATCCGCACCGCCGAACAGCAAACCAAGATCAGACGGATTGATTGGAGCCGCCTCGACCCGCACGACGACCTCGTCGTCCTGGGGCGCCGGCACCGGCACCTCGACCAGGGAAAGCTCCAGTACGCCGGACTGGCGGACGATGGATTGCAGTTGTAACCCGTTCACGGGAACGCTCATTGATTCATCTCCCGGGCACACCGCGCCCTTTGATTCATTGCAAAACTCGTGGGATTCAGACGTTCAGGGACGACCGCGCACCAGCCGACCGGGACGGGCCCCGGTATCGCGATCAAACTGACGTGTCTGCACGCCGTTGATCAACGTTGCTACGTAGCCCTCAGCCCCCTGCATGAGCCGAGCTCCACCCGCGGGCAGATCCTGCCGGAGTTCGATGTCGCCAAGAGCCAGCCGCGTATAGTCGATTACATTCATGTCGGCTCGCTTACCCGGCGCAATCAGTCCCCGATCACGGAAACCAAACAGATCGGCATTGCGTTGCGTCGCGCGATGCACCACATAGGGTAGCGGCAGCGTGGCACCGCGACGCCGATCCCGCGTCCAGTAGGTCAGCTGGTAGGTCGGATTGACCGCATCGAAAATCACCGTGACATGTGCACCCGCATCAGAGAGCCCGGTCACAGTCGCGTCAGACAACTGCATCTCGCGTACGGGATCCAGGCTGTAGTCCGAATAGTTAGTGAAGAACATGATCGCGAAACGCGTGCCGTCGCCACCCGTCAAATAGTCATAGAACCAGGACCAGGGGTTTTCTGCCCCATCACGAGCTGCCTGAGCGGCGAAGCTTTCGTTCGCGGTGGGTTCGAACGTCGAGAATCGATCGAGGGCAAATGTCTGCGCGAAATTGACATCCAGCAGAGACACACCGCTTTCCATCGTGCCAGGGTGAGGGTGCGCCACGCTCGCTTCGCGCAAGATGGCGGCCTTGATCTCCGGTTTGCGCAGCGCGCTCAGTCGATCAGCAAGCGGGAGCTGCTTGAGCGCCAGATAGCTCGGCCGCCGCATAAAGGGGTGATAGGTGCGCAGCGACATGACGATGCCAGTTGGACGACTACCTACCTGGGGGAACACGCGACTACCCAGACTTGCGTTGGCCGCCTTGACACGGTCAATGGCCTCGCGCCATTTCTCTGACCAGGCATCTACCTGAAACAGCGTAAAGGTTGCCGGACGCCCGCTGATGGCGCTCACGCGCGCGATGAGATCGATCTCCGCCTCGAGGGCGGTGTGTTCCATGGCTTCAGCAACACCTTCGCCAAGCGTAGAGGCTGGAATGATCTGAAACACGCCGCTGCCCGCACGTCGGAACGCATCGGCAATCGCCATGACCTCCACGTCATTGGCATAGGTGCCCGGCACAGGCTCACCCTGAATGGAACGATGACCCAGGATGCGTGAGGTTGAAAAGCCGACGGCGCCCGCGCGCAACGCGTCTTCAACGATACCGCGCATTGCCTCGAGATCACCTTCGGTGGCTGCCTCGTTCCGTCTGCCGCGCTCACCCATGACATAGTTACGCACAGCGCCATGGGCCACGAGGGAACCGACATCGAGCGCGTATTCGCGGCTGGCGAGAAAATCGAGGTACTGCGGGTAGGATTCCCACGCGCCCCAGGGCATGCCCTCGTGTAGCGCAGTGCCGGGGATATCTTCGACGCCCTCCATCAAATCGATCAGCTCCCGGTAACCGTTGGCACGCACCGGGGCGAAACCCACGCCACAATTCCCCATGACAATCGTACCCACGCCGTGACTAGCCGACGGATCCAGGGTGTCGTCCCACGTCACCTGACCGTCATAGTGGGTATGAATGTCAACCCAGGCCGGGGTGAGGATCGCGCCATCGGCGTCGATGATCGCGCGGGTTCGCGCGTTGATTCGTCCCCCAACTTCCACAATCAGCCCGTCGCGGACCGCGCCGTCACCGCTAAAGGCGTGAGCCCCGGATCCATCCAGAATCGACGCGCCCTTGATCACATAGTCGTGCATAGCCTTTCCCCGATACTGGTAAGGTTTAACGTCCGTAGCGTGCCTTGGCCTCCCGACGCCGTGCATGCAGGACGGGTTCCGTGTAGCCATTTGGCTGCTCGGTACCCTTGAGAATCAGATCGCACGCCGCCTGGAAGGCAATGCTCGCCGCGAAATCCGGCGCCATGGGTCGATACCCTGGATCATCACCGTTTTGAGCGTCGACCACGACCGCCATTCGTTCCAGCGTTGCGCGAACCTGCGCCGAGCTACAAATCCCATGATGCAGCCAATTCGCAATGTGTTGGCTCGAAATTCGCAACGTAGCGCGATCCTCCATCAACCCCACGTTGTGTATGTCCGGCACCTTGGAGCACCCCACGCCTTGGTCAATCCAGCGTACGACATAGCCAAGAATGCCCTGGACGTTGTTATCGAGCTCCCGCTGCACCTCGTCTGCCGACAGATTACGACCGTGAAGGAGCGGAATGCGCAAAATATCGTCGACGCTTGCCGGCGCTCGATGAGCAAGCTCCGCCTGACGGGCAAAAACGCTGACTGCATGATAATGAGTGGCATGCAGGGTCGCCGCTGTCGGACTCGGGACCCACGCCGTGTTAGCGCCCGCACGCGGGTGCGCAATCTTGGTCTCGAGCATTTCCTGCATTTCATCGGGCTTGGGCCACATGCCCTTTCCTATCTGGGCATGCCCGCTGAATCCCGCCGCAAGACCAGCATCGACGTTTGCGTTCTCGTACGCCTGAATCCAAGGCTCGGCCTTGATTTGGTCTTTCGGCAGAAATGCCCCTGCCTCCATGCTGGTATGGATCTCGTCCCCCGTGCGGTCGAGAAAACCCGTATTAATGAAGACGATGCGCTGACGCGCGGCATAGATACAGGCCTTGAGATTGACCGTCGTGCGCCGTTCCTCGTCCATCACACCCATCTTGATCGTGTTCGGGGCGAGACCGAGCAGCGCTTCTACCCGACCGAAGACTTCGCAGGCGAACGCGACCTCCTCGGGCCCATGCATCTTGGGCTTTACCACGTACAAGCTGCCTGTGCGCGAATTGCGCAGCCGGCCAAGACCCTTCAGATCGTGTAAGGCACAGAAAGCCGTGATCGCGGCATCGAGGATCCCCTCGGGAATCTCAGCGCCGTCGGCATCCAGCACCGCGTCCGTCGTCATCAGATGTCCGACATTACGCACCAGCATCAGGCTGCGACCCGGCAGAGTGAGTGGACTACCGTCGCGGGCGGTATACGCGCGATCGAGGTTGAGTGTACGCCTGATAGTCGTGTCCCCCTTGACCACGGTCTCCGCGAGATCGCCCCGCATGAGTCCAAGCCAGTTACGGTACACGGCGCACTTGTCGGCCGCGTCGACCGCAGCAACAGAGTCTTCGCAGTCCTGGATTGTTGTGACCGCCGATTCCAGCAGCACATCCTTCACACCCGCCGCATGGACCGCCCCGACCGGATGCGACCGATCGATCTGAATCTCGATATGGAGATCGTTGTGACGCAGAAGCAGCGCAGAGGGATCCGCCTCATTGACGAAACCGACGAACTGAGCGGTCTCCTCGAGCCCCGTGCTGTTGCCGTCGTTCAGGATCGCGCGAAGCTGCCGATCCCCGGATCCGACCCCGATCGCATAAAGAATGACGTCGCGGTGACTCGCGCCAGCGAGAGGAACCGTCTGATCCAGAAATTCGGCCGCGCGGGCCACCACGAGCTCGCCGCGCGCCGGATTGTAGCTGGCGCCCTTTTCCCGCCCGGGAGTCTCCGGGATCACATCGGTCCCGTACAGCGCATCGTACAGACTGCCCCATCGCGCGTTTGCTGCATTTAGGGCATACCGTGCGTTCATGACCGGGACCACGAGCTGAGGACCGGCGATGTGGGCAATTTCATCATCCACACCCGAGGTCTCAATCCGGAAATCGGGGGGAGTGGCAACCAGGTAGCCGATGGACTCAAGAAAAGCCTTGTAAGCGGCCGGATCATGAGCCTGCCCGCGGCGCGCCCTATGCCAGGCATCTATCTCGCGCTGCAGCGCGTCCCGACGTGCGAGGAGTGCCCGGTTAGTGGGGACCAGATCGCGCAGCAGCGCCGCGAATCCGACCCAGAACGCATCCGGTTCAATGCCGGTACCGGGGGCGATTTCATGACGCACGAGCGCATCGAGTTCCGATGCGACCTGAAGACCGCCGAGTTCCGTGCGCCCTAATCCACTCATCATCTTCTCCCACGGCGTGCGGCTGCCGACTGCTATTTTTACGAGTGTTGGGATTATATGACGCGTCCGAAAGGCGCGGACAGCGCGATCAGGCGAAGAGCCCCTCCGCCTGAACATCGTCGAGCGATGCGGTGAACACTGCAATGAGTTCGTCTACCTCGGCATCGCCGTGGGCGGCGGACAGGAATGCGCGCTGAGTGCCGGGCACCAGAACACCCCGATTGAGTGCGTGCAGGTAAAACGCTTTTTCGGCGCGCGTATTTGCGGCCAACACATCGCGCATGCTGTCGATCGGCTCGCGCTGGAAAAACAGGTGGAACATGCTGCCCACGTTTTTCATCTGCACCGGAAGTTGGCGGGATTGGCAATACTCGTTTATCGAACGCGCCAGTCGATTGCCTCGATTCTCCAGTTCGACGTAGATCTCCGGGTGGGCTTGCAGATGCCCAACCGCTGCCGCGCCGGCTTCCATGGTCAGCGGATTGCCGGAAAACGTGCCGCCGGAAAAGATACCGTTGCGTGCGCCAAGCCCGGTGAAGACCTCCATGATATCCGCCCGACCGGCGATGGCGCCCACCGGCAGCCCGCCGCCCAGCACTTTGCCGTAAGTGGCTAGATCAGGTGTCACACCGAAGCGGGCCTGCGCGCCCCCGTACGCGAGACGAAAGCCGGTAATCACCTCGTCGATACCGAACAGGACCCCGCACGAGCGACAGACCTCCGCAAGCTCGCCGAGAAACTCACCCGCGAGCGGCTGGGGGTTTGAACTCTGCACGCCCTCGACCAAAACCATGGCGAGAGAATTGGCGTTTTGCCGAATCAGGTCGAACGCACCGCGGTTGCGGTAGGGCAGCATCAGCACCAGGTCGGCCAGCGCGCTGGGGACCCCCCGACCCATGGGCAGCTTGGTCGGCGCATCGCGCGGACTGCCAGGATCGGCGACCCACATACCCCAGTCATGCGCACCGTGATAGGCACCGTCGAAAATAGCGATTCGCTCGCGGCCGGTGAAGCCGCGCGCAGCGCGAATGGCATACATCGTCGCTTCAGTGCCGGAGTTACAGAACACGACCCGCTCAGCACAGGGGCTTGCTTCATGCAGCAGGGTGGCGAGCTTCATTTGGCTCGTCGTGTGGATCCCAAACATCCAGCCAAGCTCAGTGCGCGCCTTGATTGCTGCTTCGATATCCGGGTGTCGGTGCCCGAGCATATGCAGCCCAAACCCCACCGATGTGTCGATGTAGCGATTGCCGTCGGCATCCCACACATACGGGCCAGCCCCACGTTCAATGAAGATCGGGTGCGGCATTTCCAGGTTAGCCGCCAGGCCCGAGTTGAGCACCTCGGCTCGCTCGCCGGCAATCCCCTGCGAGCGCGTGGTTTTCGCCAGAAGCTCCGCGCGGGCCGCCGCCAGCGTACTCATTTGCCGTGCAGGCGCGCGACTACCGGTGCGAAAGCCTCCATCGCGGTTTCGCTCACGGTGATGTAGGAAATACCGTGCAGCTCGCGACGGCGCTCAAGTTCCGCACAAACCGTATCCACCGAGCCGAAGAGCGCGTGCGGATGCTCACGCATGTCATCCTGGGAGACACCGAACATCTGCGCGAAGTTCGCAAGCATCGGCTCCGGATTATCCATCACGAAGGTAAAGTAGGCGCCGATCTCGATCTCGAGTTCATCGAATCGTTCACCAGCCCCCTCGCGCACCCAGCCAAGCTTCCGCTGAGTCTCCTCCCGTGAAGAGGTCATGATGCCATCCGGGCCGATCACACCCGCGCGATTGTTAAAATTGAGGCTCACGATATCAGCCTCGCGCCCAGCGAGCCGCAGCACCTTAGGGCTGCCGCCACCGACCATGATCGGCACTGACCCGAGTGGGCGTGGCACCCCTTCAAATTCCTGCCAGTCGAGCGTTGAGTTCTTGACTGAAAGCATCCCGCCGCGCCGGAATGCCTTGACCCCCTCAATAACGTCCGCCAGCCGGTTGATTCGCGTCCCCGGCGAATCAAAAGGCAGACCGATGGCACCGTATTCGTCCTTGAGCCAACCAGCACCAAGACCAAACTCGAGCCTGCCGTCCGAGAGCAGGTCGATGGTCATCGCGGATTTCGTGAGGACCAGCGGGTTGTGGTAATCGATGCAGAACACACGACACCCGATTTTGATGGTACTCGTCACCGCCGCGGCGTAGGCCATGGCCGGTATCGCGGCGAGGTTTTGCTCCGGGTGATTGGTGCGCGCAAGGGCAGGCCCGGGACCGAGCAAATGGTCCGCCAGATGGAACGCTGAATAGCCCAGCGCTTCAGCCTGGCGCGCCTTGTCAGCCCATTCGCGAGCTGAAGGCGCGTTGAAGGTCTGCAGTCCGAACCGAAAGGGCTTCGGCATTAGATTCTCCCGATGACGTTGAGCCGCGGACGCTCAGCGGCAGCAATAACGAATGCCGCGACGCAGCAGTTCGTAGTACTCAGGCTTGTCCCAGCTGCCGCGCTCGACCTTCGGATAGAACGGGACATTGAGATCTCGCATGTCGTAATGGCCGCGGCAGTGACCGAGGTTCAGGTAGAGCACTTCGCCGCCACCCACGCGGTGGATGTAATACACCGGGCGCTTGTCATTGCCCGTCCAGGTTTCCTCAACAAAGCCGGTCGCAGCGCCTTCAAAGTACGTGTGCAGCAGCACCTCAAGCTCGCCATGGATCCGGCACAGATACAGCTCGTCGTCCGTATCGAACTCGTTCACCCCGCGCACCAGTTCGTGGTTGGGGTCGGTGATGTGGACATGGAAGGGTTGAATCGGTGGGTGCGCCAAAAACTGCGAGCCCAAGGTTTCCATGAAGACAGGCGCCCGCGCAGGCGCATCAACCTTCCCGGACGCCAGGAATTCGAGGATCGAGTTCGTGCCATGCAACGCGAACCAGCGCTTGCCCGAGGCCACCCAGTCGCGCAACGCGATCTGCTCTTCCTCGGTCGGGATGACGTTGCAGGTG
>JBMTYG010000103.1:0-11603 GCA_049454295.1 Pseudomonadales bacterium
ACCATCGACAGCTCACTATCGTTTGCGTCCAACGGTTATAAAACGCTTTTCTCAGTGGTGACCTTCGGTCCCGTTGTAAACACCTCGCCGGACTTTGGGTCCGGCAGCTATATGGGCTTCGTCTTCGGTAGCGGATCCAACTTCAACTACGGGTGGATAGAGGTCACCTGGAGCGGCAGCACGAATACCTTTGAGATTCTTGCCGCTGCCTACGAAAGCCAGGCTAACACCGCGATTCTCGCGGGCGATGTCGGCAGCGTCAGCGCGCCGGCACCGTCACCCGCATCGCTCCTGGCGCTCATCGCCGGCGGAGCCGCGCTGCGGCAATGGCGGCAGCGCCGACGATCTAAACAACCGGTGGCAGCAGCTTGTACATGAGCGGTGTTACAACACGCGCAAGCACCGTCGAGCTGACAAGACCGCCGATCAGCACGATCGCCAGCGGGGAATACAGCGCGGACCCGCCCACCGCCAGCGGCATCAAGCCGCCAATCGCTGTGACCGACGTCAGGACAACGGGCAGGAACCGAAGCTCGCCTGCCCGGGCGATCGCTTCATCGAGGGCAACGCCCTCCCGACGCAGCTCGTTGGTGAAATCAACGAGCAAAATGCTGTTCTTGATTTCAATGCCCACCAGCGCGATGAATCCGATGATCGCCATGAAGCTGAGCGGATAACCCGTGACGTAGAGCCCGATGAGCGCACCCAAAATACCGAAAGGCACGACGCCCACCACGATCAGCGTGCTTCTGAAACTCCCAAACTCAAGCACGAGTACAGCGACGATACTGAACACCGCGATCAGCACCGCCGTTCCCAGTCCGCTCAAACTGCTCGCGGTTGCCTCGGCCTCACCGCCCGCTTCTATTCGATAACCCGATGGCAAGTCATACCCCTCAAGAGCGCGATAAACCGCGGCAGAGACGTCGCCCGTCACATAGCCATCTTTTACCTCTCCCGTGACCATGACCATCCGTTCGCGGTTGAAGCGCTCGATCTGGCTCGGACCACTCACCAGCCTTGGCTCAGCGAGCTGACGGAAAGGTATGGTCGCGCCGGTCGTCCGACTGATGAAATGAACGTGATCGAGCACATCAAGCGTTGGGTGTAGTCCTGACGGCAGCCGCAGTTGAACCGCGTAATCATCACCACGCTCGTCGCGCAGCCGACTGCTCGGAAGCCCGGCGCTCGCAAGACGCATCGCCCGATCGAGATCGGCACTCGCAACCCCAAGGAGCCCTGCCTCGAGCGCATCGAATCCGAGATCAAGATCGATACGCGGCAGCCGCAGCGGATTGTCCACGTCACGCACACCCGGGATTTCTGCAAGCGTGGTTTCGATCTCGCGCGCCAGGACCGCCAGAGTCGCGAGATCTGGTCCCAACACGCGCACCGCGATGGGCGCATCAAGCGGCGGACCATTCTGAAATTGCCCAACGGTGATGCGCGCGTCGGGATAGGCGTATAAGCGCTGACGCAGAGCATCGAGTAGTCGCTCCGATTGCCTACCCTCCCAGCGCTCGAGCATCACAAAGATATCGGCGATGGTGGATCGGGTCTCCTGTTGAAACTCGTTGTAGTAAATCAGCGGATTGCCGCGCCCCAGATTTGCCATGTACTGCGTCACGCCGGGCGTTTCGTCCAACACCCGTTCGACAAACTCCAGCGCCTTGTTCGTGGCTGGCAATGACGATCCCTCGGCCGCATCAATCCGAATCAGAAACTGCGGCTTATCAGCGGCTGGAAAGAGCGAAAACCCCAGCGCAGGCACAAGCGCCAGGGAGGCGATAAAGAGGGCTGTACAGAGCCCAAGCGCGAGCAAAGGCGACCTGAGCGCAACCCGCAAAACCGGCGCATAGGTTCGCCGAATGACGCTCTGCAAGCCCCGTAACAAACGATTTCCTTCCGCATGCGGGTCGCGCGGCAACCAGCGGCTCGCGAGGAAGGGCACCACGGTAAAGGCCACAAGAAGCGACGCGGTGACCGTCGCTACCACTGCGAGGGGCAACCCGCGGGTGAATTTGCCCGCGCCTTCCGGCAGGTTGAGTAACGGCAGAAATCCGAGGATCAACACCGCGGTCGTGCCGAGAACAGCCAACGAAATCTGACGCGTGCCATTGATCGCCGCGCGGATTCGATCACCCCGTTCGCGCAGATGTCGCGAAATGTTTTCCACCACCACAATCGCGTCGTCGACAAGCAACCCCAACGCGACCACAAATCCAGCGATGGACAGCTGGTTAAGGGAGAACCCCAGAAACCAGAGCGCGGCGACACCGAGCGCAAGCGACAGCGGAATCGCCACCATCACAATGCCCGCAGCACGTACACCGAGCGGCAGCAGCGTGATCGATACCAACGCAAGCGCGATGCAGAAGTCGATCCCGAGCCGCGTCAATCGGTCGGCCACGTTATCTGCCTGTCTGAATCCCACTTCCAGCCGCACGCCCGGCGGCAGGCGGTGGCGAAAGGCTTCGAGCCGCTGATCAAGCCCCGCCTGCACAGCGAAGATACTGAAACCGTCCTTCATGTTCGCCGTCACGAAGGCGGCGCGGGTGCCGTTGTAGCGCGCAAGATAGGTCGGCTCCTCAACAGACCAGCGCACGTCCGCAATGTCACGCACCAGCACAGCTCTGCCGTCGCGCGTGGCGACCACTGTGTTGGCCACGTCTTCAACGCGATCGTAGTGACCCGTGCCTTTCAGGTTATAGCGGCGCTCACCGACGTCGACGGCACCCGCGGACACGCTCGAGCCTTCGGCTGCAATCGCCTGATCCAGTGTTGCAACGTCGATGCTAAACGCGGCCATGCGCGGTAGATCGAGCGTGACGCGTACTTCTGGGGCGGGAAATCCCCAGGATTCGGCGCGACGAATACCGGGCACCGCCTCTAGCGATTCTTCGAGATCCTCCGCCAGGTTCTTTAGCCGTCGCGCATCCAACGTGGGAGCAACCAGCGCGACTTGCAGGATGTTCACGAGCCCCGGGTTCGCTTTTCTAAACCTGATTTCGCGCACGCCGGAGGGAAGTTCGCCGCGCAGCGCATTAACCTCGCGCACCACTTCGTCGTACTTGTCGTCGGGGTCAACGTCCCATTCGAATTCAACCTCAATGATGCCCAATCCGTTCTCACTCGTAGAACGCAATTCGCCCACGTCCTCGAGTTCGGCAATGACATCTTCGAGCGGATCGATGGCAAGACGCTCAACGTCTGCCGGATCGGCACCAGGATAGGAGACGATCACCGTGGTGACCGGAATCGGAAAGGTTGGATCTTCCTGTCGCGGTATCGACAAGGTGGCAAATACACCAAGCGCCGCGAGGAACAGGAGCACGACGCTGGTGAATTGCCAGCGCGCAATTGCGAACGACCAGATACTCACTCTTCTGCGCCAACGACCGCAGTCACCGGCTCACCGTCGGCGAGATAGGGAGCGCCCGCAATCACCACCGCATCTGTCGAGCGGAGACCTCCCACGACGCGGACGTGTTCAACTCCAACGTCACCCAGACTGATTTCCGTTTGTACGGCTACTCCATCACGAACGACAAAGATTTGACCTCGCCCCTGATCTACCGCCACAAGGGCAGCGGTCGGAATGGCAAGCCCCGAGTCCTGCGAACTATCAATCCGAGCCGACGCCACAAGCCCCGAGCGCAGGCGTTCAATCTCGTTCGACGGGGGGAGTTCAAGCACGAGTTCAATTGCGATACCGCCACTCGCAAGATCAGCCTCGCCACCCACACGGTCGACTCGCGCCGGCCATTCCGCACCCCCGAGAGCATCAATGCGGACCGTCGCGCGATCATTGACCCGTAACCGGATACCGTCACGATCCGCCACGATCGTGTGCATACGCCAGCCGCCCCGCCCACCGCTGATCGCAAGGACCGGAGCGCCTGCCCCAACGACCTCACCGGGTTCTGCCAACCGCCGCAAAACAACGCCATCCGCCGGCGCGACGATTCGCGCGTTATCTGCGGCAAAGACCGCGCTGCGGCGAGCAGCCTCGGCCAATTGAAGGCGCGTGTCGGCATCATCGAGCACCTGGCGCGCCACCAGTTGTTTCGCAAGCAGCCCCGCGGCGCGATCGCGATCGCGCCGTGCCTGAATCTCCTGCTCTCGCGCCTGCGCGAGCGCCGCATCAAGCGCTGTTGGTGCCTGACTGGCTAGAACCTGTCCCTTGCTAACTCGATCACCGATGTCCACCAGAATTCGGTCGACAACCCCTCCGGCAAGAAAACCCAGGGTCGACTCTTCATCGCGCTCGAGACGACCCATGGCAGCGACCGGTAGAGAACTCGAGGCCGCCACCGGCTCAGCGACCTGAACCAGCTTTTCAATCGGTGCTACCGCCTGCCCATCGCCGGACGGAGCCGAGCAGGCAGAGAGAGCGCCACAGACCATCACGATGACAATCGATTTCGACGGGTGCATGAAGTATACGCCGTACACAATGTGCATAGTGTACACGCCGCGATCGCGCTATAGTCAACCCATGTCAGACGATCTGCGAAAGCCCCACCACCCTTACCACCATGGCAACTTGCGGGAGACCGTCCTCGCGGTAGCGCGACGCGCAATCGATCAGGGGGCTTACGAGACGCTCAGTCTGCGCGAGCTAGCGAAGCAGGCCGGGGTGAGTACCAACGCGCCGTACCGGCACTTTGCGTCAAAGAGCGAGATCCTGGCAGAAGTCGCAGCCTCGGGTTTTCGAGAACTGACGGCGCGATTTGACAACTTCCTTGAAGCCGATCCCAAGCAGCGTCTTATCGGGCTCTGCGACGTGTACACCGATTTCGCCGTCTCCTGCCCACACTTGTACCGTGTCATGTTCGGGTTGGAGCGGCCCGGCGTCTGGGCATTCACCGACTATCCGGCGTTAAAAACCGCGGCCAATGACGGCTTCGATCGGCTATTGGCGGCGACGGCAGCCGCTTGTGCGCCAGCGCAGCTCGACTCTGTCGAGCTGTACAAGCGTGCCAACGCTATCTGGAGCGTGGTACACGGCTGGTCACGCCTGACCATCGACGGCATGCTCGCCTTTCAGCCCCACGGAGCACTGGCTCCAGCGTCCACCATCGCCGCGCCGATTATCACCTCTTGGTGATCACGCCACGTCGAAAGATTCTCCCACCAACGTCTCGCTCAACGCCCACAGGGCTTCTGCCCGCCGCGCATCCAGCGCATACCCACGAACACCGGTCCGCGATTGAGGATCGTCCGTCAACTCGGCCACGTGGCAGTCCTCACAGTAGTGACCGCCCACCGCCTCTCTCGGCGCGACAACACCCGCCCATACCGACGTGGCAGCCCCTTGACCCGTGGTCTTGAAGGTAAACGCCGGCTGATCACCCGAAGGCATGATCTGTGCAAGCAGATCAGGCGTCATGTGGCGCCCCAGTTCGGTCTGAATAACCCCCGGATGTACAGCGGTCACTCGAGGCCCGCGTCCGCGCAGCCGAGCATCCAGCGCGACGGCATGCAGCACGTTCGCCGTTTTCGATCGACCATAGGCAATAAACGGGTGGTAGGCAGAACGCGCGAACCCGGGATCATCCAGGTCAACATCAGAAAACCGGTGCGCACCTGACGACAGCAAAACCACACGCGCATCATCAGCAAGTAGTCCACAGAGGCGATTGACGAAAGTGAAGTGACCGAGATGATTGGTACCGAATTGCGTTTCAAAACCGTCGGCGGTCACGCCTTGCGGACATGCCATGACACCTGCATTCGCAATGATGAGATCAATCGATCCAAGCTGCGCGCGAAGCCCTTCCGTTGCGCTGCGCACGCTCGCGAGATTTGCAAGATCAAGGGCAAAGAGATCGAACGACCCACCACCCGTCGCTGCGGCACGTACCGCTTGCGTAGCCCGATAGGCTTTGTCGAGGTCGCGCACACCGCCCAACACCCGCGCCCCGTGACTAACGAGCGCACGTGCGGTTTCGATTCCAAGACCCGCCGACGTGCCTGTCACAACGACGGTCTTGCCTACCAGATTGATGCCGCCCAACACATCGTCAGTAGACGACGCTGCCCCGAACTCCTTGCTCATAGTTATCTCCGAATCGTCTTGAACTTTGCGCCGATCAGCGCGGCCGTGCGCCGCCACCCACGCGAATGATTTCGCCACTGACCCAGCTCGCCGCATCAGACGCCAGGTAGACACAGGCCGCTGCTATGTCCTCTGGTGTACCGAGCCGTCCGAGCGGAATCTTCCATTCAGCCAGAATCTCGTCGAGCTGATCCTCGGTCTTGCCCAGCGCCTTCAACATGACCTCGGTCGGAATAGCGCCGGGCGCTACCGCGTTCACCCGTATCTGCGGCGCAAATTCCGCCGCCAGCGTCCAGGTGAGCGAATTAGTGCCGGCTTTGGCTGCGCCGTAATGCGCGCTGCCGGGTACAGGCCCCGTGCCTGCTCCGGAGGTGATGTTGATGATGCTCCCTGCGGTCATATGGCGCGCAGCTGTGATCGAGCCGGTGTAAATCGAGGTCAGGTTGAGCGCAATCGTGCGGTCCCACTCTTCACGCGGTAAATCCTTTAGCGGCATGCGCATGGGCGATCCACCCGCGTTATTCACCCAGATCGTGAGCTTGCCGAAGGTATTGACCGCCGCACGCGCCAGCGCGTCGAGCGCCTTGTCGTCAGTGACATCCGTGGTCACGGCAATCGCCTGGCCGCCCGACGCTCGTATCTGTTCCGCGACGACCTCAATTTCCTGGGTGCGCCGCGCGGCTACCACCACGCTTGCGCCACACTCAGCAAATGCGCGCGCAATACCCGCGCCGATTCCCCTTCCCGCACCCGTGACCACGGCCACGTGACCAACCAGACTGAAACGATCCTTGACCGGCGTCGACATCCCAGTTCCCCCTCTTTGAAGACACTCCGCCCATTACCTGCGGGCGTGATGCAACCACTCCCCGTCACTCGCTGCCGCTGATTTCTGCCGGGATGACCATGGGCGATCCCGGCGGAGGTCGCAAATAGGCAAACGGACGGGAGGGCGTAACGAGCCCTCCGAGCCACCAGGTCCAACCTGCGGCAAGCGCCTGCGCGAGCGCCGTGTCGTAGCTCGCCGGACGGTAACCGAAATGCTGCAACCCGCCTTGCGGATGCACATCCAGAAACTCCCGATACATGGAGGGCGTTCGATCGCGCGGCGCAATCAGTTCAATCTGCACCGCGCCGCTCCACGCGAGCGCGACGTCGATCGGAATCTCCACAATCTCGTCGCCGTAGCGCCATTCGAGCACGGGATAGTCACGCAACACCTGCCACTCGGTTAACCCCGCGAGGCTCCAGGCCTTCATGCCCTCGTCGATAGAGGGAACCACGTGTCCCAACTGAAACAGCTCGCCGAACAAGGCGCTCAAGGGCGTCAACCCAGGCCAAGGAGCGCGCGCACCCGCGTCGCTCGTTCGCCGTGGCGAGACTCCTCGCTGCCGTTCTGGCGCAGAAGTTCTGCAATCACAGGGTCCGGTTCCCGCGCCGCCCACTGTTGATAGGAAAGATCGCCATCGGCTTCCCCGGATTCCAGCGCGCTCAGAATTGCGCTATCACAATCTAGCGCCAAGGGAAGTGCGGCAAAGAAGGGGTTTTCTGCGTCTGCAGGGAGCGACCATTCGACGCCAGACTTTTGCCGAATCGCCTTCAGCACGCGATGCGCGTGCCCCCTTTCTTCCTGTCCGTTACGGGTCAGCATGGCTTTCGCCTCCGCATTCGAGACATTGGCGGCCAAGCGAAAATAGAACGCCTCTCCGTAGCATTCGATCATCGCAAGCACCTTCAGATCATCCACAGACAGCTGCTCACGACCCTTTAGATAGTCAAACGCAGCAAACGCTTCGGCGGGATATCCTTGGGGCAATAACGACACGGTGAGGTCCTCCTGTTGAAACCAGCGAATTAGGCCGGGTGAAATGCGTTACTACATATCTAAAATGCGCCGAGTATATGTACTTACCGAAATCAGGGTGCCGATTCAGGGAAGGGATCATCGGCTCCTTCCGGTAGCGGGACGCAGAACGCGTTCAACGTGAGAGAAATCTGACAGTAATACCCAATCACGGTCACCAGCTCGACGCGCTCCTGCTCCGAGAACTGCTGCCTCGCCAGATCGTACTCCGTGTCTGTCCAAGCATGACGCATCAGTAAGGCCGTTGTGAGTTCGTGGGCAGCGCGCTCGCGCGCACCTGCAAAAGCCGGCGTCGCACCCGTTCGCAATGCCTCAATGACTCCGTCATCCACTCCGGCCGCACGTGCCAGGGCGGCATGAGCAAAAAACTCAAACCGAGCGCGGTAGTACGCACCCACGGTGAGAATAGCTATTTCTTTGACTTGTTCCGGCAGGCTCGTGGTAAACCGCACCGCGACCCCAAAGCGCTGAGCCGCATCACCCAACTCAGGCGCACGAAGCCAAACGCCGAAAGGACCCGCCATACCAATCCGACCGTGCTTCTGGGCGCGTGGCCCCTGCTCCACAGCGGCCACGAGGCTCCGCTGCGCGTCGGACAATTGATTCGGTTCGATCGGGTCGAGCCTGGGAGAGCCCGCCCTGTAGGACTCAGTCATGACAGCTCCAGCACAGCGCGCTCAGGGTCCGCGCCCATCCCATTAACGCGCAGCCGGCAGCCTGAGGAGCATCTTCCCGAAGTTTGCTCCGCGGTAGAAATCTCGGAAGCCGGCTCCAAAATCGCCGATGTCGCCATCGATAACGTGTTCCGGCAGCTTGAGACGACCTTCCTTGACCCAGCGCGCCATGTGCCGACGAGCCTCGGCATAGCGTTGCTCATAATCAAACACAACGAAACCCTGCAGAGACGCACGCATAGTGCCGAGCCAGATGTACTGCCCGGGACCCGCAATCGCCTCTGCGCCGTACTGCGACGTGGACCCGCACAACAGCACTTTGGCATGCATGGCGATCCAGCGGAGGCTTTCATCAAGGACTCGGCCACCCACATTGTCGAACACATAGTTGATCCGATCTGGGGCTGCGTCCACCAGCTGGGCATACAGGTCGCCATTGCGATAGTTGATCGCACGATCGAAGCCCAAGTCCTCCTCGAGCCAACGACATTTCTCGTCACTACCGCAGATACCGATGACCCGAGCCCCCGCGAGCTTTGCGAACTGCCCGGCCATCGAGCCAACCGCACCTGCCGCACCATTCACCACCACCGTGTCACAAGGCTGCGGACGGCACTCAGCAAACGTCGCAAAATAGGCGGTGAGTCCCGATACACCGAAGGGACCCAGCCAAGACGAGGCCGGCGCAAGATCCGTGTCACATTTTTCAAGTTCGTCACCTTTGGCGATGGCATGACTCTGCACACCCGTATGCGCGACCACGTAGTCGCCAGCCGCAAACCCTGGATGACGCGAAGTGACCGCGCGCCCAACAACGGTATTACGCACCAGATCGCCTGGCCCTAACCGAAACAGGAAATCGCTGCTGTTGCGCATGATCAGCCGCAGAGCAGCATCCATCGTGAGATAGTGCGTCTCAATCAGGACCTCGCCTTCGCCCGGGCTTGGTATGTCCGTTTCCTGCACTTCAAAGTGCTCCGGACCGACCTCGCCTGTCGGTGTCTCACGCACCAGAAGCTGCTGATTACGGTCGTTACGTCCTGCTGCCATGATCATTCCCCCGCCAATACCTAGCGCAACCTTTATACCTGCACGCGTGAAGGCTGTCATTCTTCCGTCAAGCTGGGACCCCCTTGGGATCATTCCCGGTCAGGGTCTTTAACACCATAGGCTTGTGCCACCTCGGAGACCGTGAGAATACTGCCGCTGCGCGCCATGAGATCCGGGGCTCGGGCCAGCGCGGCAATACAGCGTCCCGACAGCATCACTGACTGCGCCGTCGCGGGATCAAGTTGCATCATGCCGCGCGCCACTTGCTCGAGAACAAATTCGGTTTTGACCTTCGAAGGCGAGAGCGAGACCGCGGCGACGCCGTAGGGGCGCAACTCGTGCGCCATATCTCGCGCCATACGGTCGACGCCAGCCTTACCGACGCCGTAGGACGCGCTGAACACATACTCGCGACCACCGCGCGAGGAGATATTGACGATCAGACCACGGCCCGCGGCCACCATCAGCGGCGCCGCGTACACAGATGTCACATAGTAGCCTCTTAATCCGACACCACACTGGGTGTCCCACAGCGCGACGGAATGCTCCCAAAAGCCACCGCTGAACACAGGTGGATCGGGGATCTGATAGGCATTGTTTACCAGAACGTCGAGGCGACCCGATTCGTCACGGACGCGTTGGAAGAGCGCTTCGACTTGCTGGTCATCCGTATGATCAACGCGGCAAGGAATACCGCGACCACCCTGGGCGTCGACAAGCCTTGCCGTCGCCTCAATGGTCAGATCGCCAGCGCTGGACTGTTCACTGGTTCGTCCGGTGACATAGACCGTCATACCGGCTTCGCCAAGCCCAGCCGCTATCCCCTTGCCGATGCCCTTGCTGGCACCCGTCACCACGGCCACGTGGCCGCGCAGATCGATCATATTCCGTTACCTCTTGCGGATGAGCTTCTGCCAAACCAGCGCCCCCGCAGCCAGAAAGCCACGTTGACCAGCATGATCAGCACAGGAACCTCGACCAGCGGTCCGATCACCGCCGCGAAAGCGACCGGCGACGCTAGACCAAATGCGGCAATGGCAACCGCAATCGCCAACTCGAAGTTGTTACCGGCAGCTGTGAACGCAACTGCCGTCGTGCGCGGATAATCGGCGCCGAGAAGGCGCCCCATGAGAAAACTAACACCGAACATAATCACAAAGTAAAGCGTGAGCGGGATCGCCACACGCAGCGCATCGCGCGGAAGGGAGAGAATGTCGTTGCCTTTCAGACTGAACATCGCAACGATCGTGAAGAGCAGAGCCACGAGAGTGAGCGGCGCAACGCGCGGCAGGAAATGCTGCTCGTACCAGCCAGATCCACGTCGAGCAATTAGCAAGCGGCGTGTGAGATACCCCGCAAGGAACGGGATACCCAGGTAGACCAGAACCGCCTCTGCGATGGTCCACAGGCTGATCTCGATGAGGCTACCCTCAAACCCAAGGACGGCGGGCAAGTAGGCGAGGAAGAACCAGGCGTAGGCGCTAAAAAAAAGAATCTGGAATACCGAGTTGAACGCAACAAGAGCAGCCACGTATTGATTGTCGCCCTCGGCAAGCTGATTCCAGACCACGACCATGGCAATGCACCGCGCCAGGCCGATCAAGATGACTCCCGTCATGTAAGCCGGATGATCGCCCAGAAACAGCGCCGCCAGCACGAACATCAGCACGGGCCCGATCAGCCAATTCTGGACAAGTGATAACAGCAGGAGGCGACGATCGGCAAAGACCTGTGGCAGTGACTCATAGCGCACACGCGCGAGCGGGGGATACATCATCAGAATGAGGCCGATGGCAATCGGGATGTTGGTCGTTCCGACCGAGAGTCGCTCAATGGCGCCGGGAAGCCCCTCGAAAACACGGCCAAGCAGCACACCGAGAGCCATCGCGACAAAGATCCAGAGCGTCAGAAACCGGTCGAGAAATCCCAGTCGACCGCGCGCCAGTTCCGATGG
>JBMTYG010000104.1:0-11538 GCA_049454295.1 Pseudomonadales bacterium
CGCTATGCGGTTTCTTGTGCGTGCCTGTTGCGATGGCAGCAGATGAGGGGGGCGGGCGACGTATCGAGGAAGTGATCGTCACCGCGGAACGTCAGGAAGCGTCCATTCAGGATACGTCGATCTCGATTACAGCCTTCACGGGGGAGTTCATCGACGATTTTGGTATCCGTAACCAGGAAGATCTGCAGAACTTCATTCCGGCAACGATCATCATGCCGTATGACATTTCCGTTCGCGGCGTCGGCCGGCCCATGCGTGCGCTGGGTGGAGATCCGGGTGTCGCGACTTACATGAACGGTGTGTACTCGGAAGACTCACTCACCGCGACTGCAGCCACGTTCTGGGATGTTGAACGGATCGAGATCCTTCGGGGACCGCAGGGCACGCTTTACGGTCGCAATGCGATCGGTGGTGCGATGAATATCCTGTACAAGGAACCGACACCGGAATTCGAAGCAGCCATCAAGGGTATTGTCGGCAACTATGGCACGCAGGAAGCGTACGGCATGATGTCCGGGCCGCTCACCGATACGATCTCTGCCCGGGTCAATTTCAGTTACCGGGAGCGCGACGGCGTCATCGACGAAATAGGCGACAGTCACAGCGACATCGACTCCATTGACACTGACAACGTGGCAATCCAGTTTAAGTGGCAGGTCGCGGACAACGTCGAAGCCAATATTCGAGCCAACTGGATGGAGACCGACCGGGTCTTTGGTGGTGCGAACGGCGGTGGTGTTGTGGTATTGAACGAGCAGAACAACCCGTATCGGAACACGACCGATCTGGTACCAGGCTTTCGGAAGGTAGATACCGGCCAGACCAATCCGTTCGCTCGTGACTTTTTCGACCCGAATCAGCGCTTGCTTGAATTCACCAACCCGTTCACGGGCGCGACCGATCTCGCGCAACCGTTGCGGCCCGGTATGGATCACTACGGTGCCAATCCGGGTGTGATTGCGGCGCCAAACCTCAATGGATTCCAGAACGCGGCAGCTGTCCTTTCGGGCAAGTATGACGTGGGCAGTGGTGTCGGATCGCCATACTCCTACGGCTATACGACCGCGCAGGATGCAGCGAAATACAATGGGTGCGTTACTGGCAACGGCTCGTTGAGTGGCGAAGACATCTGTGCTGCGACCAGCGGACACAACTGGGAGAACTTCGACCAGAATGGCGTCCAGTTCAACTTGTCCTGGGATGTCAACGAAGATCTGCAGCTGAAATACATTTATGGCTATAACACGCTGATGTATCAGCGCATCACGGATGACGACCTGACCGACAGTGCTTACCTGGATCGGCAGTTCTACGTAAATCACGAGGCCGACTACAGCTCGCACGAATTTCAGGCATTCTATGATCTGACCGATAGCATTTCCGTCACCTCCGGTATCTTCTTCTATGACGCCACCATCGATCAGCGTGGCGATTTCTACTCGTCCGTCAACAATGCCCGAATGGTCGATGCCTATGAGGATAAGACGGCACTGTCCGCTGCCGCGGCTAACGCCATCGGCGCGCCAGGTCTCGAAGGCATCAGCGCAAGTGCACTGGCGTTCGGGGCCGGTGAGGCAGCGCGAGTTGCCGCGGGCGACTATGCCGCTGTTGATCTCTATTCGGCCAAGCGCATGTGCGAAATTAACGGAGCAGCGAGCTGCGCCCGTAACTACGCTGTGAATAATGCTGCTAACAATAACTTGCAGACGTCCCGTTGGTACGGGGATGACGGTTCCAATAGGCGCCTCAATGTGCAGGCAGGGCCCTCCTCGATGGCTACCGATCTCCTGTACGCCACACAGACTGAGCGCGAAGCCTTTGCCGCGTACACTCAGGGGGTCTGGGATATCAACGAGAAGTTCACCCTGACGCTGGGCATTCGTTATGCCGAAGACGAAGTAACGGCTGAGGAAAACTTGTGGCGCTATTCCGAGACCGGTGCCTTGAACGCAGTGGGCAATCCCGGTTTCCTCGGGCTTTATGGTGGGCTGCGAGCGGTCAACGTTATCAACGGTGGCCTCATCGAGGTACCGGTAACAGAAGACAACCCCTATGGCCATATCGTCACCGAGAAGGTCACGAATAATGGCATTCCGTTCGCATTGAGCGTCTATCGTCCTTTCAAGCGTTCGGATGAGGAATTCACCGGGCGCATCAACCTTGATTGGAACCTCACCGACGATGCCATGATGTATTTCTCGGCAACTTCAGGTTACCGCTCCGGTGGGTACAGTCTGGTGTATTTCAGCCAGACGCCAACCTACGAACCGGAAGAACTGATTGCCTATGAAATCGGTTACAAGACGCAGTGGTTTGACGGCACGTTGCAGTTAAATGGCTCGTTCTACTTGTACGACTACGAGACCATCCACACCTTCGCGACCGAGGTATCCGAGATCGGTGGCACGTCCACCTCGGTACTGGAGGCGCCCGGCGCCGAGATCGTTGGCGTGGAGGCGGAAGTGATGTGGCTGGCGACCGATTCGCTGACGTTAGGGGGCAATTTCAGTTACACACCGAGCGAATACACCGAGAGCCTGCGTATGGCCAACCCGTCGAACTTTGAGGCACCGCCATCGCTCTATCCAGAGTTCGAGGCGATCACTCAGGACATCAAGGGCAATCAGTTGCTGCAGGTGCCAGAAGGCAAAGTGTCGATGTGGGCGAGCTACCGGTATCCGCTGACCCGCGGGTCCAACCTCGAACTGTTCGGCAACTGGAGTTGGACGGACGACGTGTACTTCTCGGCGTTCGAAAGCGAGGATTCGATGGCGCCCGATTTCGCACGTCTTGATCTGCGGGCAACCTGGACGAGCGCGGATGAGCAGTGGATCGTCAGCGGCTTCGTGAACAACGTGCTCGATGAAGTCGGGGTCCTTCACATTGCCGAGGGTGGCGAGGCGTTGATGTTCCGCGTGCCGTCGCAGACCACGGTGCCGCGTGCTTATGGTCTGGAACTGACGTACCAGCTCGGAGGCCGCTGAGGATCTTCGGACCGGGTGGCCCCTGAGGGGCCGCCGCCAGCGGTAATGGGATGGTCAGCCGACGTCCTCAAGCCGCTGAATCTCAGGTGCGCCGGCCATCAGGCCGGCGAATTGTTTGCCAGCCGCCTTGAAACGGGCTGATGGCAACTACGTAGTCACGGCAAACCCCTCCGCGTGAATCGATGGTGGAATGTTCCCGAACTGCGGGCCTGTATGTAGAGTCAGGGCACAAACGGCAGGAGAGAGCAACATGGCCGAGGCCGTAACCATAGATCTGACGATTGCCGATCCCTGGGAAGTACCGCTGGACGCAATCGACGTCAGTCGCCCCGAACTGTTCCAGACCGATACCCACTGGAACTACTTCCGCCGCCTGCGGCAGGAAGATCCGATCCACTACTGCAGCGACAGCTTCTTCGGCCCGTACTGGTCGATCACCCGGTTCCGCGACATCATGGCGGTCGATGGCAACCATCAGGACTTCTCGTCGGATATCAGCATCACGCTGGCCAACCGACCCGAAGACTTCAAGACCACCAGCTTCATCGCGATGGATCCGCCGAAGCACGACGTGCAGCGCAAGACCGTGCAGGGGGTCGTGGCGCCAGTCAACCTGGCCAAGCTGGAAGGCACCATTCGCAGCCGTGCCGCGCGCATTCTGGACAGCCTGCCGGTCGGCGAGGAATTCAACTGGGTCGATCTGGTCTCGATCGAGTTGACCACGCAGATGCTCGCGACGATCTTCGACTTTCCCTTTGATGACCGGCGCAAGCTCACCTACTGGTCGGACATGGCGACTTCAGGCGAACTGGCCGGCGGCCCGACGCCTGAACCTGTGCGCCGGGCGGCGCTCATCGAATGCCTTGAGTATTTCACCCGCCTGCGGGACTCGCGAGTGAATGAACCCCTCAAACCCGATCTGCTGTCGATGCTGGCGCACGGGCAGGACACGCGGAACATGCCGCCCATGGAGTTCCTTGGCAACCTAATCCTGCTGATCGTGGGCGGTAACGACACCACCCGCAACTCGATCTCGGGTGGGGTACTGGCGCTCAATCAGAATCCTGAAGAATACGAGAAACTGCGGCGCAACCCGGGTCTCATCCCGAACATGGTGCCCGAGATCATTCGCTGGCAGACACCACTCGCCTACATGCGCCGCACCGCGATGCGCGACATCGAGATGGGTGGCAAGACCATCCGCAAGGGCGACAAGGTCGCCATGTGGTACGTCTCTGGCAACCGGGATGACGAGGTGATCGAGGATCCTGATCGGTTCTGGATCGACCGACCGAACGCACGTCACCATCTCTCGTTCGGTTTCGGCGTGCATCGCTGCATGGGCAACCGCCTGGCCGAGATGCAGCTGCGCGTACTCTGGGAGGAGATCATGCAGCGCTTCCGCCACATCGAGATCACCGGCCCGATCGAGCGGGTGCAGTCGAGCTTCGTCAAGGGTTACACCAGCATGCCGGTGCGCGTACATCCCTGGTGAAACCCGGCGGTGGCCAGTCGACCGATGGTCGGGACGGTGAGTTTCGGCACACCATAGAATGGCGCGAACAGGCCATCGAGCACCAACATGTGCAGATGCACGTTGAGATTGGCGGCACTTCCGTGACGTTGGATGAAGTTGACGACGCCCGTACTGGCGCCGCTCTCGCGACGCAACCCGACACTGACAGGCGGGACCGGCGCACGTAAGATCCCGTCTCGCCAATCGTCAATCACGGAATGACGATGCTGCTAAAAACCATCCTCCGGGAGCCGCTGGTTTACTTCCTGCTCGCGGGCGCAGCACTTTTCGCGCTCACCGGACCGAGCATGCACCCGGACAGCCGGTACCAGATCGTCATCAGCGCCGGCGAGCGGCAGCGCATGAATGACCAGTGGCTGGCTCAGGCCGGGCGCGAGCCAACCCCTCAGGAGCTGGACGGCCTGCTCAGGGACTGGATCCGCGAGGAAATCTACTATCCGGAAGCCCGCGCACTCGGTCTCGACGAGGACGACGTCATCGTTCGCCGCCGTCTGGCCCAGAAGCTCGCCTTCATGACCGAGGACCTTGCGACCGCAGAAGAACCTGACCCGCAAGCATTGGCCGCCTACTACGCCGAGCAACTGGACAGCTACCGCGAACCCGAGCGGCTGAATTTTTCCCACCGCTTCTTCAGCCAGCAGCGGCATGCGGACGCCCAGGCAGCAGCTGCCGCTGCGCTCAGTGACCCCGAGACTGCCGGCGACCCGTTCATGCTGCAGACCAGCTTCGTCGCACGCTCGCAAGCCGACATCGTCGAACTGTTCGGTCGGGACTTCGCCAACGCGGTCGCGAACCTGCCCACCGGGGAATGGCGCGGACCGATCCGCTCGGCCTACGGCTGGCACCTGGTGCGCATCGAGGCCCGCAGTCCGGCGCGCCAACCACCGCTTGAGGAAGTTGAGGCAGCTGTACGGACCGATTTGAGACAGGCAGCCCGTAAGGCTGCCAACGACGAGCTCTACGAAGCACTGCGCACGCGCTACCAGGTCATCGAATCGCGATGAACCGCCCTGGAACCGCCAGCCTGATGGTCTGGTTATTGCTCTGTTGCTTTAAGCCGGCGAGCGCCCACGAGGTTCGGCCGGCCGTACTCGAAGCCATCGAGACGGCGCCGGGCATCTTCCTTGTGACGTGGAAACAACCGGTGCTCGATCAACTGCGGCTGCCCATCGACCCGGTCTTTCCAGCCAGCTGCAAGACCATTGGAGAACCCCGGCAGGAGTCGACGCCTGGTGCTCTGGTCGAGCGGTGGACGCTTGGCTGCCCGCTACGCGAGGGTCGCATCGAGATCAGTGGACTGTCGGTAACCCTGACCGATGTCTTCCTCAAAATCCAATACCTGGACCGTGATCCCTTCACTACGCTGCTGCGGGCCCGCGAACCGGGCGTCGAACTCGGCAGTCGCAGCCCGGCTGTTGCCGGCTATTTTTCGCTCGGGGTCGAACACCTATTGTTCGGTATCGACCATCTGCTGTTCGTGATCGGGCTGGTGCTGTTCATCCGCCAGCCGGTCACGCTGGTGAAGACGGTCACGGCCTTTACCGCAGCCCACAGCATAACCCTGGCGGCATCAGTGCTGGGGATCGTCAAGCTCCAACAGGGGCCAGTCGAAGCGGTCATTGCGCTATCGATCCTGTTCCTTGCCAGAGAACTGATGCTGCCGGAAGCCCGGCGTTCGCGGATCTTAGGCTTGCGGCCATGGCTGATGGCGGGTGCCTTCGGGCTGCTGCACGGGTTTGGTTTCGCCGGCGCGCTTGGCGAGATCGGACTGCCGGACGAGCACCTGGGGTTTGCCTTGCTGCTATTCAACCTGGGGATCGAGGCAGGCCAACTCGCGGTTATTGCCTTGCTCCTAATCATCGGCCGGCTCATTCCGCGGTTGCTGCGCAATACCGCGCCGCAGGCGATTCCAGGCCTCGTCGGAGCCGCCACGCTGCTAATGGGAACAGCCGCCGGTTTCTGGACCATCGAACGCACCGCCAGCCTTTTCTGAATTGCAAAAAACGAGATGGGCGCTTCCCGCCGGGTCGGCTGAGACGCCTTCTTCCTGATCTGCGGCGAGTCGTGACGGCATTATCGAGCTCGGGCATGATTAGCCAGTCAAAGGGAACCAGGGGGAAGGGGAATTGAACGGATCACGTACATCTGCGGCCGCTTTGGGTTCTATCTGTCTGCTGTTGCTGACAGCTTGTGGAAAACCGGAACAAGCAGAAACCGCTGCATCGACAGAAGCCAGTCCCGAGCCTCTGCCAATGCAGGCGCCGGCAAATCCTGATCGCAACGCCTACTTCGGCGACCTGCACGTGCACACCAGGCTGTCGTTCGACGCGTTTCTGTTTGGCACGCACGCCACGCCCGGCGATGCGTATCGATATGCACTTGGCGAGCCGATCGAGCATGCTGCTGGCTTCACCGTCCAGCTCGACCGACCGCTCGATTTCTACGCGGTCACCGACCACTCTGAGTTCCTTGGCAATATGCTCGCGCTGACGCAACCTGATGAACCGCTCTACAACCACCCGGCGGCAAAGGCATTCCGCGAGGCCAAAACGGTCGAGGAACGCCGCCAGGCATTCGCTTCGATCGCGGCTTACCTGGAGCCCGGCAAGGCCGGCGATCTGCTCGATCTGAACGTTGTCCGCTCCGCCTGGCAGACCGAGATCGAAGCGGCTGAGCAGTACAACCGACCCGGCAGCTTCACAACATTCATCGGCTACGAGTACACCAGCGGACCGGAGCAACAAAACCTGCACCGGAACATCATCTTCCGTGGCAACGCGGTACCGGACCTGCCCTATACCCGACTCGACTCGATGAATCCGGAAGATCTCTGGGACTGGCTCGACGCGCAGCGCGCAGAGGGTCACGAGGCACTGTCGATTCCGCACAACTCCAATGGCTCGAACGGCCAGATGTTCGCACTGAGCCAGTACGGGGGCGAGCCGTTGAACGCCGACTATGCAGCGCAGCGGATGCGTAACGAACCGCTGGTGGAGATCACCCAGGTCAAGGGTACCTCGGACACGCATCCAATCCTCTCGCCTAATGACGAGTGGGCCAACTTCGAGATTATGGAACTGCGCATTGCCAGCGACCTGGCCAGCAAGCCCGAGGGCAGCTATGTCCGCGAGGCGCTCAGACACGGGATCGAGCTTGCCGATGCAGAGGGCTTCAACCCGTTCCAGTTCGGCGTCATCGGCTCAAGCGATACGCACAACGCTGCCGGTTCGTTCGACGAAGGCCATTTCTTCAGCAAAGTGGGCAACCTGGATGCCACGGCTGAACTCCGGGGATCGGTTCCGAACGGCGCAGCTGCCGACGGCACGCCGACCTATTCGGACGCCTATTACCGGTTTTGGGGCGCGTCGGGACTGGCCGGTGTCTGGGCAGAGGAGAATACGCGCGAGTCACTGTTCGACGCCATGCGGCGCAAGGAAACCTTCGCCACCTCGGGTTCGCGCATGAAGGTGCGTTTTTTCGCAGGCTACGACTATCCGGATGGACTCGTGAACGACCCCGGCATGATCCGCAATGCCTACGCCGGTGGGGTGCCGATGGGCGCAGATCTCGCGCCGGATGGCGAGCGCGCCCCACGCTTCCTGGTCTGGGCGCTGCGTGATCCGAGCTCTCAGCCGCTCCAGCGACTGCAGGTGATCAAAGGCTGGATGGAAGAAGGCACCTCGCGCGAGGCTGTCTACGACGTCGCCTGCGGCAACGGCACGGCACCCGATGCCGACACCCACCGCTGCGCAGACAACGGCGCGAGCGTCAACCTCGCTGATTGCAGCACAAGCCCCGGGGTCGCGGCCGACGAGTTGCTGACACTGTGGCAGGATCCGGACTTCACAGCCGGTCAGCGCGCGTTCTACTACGTGCGGGTGCTCGAGAATCCGAGCTGCCGCTGGTCCACCTGGGATGCCGTTCGGGCCGGTGTCGCACCGCGACCGGATCTCGAAACCACCATACAGGAACGCGCCTGGTCGTCACCAATCTGGTACGGCAGCGCAGGCTGAGATTCAAGGGGAACCACAGGATATGGCGATCAGCGCCGGACTCGGCATCGCGAATTTGCCGTTTCGCGACCATAACGCCTTCTGGCGCTGACTCGACATGTGTGATGCCGGTGGGGTTAATTTAATCTGGCAGAGCGACCGGATCATCAGCACCGATCCACAGTTGGAAAACAATGAGCGTGATGACCGCGTTGCTGGCGCGCGCGGTTATATGTGAAGCAGGATCTTGTCCCCCAGACCGACCACGTCGACGTCGTGAGTCGGTTTGTGAAGGATTCGACCCGGTAACTCTTGTTTATCCGAACCATGTCTAACGACCAAACAGCGCCTCGCCCGCCGGGCGTCCACCGACTGCGCCGATCGCTGCACTTCGTGCCGGGCGCGGATGAACGCATGCTAGCCAAGTCGCTCGCGACCCGTGCCGACGGGCTGGTGCTCGACCTCGAGGATGCCGTCACACCCGAACGGAAGGATGCAGCCCGCCACACCGTGGCCGACTGGCTGGGCTCGGTTGACTTCTCGGGCAAGGAACGCGTCGTCAGGGTGAATCCCCTCGAGACGCCCTGGGGACATGACGACCTGCGCATCGTCATGCGTGATCCACCCGATGCGCTGCTGATCCCCAAGGTATCGCGCCTGGCGGATCTGCAGCAGATCGACGAGCTCCTCAGTCTGCACGAGCGGGAATATGGACATCCTGCGGGGGCCGTTGGGCTGATCGTGGTCTCGACCGAGACGCCGCTCGGCGCACTCAACGTCGCCAGCTTTCCATCATGCCGACGAGTCTTGGGGCTCACCTGGGGCGCCGAGGATCTATCCGCCGTCCTCGGGGTGGCGCGCAACCGATTCCCCGACGGGCGACTGCTCGACACTTATCGCTGGTGCCGGGTGCAGACGCTGCTCGCTGCGGCAGCCGGGGGCGTTCAACCGCTGGACACCGCATACGTAGACATCCGCAATCCGGACGGACTGCGAGCCGAATGTCAGGAAGCCGCCTGGATGGGTTTCCTTGGCAAGATCACCATTCATCCCGGACAGATCGACATCGTGAACGAGGCCTTCACGCCGTCGGCGGACGAAGTCGCCGAGGCAGAGCGACTGGTCGAGGCCATGACAGCAGCCGAGCAAGCGGGGCGCATGGCCATCGCCTTCGAAGGCCGGATGATCGACGTGCCGCATCTGGAGCGTGCGAAACGGCTGCTCGAGCGCGCACGACGCATCGCTGAATCCACCTGAGGCTGACGGCGGATAGGCGATTTAATCCGCACATTCGTCACCCGGGGAAAGTACTGGGACCAGGGCGCGCTGTCCGGCGCCGGGACTCACCGCAATCTTCACGCGGATGAAGCCATGCTCCATGCGGCCGCAGGCAAGCTAGCTGCGGAACGGGTCGAGTACGAACGCGGGCGGCAGTCGCTCGCGCTCTGCAGGCCGCAGCTTCTTCCTGTGCGCGATCGAACCGGCATATGTGCTGGTCGAGACTTTCATACGGATGATCGGAAGAGGTCTGATCTCGTACGGCGGTCGGGGCTGCCAGGTCAGCGGTGGGGCGCGGGATCATTGCCGTCGCTGCGCGAATCAGTGGGACAGCACGGCCGGGTTCCCGGTGCAGCGGCTGAATCGTTGCGCTTCCTTCGCCGGCGAGCATTTGCGGTCGATGCACGGATCCGCACGGTCGGCAAGCTGAAGTCGGTCGAGATCAAGGGCAATAGGCTCGAGATCGTCAATGAGCTGACCGTCGAGATCAAGGATCAGGACAAGCCGGTCTGACCAGTTGCCCGAACGCGCCGTTTGCCCGTACAGTCCTGCTTGCGAAACGGAAGGGTTCCCCCATGTAGGGGGGCATCGAATTCCGGCGCGAAACAGCCGCCTGGCTGAACGGTCTCGGTGTGAAAGGCGACGCCTTCAGCGCCGATGAACTGACGGCAACCGAAGAGAGACTGCACACCCAGGCGACCACGTTTTACGGCGGCAGCAACGAGACCCAGGCCAGCATCATCGCGAAGCGGGTATTCAGTCTGCCAGAGTGAAGTCGGCCTGAGAACGGGCTTCGTGCTGAGGAAATGTCACGCATGGTCTACCAGCACCTGCACCTGACGACCCTGACCCCGCATATCGGTGCGGAGGTCCATGGTGTGGATCTCTCGCAGCCGCTATCCACAAGCCAGGTGGCCGAAATACGACAGGCCTGGCTCGACTGGAAAGTGCTGGTCTTTCGCGACCAGCACCTCGATCGCGAGCAGCACAAGGCTTTCGCCCGTCACTTCGGTCATTTGCACGTGCATCCGATGCAGCACAGTTACGGGGGCGACCCGGAAGTTCTGGCCGTCAAAACGACCCAGCAATCGCGCTACACGGCCGGAGACGGCTGGCACACTGACGTCACCTGTGACGAGATTCCTCCGCTCGGCTCGATGCTGTACGTCACTGAGACGCCGGAATGCGGCGGGGGCGACACGCTGTTCGCCAACATGTATCGCGCATACGACATGCTCTCCGATCGCATGAAGGACATGCTGACCGGGCTCGTCGCTGTCCACGATGGCGCCCTGCCCTACGTCGGCGGTTACGGCGTCGCGCCGGCAACCGGATCGAACTACCCGAAGAATGAGCACCCTGTCATCGCGACACACCCCGAGACCGGCAAGAAAGTGCTCTACGTCAACTCGGGTTTCACCGCCCGGATTCGTGATCTTGCGGCCTGGGAGAGTCGGACGTTGCTCGATGGGCTCTTCCGCTTCATCGAATCGACAGTGCAGCTCACCTGTCGCGTGCATTGGGAACCGAATACCCTGGTCTTCTGGGACAACCGCTGCACGCAGCATCACGCCGTGTGGGACTACTATCCTCACAGCCGCTATGGCGAGCGGGTTTCCATCGTCGGTGAAGAGCGGCCGACTGCCTGATCCGCGCGAAGCCTTCTCGCCCGGCGAGCCGGATTGCCCGATTTTGCTTGGCAGTGCCCCCTTAGTCGGCGTTGGGTTGATCAGTTACAGCGCATATC
>JBMTYG010000105.1:0-11224 GCA_049454295.1 Pseudomonadales bacterium
GGTAGAAGAGATGTTCCGCCCCTGGTCCGCCGTAGGTGACCACCAGAGTTGGCGTATAGCCCACGCCGGTGGCCGGCCAGAGCTGCATGATGTCGTCGTAAAAGCGCTCTCCGGGCATGTTGTGTTCAAGCCCGGTATTGCCATCTTGCAGCAGCGTCACGTCCATCGTGTAGAGCGACCCACCTTCGGCGACGACGCTGAGACCGGCCTCGCGCGCGGCCGTTACCACCATCTGGCGCTGATCTCGTCGCGGTTGGTTGTAGTTCTTGATGGAGATTGCGCCCTGTACTTTTAGTCTCTCTACATGGGCAAGCGCGTCCTTGAGGGTTTCGATTGTTGCCATACCCTCCGATCGCGCGCCGTAAACCACGTTGCCGGTCGAAAATATGCGGGGTGCTGTGATGAGACCGGCGCGCTGGTATTCGGCGGCGGCGAAGATCTCTGTCGCATCATTAGACGGGTCGTGCATTGTGGTAACCCCGAGCGCCAGGTGGGCGAGCGCCTCCCAGTTCTGCTGCGGAATCAGCCCGTTCTCTCCCTGTGCCCCGTGCGCGTGCGCGTCAATGAGGCCAGGCATCAGCGTGCGCCCGCCGACATCCAGCGTCTGCGCGTCGTTGGGGATCTGAACCTGGTCGACAGGCCCGATCGCCGTGATCCGGTTGCCGTCGATGAGCACGGTTCCGCGATCTATCACAGAGCTATCGCCCGACAGTGTGATGATGCGTCCGTTGGTCAGTGCCAGCCGGCCAGTGGGCGTATCAGCCGCCCGAGTCAGCGTGAGGGTGCCGATTGCCTTGCCGGGGCTTGAGGCGTCTTTTCGTCGCCGGTCGGATCGGGAAATGGCTTCGGCAGTCGTTGAGACCTTCTTCTGCACCAGCGCGGCGAGATCGGCAGCATAAAAGTTTGGTCCAAGCGCATAGGTGAGCGTGTTGGTGTGCGACCATGCGACGAATTCGCCACCCCCGCTGCTCACGCGAATGACGGTGAGCGCCTCGTCGTCAGGTGCCAGCGTCAGCTCACCGGCGGGCGGTTTTGGAACCGCCCAGGCGGCGAAATCTTCGCGGAAGGTAATCCATTCATCATCGGGTGAGACGAACAAATGGGTCGCATAGTTGGAACGTGCGACTACTTGTTCGTCATGTCCATTCAGATTGACGCTGACCAGCGCCCGGACGGGCCCCGGCTCGGACTTTGATTCGATCTTTCGCGTCAGATAGATGCGATCACCTCGTTTGCCGAAGTGCGCATCCTGGCCCTCCCGCGTGACCCGAACGGAATCACCGCTGGCAAGGCTTATTCTGAAAACCCCGGTGTCCTCGGACCAATCCGGCGCCGTGAGATAGCCCCCCGCGGCCTTGGTGTAGACGAGCCCAGACCCGTCGGGCGAGAACTGCGGCGTCCGGTAATGCCCGGGCTCCGTCGTGATCGCGCGACCGGCTCCGCCGGTGGCGGCAACGACGTGAATCGCTCCGAGCGTCTTGTCCGTCCAGCGTACGAAGGCGATCTCCCTGCCATCGCGACTGAAGGCGGGGTAGAACTCGAAGGCGTTGCTCGCATCGGTCGTGAGGCGCTCCGGCGTGCCGTTCGGTAATTCCTTGCGCCAGAGCTTGCCAAAGGTCTCGAACACGACGGTTCGACCGTCCGGCGAGAGCACGGGAAAACGCGCCATGCGCGTGTTGATGACGGGTGGCGCCACTTCGACGGTACCGCGGAAGGGTCGGATGGCTTCGCGTTCATCCTTTACGCGAAAGGGAATGGTGGCCGTCGTACCCGTATCGAGGTCGACGCGTCGGATTTCTCCACCGGACCAGAAGATGAGCGCACTACTGTCCGGCAGCCACGCCATATTAGGGTACACCCCGTGCACCGCCCAGCCTTCCTGCATGTCGCGATCGAGCGGCGCAAAGAGCCGACGCTCATGCCCAGAAACAAGATCTTTCACGTACAGCGCCGAATGGAACTGGTCGCCCCGTCTTTCGCGCTGCACGAAGGCGAGCAGGCGTCCGTCGGGGGAGGGCGTGGGTCGCACGGCGCCGCCTGCGCCGGTGACCACTGTATCGGTTTCACGATCTTCAAGATCGAAGCGCAGAATCGAAAACACCCCGCGATTGGAATCCTGCGCGTACTCGAACACGTTTCCTGGCGACGTGTTCTGCGTATAGAACAGATAGCGCCCGTCAGCGGAGAAGGCAGGCTCGCCGAGCTCCTTTTGAAAGCGGTCGTTGGGACGCTCCACCAGGGCAATGCCCTCACCACCGAGCCGGTCGTAGAGCCAGATCTCCCCAGTGCCGAGTGATCGCCGTGTGGTGAAATGTTTGCGTCCTGCGACAAAGCGGCCGCCCGGGTGCCAGGCCGGCGCGTTTAGCAGACGAAAGGTTTCCTTCGTGAGCGCCACGGGCTTAGCAGCGCGGGCGCGTGTCGGGTCGCCAAGGGGCAGCAGCCACAGGTTATCCGCGCCACCCCGATCCGAGGTGAACGCGAGGTGCGTACCGTCCGGTGAGTAACGCGGCTGCATATCCCAGGCGAGCCCTTGGGTGAGTCGCCGGGCGTCGCCACCGGAGATTGGCAGTTCATACACGTCACCCAGCAGATCAAACGCGATGTGTCGACCATCGGGGCTCACATCTACATTCATCCAGGTGCCAGAGCGGGTATCAATGGGAATGCGCAGGCGTTCTCCGGGCGGATCGTTCACATCCCAAGTGCTTGGCTTGGCGAATGCCAGCGCGGGCAACAGAAGGAGAGCTAGCAGGCGAATATTCATGATTCAGTCGAAGAGTTTGCGAGCGCTGGCGAAGAGCAGATAGACGACAAGTCCGACTATGAGCACGCCAGCCGCGGTTTGGAATACAAGCGCCCAGGAGCCTGTTGCCTCGAGAATAAGCCCGCTCGCGTATACACCGACGATGCCGGGAAGGGTCGCCGCCGTATTCGACAGACCCATGATGATGCCGGCGCCGCGCGGTGCAATATCCAAGTGGTTGACGCCGAACCCCCCCGCGGTCGCGCCGCCGAAGAGATTGCCGAGCGACATCAGCACGATGGCGAGCGGCACGCTTTCGACATAGCCGACCACGGCGAGTACCGCGGCCAGGCCGCCAAAACCGATGGTCTGCATCAGCTTGCGTACACGCGTGACGTCCATGCCACCCTTGATCAGGCGATCAGCCATCCAGCCCCCCGCATTCATGGCAAAAAAGGCCACGAGTGAGGGGATCATCGTGATCAACCCAACCGCCGCGAAATCAACACCGAGGCCTTTGTTGATATAGGTCGGCATCCAGGCGAGCAGCACGTAGTTGCCCCAGTTCGCCGCGAAGTGACAAACGATGATTGCCCACACGGCGGGGCTGCGCAGCAGCGCGGGTGGCGCGCTGTCGCTCGCGGATTCCGTTGCACCGTCGCGGATGAGTGTCAGCTCCGCCGCGGTCATGCGCGGGTGATCCTCGGGATTGCGTGTGGCCAGCCGGTGCCAGGCAAGCCACCAGAAGAACCCGATGGCGCCGAACAGATAGAAGGCGGCATGCCAGCTGTAATGCTCGACGATCCACGGCGTTGCAACGAGCGCAAACACGCTGCCAAGCGGGATCATCGAAAACAGAATGCCGATGGCACGCGAGCGTTCCACGGTGGGGATCCAGCGCCCGAAGAGCGCGTAGATCGAAGGGAAGGTAATGCCTTCGCCCACGCCCATGAGAATGCGCGCAACGAGGAGCGCAGCGATGCCGCCCGCAGCGGCGAACGGCGTGATCAGCGTGAAGAAGGACCAGAACAGCACGCCGGAGCCGAGCACGACCTTGCCACCGTAGCGTTCTGCGAGCCACCCGCCCGCAATCTGCGTGAGCAGGTAGCCAACGAAGAACGACGAGAGCACGCGGCCTTGTTCCTCCGGGCTCCAGCCAAATTCGGCCGCCATGGGAATGATGGTGATCGACATCACCACCCGATCCATATAACAGACGAACACCGCGAGCGCGGCGAGCAGAACAACCGGGTAACGCGCCGGCCAGGCGCGGGTGGTGCCGGTCATGCTTCAGTCCGGCGGGTGAGCCCAGCCAGATCGCCTTCCTCGCGCCACGCCTTGATGCGACGGAAGTAGGGATTCGGGCCCTTGCCGTAGCTGCCATTCTGGATGGCGCGGCTGCTCGGTTGACCTTCGTTGTTGTAGTACCCGGGTGTGCAGGACGCCTGAAACGCCTCGCTGTAGCGACTGACCGAGATAATCTCCTCGACCCAGGCATCTTCGGCTTCACGCGTGGCCTCGATCGCCACCAGCCCTTCTTCGCGACAGCGCGTCAGGATGTAGGTCATGTGCCGCGCTGCCTCGTCCATGGCATGGGGAAAGTTTGTGGTCGCGGCGGACTGCGAATTACCCATGATCATCAGGTTCGGAAAGCCGTTGACGTGCACGCCGTGCAGGGTGCGCACGCCTTCGCTCCACTTTTCCGTCAGCGTGAGCCCGTTCCTGCCCGTCACTTCGTAGCCGGCGCGGCGTGTGAACGAGGTGCCCACTTCAAAGCCGGAAGCGAACACGATGCAGTCCACCGGGTATTCGACGCCGTTCGCGACCACGCCGGATTCTGTCAGGCGCTCAACCCCCTGCCCGTTGGTGTCGACCAGATGGACATTCGGGCGATTGAACGTGGCGAGATACTCATCGTGGAAGCAGGGGCGTTTGCAGAACTGTCGATACCAGGGCTTGAGCGCTTCGGCGGTCTGGGGATCCTTGACGATGCTGTCCACCCGTCCGCGGATCTGCTCCATCTTGCGAAAGTCAGCAAGTTCCATCAGGCGCGGCACTTCCGCGCGATCGATGTTGCTGCCGCGGAAGTTGGCCATGGAGATCAGGTTGCGGATGATTTCCGTCCAGCCGTCCTGCACGAGGTCTTTCTCGATCACGCCACCCGAGGTGAGCGTGTTGAAGTTCTCCATCCGCTCGCGCTGCCAGCCGGGTTCGAGGCTCTGTGCCCACTCAGGATCGGTCGGACGATTGTTGCGCACGTCGATCGATGACGGGGTGCGCTGGAACACGTGCAGCGACTTCGCACCGGCGCCGAGATGAGGCACGCACTGTACCGCGGTCGCCCCCGTACCGATGATCGCTAAGCGCTTGTCGGCGAGCTTGTCGAGCCCACCTTCCGGGCCGCCGCCGGTGTAGGCATAGTCCCAGCGGCTCGTGTGAAAGGTGTGACCACGATAGTCGTTGATGCCGGGAATACCGGGCAGTTTCGGGCGGTTGAGCGGACCGTTGCACATGATCACGTAACGCGCGCGCATGACATCGTCTAGGTTGGTGCGAATGACCCAGCAGGCGTCGGCATCGTCCCAGGCGAGGTCCTTCACTTCGGTCTGCAGGCAGGCATTGCGATACAGGTCGAACGTGCGCGCGATGTTGCGGCTGTGCTCGAGAATCTCCGGCGCGAACGCGTACTTGGATTTCGGGATGTAGCCTACCTCCTCGCACAGCGGCAGATAGATATACGCCTCGGTATCGCAGGCAGCGCCCGGATAGCGGTTCCAGTACCACGTGCCGCCGAAATCGCTGCCTTTTTCGATGATGCGAACATCGTGTATGCCGGCCTGGCGCAGGCGTGCGCCGGTGATCAGCCCGCCGAAACCGCCGCCGATGATGACGACCTCGGTGAAGTCGGTGAGCGGCGCGCGCTCGATGCGCTCGGCGACGTAGGGGTCGTCGATGTAGTGGGAGAATTCGCCGGTGACCTCGATGTACTGGTTGTTGCCATCGGCACGCAGGCGCTTGTCACGTTCGGCGCGATAGCGCGCGCGCAGGGCATCCGGGTCGAATCCAAGATCTTCAGCTTGTTGTGTCATCTGCGATCTCCATTTGACTGATTCGGTTAGGGTCAAAGCGTGGCGGGCGGCTTACTCGAGCACGCCGGTGGCGCGAAGTGCCGCGATACGCGCGGCATCAAAGCCGGGCAGTTCCGCGAGTACGGTCTCGGTATCGGCGCCGATGCAGGGCGCAGGGCTTCTGACCCCGTTTGCGCGCGCGCTGAAACGCCAGGGAATGCCCGCGTGCGGTCGCGCGCCCACTTCCGGGTGGGTGAGACGCTCGATGAACCCGCGTGCGTTCAGGTGCGCGTCATCGACCACATCGCGTGTCGACAAGCTGGGGAACGCCGGTATACCGAGCGCCTGCAGATCGCGCGTGATGACCCAGCGTCCGCGCTGTGATGTCCACGCGGCGAGGTGAGCATCAAGGGCATCTTCGTTCCGCTTGCGGTCTGCCGCGGTTGCAAAGCGCGGGTCACCCGAGAGCGGAGGTAAGGTCTCGCCGCGTGTCTCGTCCACGTGCGCGACCAGGCGCTGCCATTCTTCTTCGCTGCGGCAGGCGATGGTGACCCAGTCGTCGGCGGTCAGGCAGCGGTAGCAGCCGTGGGGTGCGAAGGTCGGATGGCGGTTGCCGATGCGCTCCGGCGGTGTGCCAGTCATCACGTAGGCGAGCCACGCCTCAAGCCCGTGCACCGCGGTTGCCTCCCACAGAGAGACATCGATGTGATCGCCGGTGCCGGTGACATCCCGACGCACGAGCGCCTCGACCACGCCAAGTGCTGCGGTAAGGCCTGAGGTCGGGTCGGGCATCGACAGACCGAGTTCGTCCGGCGCGCCGCCCGGATACCCGGTGACGCTGCAAAGACCGGAGAGCGCCGCGGCAGATGGACCGTAACCCATGTAGTGGCGCAGCGGACCGGTCTGCCCGTAGCCGCTCACGCTTGCGAGCACGATGCCGGGGTTGATTCGCTTCAGGGTTTCGTAGCCAAGTCCCATGCGCTCGAGCACACCGGTGCCGAAGTTCTGCACCACCACATCAGCGCTCTGAATGAGTTCGCGTAAGAGCTCGCGGCCTTCCGGGGTGCGCAAGGAGATAGCGACGCTGCGCTTGCCCTGGTGCCACTGATTGAACATGCCGCAGGTGTTGAGCGTGGTCGGCACGTCATCGGGGCTGATCGCCATGCGCCGGTACAGGTCGGGTCGCACAGACGATTCCACGCGAATCACATCGGCACCCAGGTGCGCGAGGAGGGTGGCACAAAACGGGCCGGCCCACGCCCAGCTGAGGTCGATTACGCGAATTCCCGCGAGCGGAAGTGCGGCGAGCGGGTTCGGGTGCGGCGCCATCGGCACCCGCGCGGGCTCGGTCGTGCCAGCAGAGAGCGCATCCTGCAGGCGGGGAGCGGGCGTGCGCAGCGGCGCCCGGCCTGCGGTTTTCAGGATGGGGTTGGCAAAGAGCGGCAAGGGGCGCCCGTGCCCGTCAGTGGTGGATTCGAAGAAACAGCGGGCAGCGAGGTGCGGGTCGCGCTCGATCTGCGCATAGGTCAGCACGGGAGCCAAACAGATCCGCTGCGCCTGGGCGGCGTGGTACAGCGCCTCCACCTCCCATTCGGCAATGAACTCGGCGAGCAGGCTGTGCAGCAGATCCTGATTGTCGCGGCGCCCGGCTTGGTCGGCGAAGACTTCCAGGGTGGCCCAGTCCGGGGCGCCCATGAACGCGACCAGTCGCTCCCACTGATCCTGTTCGATGCATGCGATAAAGATCAGCCCGTCACGCGCGGGAAAGATGCCCCAGGGTATGAGTCCGCGCGGCTGATAACGCCGGGAAACGAATTCCTTGTAGCCGAGCAGCGGCATTGAGGCTTCGAGCACGGAGGCGATATACGCCTGCGCCGACAAGTCGATGAACTCGCCGACGCCGCTCGCGCGAGCGGAGCGCCAGGTCGCGAGCGCCACCAGTGCGCCGCAGGTGCCGCTCAGGAACGCGCTCTGTTCGCCAAAGACTTTGAGCGGCGGCAGATCCGGATCGGTGTGGGCGTTCGGGCACAAGTTGGCCCAGCCGCCGCCATGCAGCACGGTCAGCTCCGTCGCCTGCCAGTGAGCGCGTGGCCCCGTCACGCCGAAGGGCGTGAGCGACAGCACGACCAGGTCAGGATGAGTGCTGCGCAGCGACTCGGCGTCAATGGCGAGTGCTGTTGCCTGCGCGGGTGCGAGGTCGATGATAAGAATCTCTGCCCAGCCGAGCAGCGTGGCGAGCGCTTCGCGTCCCTCCGAGCTTTCGAGATCCACGACGCGCGCGCGCTTATTGACGTGGGTCGCGATGAACAGGCCGCTCGCGTCAGCGTCGGCGCCATCCCGGAACGGACCCGCATGGCGTAGGGGATGGCCACCCGGCGGCTCGAGCGCGATCACGTCGGCGCCGCCGTCCGCCAGAAGCCGACCGGCCCAAGCTACGGCGATACCCGTGCCCAGCTCCAGTACGCGCGGTGCTGCTGCCCGTTCCAACTCCCCCGTCATCGCAGGTCTCCCCTCCCGCGTCGCCCTGCGGCAAAACTACACCAATTCGAGCTGGCTTGCCTCCGGCGCCCGCTTGCGCGTAGTTTCCCGGCGAGAGGGTGGGAGACAGGGTCATGCTTGAAGATTACACGGTGCTCGACTTCACCGACGTCCGGGGCGAGATCGGCCCGATGGTGCTGGGTGACCTGGGCGCCGACGTGATCCGCGTCGAGCCGCCGGGCGGCGTGAGCGCGCGGGCCGAAGCGCCGTTTGTCGCCGAGGTAGCGCCTGATCTCGCGAGCCTTTCCTTTCAGGCGTTCAACCGCAACAAGCGGTCGGTGGTGCTCGATCCGAGCATAGCGGAGCATCGGGAGATGCTCGCGGCGCTGATCGGCCGTGCCCGGTTTCTCTTTGAATCCTGGCCGAACGGACCGCTTGCGGCGTGGGGTATCGATCCAGCCGCTGCGCATGCCATCAATCCAGACCTGATCTGGGTGCGTCTGTCGGCCTTTGGCAGCACTGGCCCGCACGCGGAGCTCAATGGCAGCGATATCGTGATTGCCGCGATGGGTGGCCCGGTATCGCTGCAGGGCGCGGCAGATCGCCCGCCGGTGCGTGTCAGCGTGCCGCAGGCGTGGCGGCATGCGGGCGTGGAGGCGGCGGTCGGTGCGATGGCTGCGCACTGGCGCGGGCTTCAGGGCGCCCGCGAAGTGTTTGTCGACCTGTCAGCCCAGGCAACGCTGACCTGGACCATGCTGAACGCGATGGATGCCTATGCGATCCAGGGCTTCGATTTTCCTCGCGGCCCGGGCTTCAACACCGGAACGACCGCGTTCGATCTCGTGTTCCCCTGTGCCGATGGTTATGTGGTGGCGATTCCTAACGGTCGTGTGCTGCAGGGTTGTCTGCCGGAGATGATCGCGGAAGGTATTGCTGACCCCGCTCTCCGAGATCTCGACTGGGAGGCCTACGACCGCAGTATTCGCGACCCCAATGCTCGACCGCTCAACATCTATCAGGCAGGGGATCTGCTGCGCGCGTTCTTCGCCTCGCGCGGCAAGCAGGCGCTGTTTACCTTTGGTCTGGCGCGGGACATCACGATTACGCCCGTGAATACCCTGGCCGAACTCCTTGCGATGGAGCACCTCGAGCAGCGGGATTACTGGCGACCCCTTACGATCGGAGCGCAGGCGCCGGTGCGTGCCCCCGGTCTGTGGGTGAAATCGCCGACGCCGGCCGTAGCGCTGCGTCGCCCCGTGCCCGCGCTCGATGCCGATGGCGATGCAATTCGAAGCGAGCTTCGCGCCGCGATCGACACCGCGCGCGCGCCCGCGGCGGGTGCGGCGCCTGAGAACACGTTGGACAACGTAAGCCCGGGGCTGCCTTTCGACGGCCTTACGGTCGCGGATTTCGCGTGGGTCGGCGTCGGTCCGATCTCGAGCAAATTTCTCGCCGACCACGGCGCGCATGTCATTCGCATCGAATCCGAGGCAAGGCCCGATGTGCTTCGGGGTAGCGTGCCGTACAAGGACGCGGTGCCGGGGCTCGACCGCTCGCAGTTCTTTGGCGACTTCAATACGTCGAAGCAGAGCATCAACCTGGATCTGCGACAACCTGAAGCGCGGGCCATCGCCCGCGAGATCATCGCGCGGTCGGATGTGCTGATCGAAAGCTTTGTGCCTGGTGTCATCGGGCGCATGGGGTTCAGCTATGAAGAGGTGCGGCGCATTCGCCCGGACATCATCATGGTCAGCACCTGCCTGATGGGCCAGACCGGCCACGCCTCGCAGCTGGCCGGGTACGGGTATCACGCGGGCGCTCTCGCCGGGTTTTACGAGGTGACCGGCTGGCCGGACCTCGCGCCCAATGGACCGTGGGTCGCCTACACCGATACTGTCGCGCCGCGCTTCATCGCCGTGTTGCTCGCCGCGGCGCTGGACCGGCGACGTCGTACTGGCCAGGGCGCCTGGTTCGATGTGGCGCAGATCGAAACGGCGCTGCATTTTCTTGCGCCGGAGCTCTTTGATCAGCAGCTGAACGGACGCGCAGCGACGCGCATCGGCAACCGTTCGATGTTTGCCGCACCGCAGGGGTGTTATCCCTGCGCCGGTGACGATGAATGGATTGCCATCGGTATCGATAACGATCATCAGTGGCAGCGGCTCTGCGCAGCGATCGCGCGACCGGATCTTGCGAACGACACGTCGCTCAACACCGCGAGCGGTCGCATCGTCGCTCATGACCGTATCGACGCGGCGATTATCGAGTGGACACGAGCGCGCACGCCGCCCGAAGCCATGCGCGCGCTCCAAGCGGGCGGAGTGCCGGCGGGGCATGTGCAGCGCAGCCGCAATCTGCTCGAAGATCCGCAGTATGCCCACCGCGGTTTCTATCGCTGGTACGACCATCCGGAGATGGGGCATATCCCTTATGCCGGTCACCCCTACGGCATTTCCGGCTACGACAATGGACCTCGCGCACCTGCCCCGACGCTCGGGCAGCACACGCTCGATGTGCTAACGGAGTTCCTGGGTTTCGACGACGAGCGCATCGCCGCCGCGTACGCCGCGGGCGCGGTCGGGTAGGGATCACAGCTCCTTCGCGATCTGGGTTTTTCGCAGGTGTATTGACGGGGATCCCATTGCAGCGTGCCCTGGGGTCATGGATGTTTTTCTGCTGGACGCGGGACAGTCGATAGACGCCATCGTGACAGGCTTTGAGCCGGGCGATGTCATTCGTATCGCTAATCTCGATGAGGAGATTGGGGTGACAGTGGAGAACCCTGACTTGGGCGATGGGGTAGCGACATTGCTCGCCGGTCAGGCGACATTGTCTCTAAAGGATCTCCCGACGGATCTGTTCAGCGACGAGGCAAGCTTCGAGAGCGTCTACGGCCAGCAGGCGATCACTTATGTCATCTGAATCTGGTGTGCTT
>JBMTYG010000106.1:0-11186 GCA_049454295.1 Pseudomonadales bacterium
GGCACCGTGCTGTCTGGCTGGGCCCCCGTCGGCGGCGTTTTCCTGGTGAGCTTGACCGCAGCGCGGTCCGCTGCAGCCTCGGTCGCAGTGGTGATACAAATCAAGGCCGGTGTTCGGTGGTTGCGGGCATGGCCGTGCATCGCACTGGCCATCGTCCCCTGGCTGCTAGGCGCGTGGCTTGTCCGCGTTGAGTGGGTAGCGCCGGGGCACGCGCAAGCTGTCGCCCTCGTTCAGAGCAATGTGGATCAGTCGCTCAAGTGGAATCCGGGTGAGCAGGCACGCATTGTCGAAACCCATCGTGATCTGACGAATGAGGCATGGGATACCGGGCTTGTGATCTGGCCGGAAGCCGCGGTGACTGCGTTTGAGCATGAGGTGCCTCAGCTGCTCGACGAGCTCGATGCCGAGGCGACCGCGGCGGATGCCACCCTGGTGTTCGGCATTCCTTGGGCGACTCGGATCCCCGGTGGCGGGGTTGAGTACTACAACGCGGTGCGCGTACTTGGCCTGGGTGACGACCGCTATTTGAAGCACCATCTGGTGCCCTTTGGCGAATATGTGCCGCTCGAATCCTGGCTACGCGGGCTCATAGCCTTCTTTGACCTGCCGATGTCCGGCTTCAGCTCGGGTCCTAAGGACGTGCCGCCGCTCGACCTGGGTCACGGGCTCCGCGGCGCTATGGCGATCTGTTACGAGATCGTCTACCCGGAGCTGGTGCGGCGCTCCGCGCGGAATGCGGATGTGCTGCTCACGGTCTCGAACGACACCTGGTTCGGGCGCAGCATTGGTCCGCTGCAGCACCTGGAAATGGCTCAGATGCGCGCCCTGGAAAACGGTCGCTGGCTGCTGCGGGCGACCAATAACGGAGTAACGGCCATCGTGGATGCCAAGGGGGTCGTGCGAGCGCGGCTACCGCAGTTCGAGCCCGGAGTGCTGCGCGGCGAGTGGTCGGTGATGACGGGGCTTACGCCCTATGCGCGCCTCGGTCTGCTGCCAGTGAGCGTTGCGGGTGCTGGTCTACTGCTGCTGGCGTTCATCCTCCGGCGGCGCGGGATCCGGGCTACCTGATCGGTGGTATCCTTGCGCGCCTTGCGGTGAGCGATTGGGTGCTGCGATGAGCGCGAGCTACGATCCGCACGGCGTCGAGCGTGCGGTCCAGGCGGAATGGGAGGCGGCGGAAGCTTTTGCGGCGGACGACGTCTCGGATAAGCCGAAATACTATTGCCTGGCGATGTTCCCTTACCCGAGCGGACGACTCCACATGGGGCATGTTCGCTGTTACACGCTGGGCGATGTGATCAATCGCTACCATCGGCAGAAGGGTTACAACGTTTTGCAGCCGATGGGCTGGGACGCCTTCGGTCTGCCGGCTGAGAACGCGGCGATCAAGCACGGCATTCCCCCTGCGCGCTGGACTCGGGACAACATTGCCTACATGAAGGGGCAGATGCAGCGGCTCGGCTTCGGTTTCGACTGGCGCCGCGAGTTCGCGACCTGCGACCCCAGTTACTATCAGCAGGAGCAGTGGTTCTTTCTCAAGTTGTACGAGAAGGGGCTTGTTTACCGCAAAAGCTCGATGGTGAACTGGGACCCGGTCGACCAGACCGTGCTCGCCAATGAACAGGTTGTGGACGGTCGCGGCTGGCGCTCTGGCGCGCTGGTCGAGCGCCGTGAGATGCAGCAGTGGTTCCTGAAGATCACGGATTACGCAGAGGAACTGCTTGCCGAACTGGATCGGCTGCCGGGTTGGCCCGACTCGGTCAAAAGCATGCAGCGCAATTGGATCGGTCGTTCACAGGGTGTCGAGATTGACTTCCCGGTCACCGGCGCCGCCGATGAAACGCTCACGGTCTACACCACGCGCCCCGACACGCTGCTGGGCGCCACCTATGTAGCGGTTGCGGCAGAGCATCCGCTTGCGCGGCGCGCGGCTCTGCGCGACGCCGCTGTTGCCGAATTCGTCGAACGCTGCCGTAACACCAAAATGGCTGAGGCGGATATCGCCACCCTCGAGAAGGCCGGTATTGACACGGGGCTGACCGTGGATCACCCGCTCACCGGAGCGCCGCTGCCGGTCTGGGTCGCCAATTTCGTGCTCATGGAATACGGCTCCGGCGCCGTCATGTCGGTGCCGGCGCATGACCAGCGAGACTGGGAGTTTGCTACCCGCTACGGCATTTCCATCAAGCAGGTTATCGAGCCATTGGATGACGCTGGGGTCGATCTGTCCCGGGAGGCCTTTACTGCCTACGGCCAGCTTGTGAATTCGCCCGGTTTCGATGGGCTCACCTCAGAGCAAGCCTTCGGCGCCATCGGCGACGCGCTGGTGGCACGTGGCCGCGGACGGCGCAAGGTGAACTACCGTCTGCGGGATTGGGGGGTATCGCGTCAGCGTTACTGGGGTTGCCCAATTCCCATGATTCACTGCCAAGGGTGCGGCATCGTTCCCGTCCCCGAGGCAGATCTGCCGGTCGTGTTACCCACGGAGGTGACCTTCGAGGGCGTGCGTTCGCCGCTGACCACGATGGAGAGTTTCTGGCGCACCCAGTGTCCGCGTTGCGGCGGCGAGGCTCGCCGCGAGACTGACACCTTCGACACGTTCATGGAATCGTCCTGGTACTACGCACGCTTCGCCTGTCCGGATGCAACCTCGCCGATGCTCGACGCGCGGGCTGACGCCTGGACTCCGGTTGATCACTATGTGGGGGGCATCGAGCATGCGATCCTGCACCTGCTGTATTCCCGGTTCTTCCACAAACTCATGCGCGATGCGGGTCTGATCCACTCGGATGAGCCCTTCAAGCGCTTGCTCATGCTGGGCATGGTGCTGAAGGACGGGCGAAAAATGTCCAAGTCCGCGGGCGATGCGGGCGATCCCCAGCATCTCCTCGACAAATACGGTGCGGACGCAGTGCGCACGGCGATGATGTTCGCGGCGCCGCCAGAGCAGTCGTTTGAATGGAGCGAAGCAGGTGTCGAGGGTCAGGCGCGGTTCTGCAGGCGCCTGTGGAATCTTGTTCACGAACATGTTGCCGCGCTTGCAGGCGCTTCGGTGCCGGCGCTCGATGTTTCAGCGCTGAGTGCTGCCGGGCGCGCATTACGCCGTAAGGCGCACGAGACGCTGCAACGCGCGGATGATGATTACGGGCGTCGTCTGCAGTTCAATACGGTGGTCTCTGCCGTGCACGAGCTGGTCAATGCGATTTCGCGTACCGATGCCCTTGAGCCTGCCGATCGCGGAGCCAAGCACGAAGCGTTGCGCTTTGCGCTCATCGCTCTGTCGCCGATTGCGCCTCACGTGACCCAGGCGCTGTGGCATGCGCTTGGCGAGCCGGGCCTGCTTGTGGCGGAAGGGTGGCCAGCCGTGGACAGCGCGGCGCTGGCGCAGGATACGATCGAGTGGGTACTGCAGGTTAACGGTAAGGTGCGCGGTCGCGTGGAGTTGCCCGCGGGGATCGAAAGCGACGCCGCGCGCGAGGCGGCGCTTGCGAATGAGAATGTGCAGCGCTTTTTGGAGGGTCGTCCGGTACGAAAAGTGATTCTCGTGCCTGGCAAGCTCGTTAACGTGGTGGTGGGCTGAGTCGTGCGCGCCGCAACTGCTTGGGGGTTTCGCGGGCTGATAACGCAGGCGCCTGGCGCGCTGGCACTGGGCGCTGTCCTGCTCTTGCTCAGTGCCTGCGGTTTTCAGCTCCGCGGGGCGGATCTGCGCAGCAGCGTGGCGCGCGTTTATCTGGAAGCCTCACCCCGACACAGCTTTGCCGTGCCGATGCGGCTTGCGCTCGAGCAGTCAGGCGTCGACGTGTTGGCAAAGCGTGCGCCAGATGCGTTGACCCTCGATCTCGTCGATGAGCGCAGGCAGCGCCGTAGTATTTCGGTTTCCGAAGCCGCCGTTGCCGCGGAGTACGAAGTCCGGGTCGCCGTCCGCTATGCTGTCCGCGCGGGCGACGGATCGGTGCTGCAGGAGCCGCTCTGGGTGGAGCGTGAACGCGTCTATCGGGTCGATAGCGATAATATTCTTGGCAGCAGCGAAGAGCGCGCGCTGCTCGAAGACGAAATGCGCGACGAACTGATCCGCCAGATCATTCGTGCGCTCGACGTCCTGGATGCATCCGCCCGTGGAACTGCGGGCCGCTGATCTTGCCCGAACCCTGGCGCGGGTGCCGGGCAAGACGCCGGCGACGCTGGCGCCGATCTATTTGATCTCAGGTGATGAGACGCTGCTGGTCGAGGAGGCTTGCGAGGTCGTACTAAACGCCGCGCGGGACCTCGGTTTCGAAGAGCGGGAAGTGCTGCGCGTGGAGAGCGGCTTCGACTGGCATCGCGTGGGCGCTGCTGCCTCCGCGCTCTCTCTGTTTGCCACGCGCCGCATTATCGATCTGCGAGTGCCCGACAGTGCCTTTGGTCGCGAGGGTGGGGAGGCGCTGGCAACCTTCGCTGCGCGACCGCCCGAAGATACGCTGTTGCTCATCCGTGCGGGGCGGCTCGATGCGCGACAGCGTGGTGCAGCCTGGTACCGTGCGGTGTCCGCGGCGGGAGTTGTCGTTTCCATCTGGCCGGTGAGCGGCAGCGAGCTGCCGCGGTGGCTGGATGATCGCCTGCGCAAGGCCGGGGTCAGTCTTACGCGCGAGGCGCTTGCGGCGTTTGCCGAGCGGGTGGAGGGCAATCTGCTCGCAGCGGAGCAGGAAGTAAAGAAACTCGCCCTGCAGGATCTGCCGCAGCCAATTGCTGTCGAAGCGCTGTTGGGCGTGCTTGAGGACGCGGCACATTTTGACGCGTTCGAACTGGTGGACGCCGCGCTTGCTGGAGACGCCAGGCGCATTGTGCGGGTCACGCGGGCGCTCGAGGATGCGGGCGTTGCGGTCTTTGCCGTTCTGGGAGCCCTCGTGTCACAGCTCCGGCGTCTGCGCGGCGGCGACTATTTGCCGCCCCAGCGTCAGCGCGTGGCGGCGGATTTCCTGCGTCGAATAGGCGGGCCGGACGGGGTTGAACGTCTGCTTGCCGCCTGCGCGCTGATTGACGCGCAGGGCAAGGGTGAGGTGCCGGGTGACCCCTGGCGCTCATTGGCGGAACTGCTGCTGCGTGCGGCCGGTGTGCGGGTGCTACCGGGTCCGAGTGGGCTTAGTCTGCTGCGCGGTGCGGTGCGAGGGGTCGGTTGATCGGTTGATCCACCCTTGCCAGGTCAGTTCACGAACGTATCCGCGCTCGCGCCGAGCGTCAGAACGCCAAGGCGACCGCCGCTGTTATCGAGCACGGTAACGGACGCATTATCTGGCGCGAATATCACCATCCGGTCATCGTTCGACGCGACGCCAACAGCTGCATTGATCGCCACGTAATGGCTCACAATGACGGTGTCAGCGGGCAGTTCCACGAGGCTTGCAACCAGCGAGTCCCGCCACTCAAGTAGTGCCGGTCCCAGATCGCGCCAACGTCCTTGCATGGCTTGCCGCAGCCAGGCAGCACGGGCTGCAAGATCGGTGGTGGGCGAGGGGATCTCAGCGACACGCGGCTCGATGATGATTTCCGCACCCCAACGTTGTGCAAGCGGCAGAGCCGTTTCGCGCGCGCGCGCCAAAGGCGACGACTTGAGCGAGAGGGGCCCGAGCGGTGCGAGTACAGCGGCTGTCGCCGCTGCCTGCTGGCGGCCAAGCGCATCTAGGCCAGGATCAGGGTGACCGTCGAATCCCGCGGCGGCCTTGCCGTGGCGGACCAGATAAATTTTAGCCATTGGCTGCCCTTTTCGGAGTCGTTCCCTACAATACCGGCAAGGCTTGTCGCTGGGGAACCGTTGTGCTGAATGGGAATGCTGGGCTGTCCTCGGACTGGGTGCCCGATACCACGGTTGATGTTCGGGAAGTGTTCGGCATGAACCTGGATCTTCGCGTGCCCGCGTTCAGCGCTCGCACCGACTATGTGCCGGCGGTCGATGCGGACTATCGCTTCGATCACGACACCACGCTCGCGATTTTGGCAGGCTTTGCGCACAACCGGCGCGTCATGATCCAGGGTTATCACGGCACCGGCAAATCGACGCACATCGAGCAAGTGGCAGCGCGCCTCAATTGGCCGTGCGTGCGTATCAATCTGGACAGCCATATCAGTCGCATTGACTTGGTGGGTAAGGACGCCATCGTTATCCGCGAGGGCAAGCAGGTTACGGAGTTCAAGGAAGGCATGCTGCCCTGGGCGCTGCAGCACCCCGTGGCGCTCGTGTTCGACGAGTATGACGCGGGCCGCCCAGACGTCATGTTTGTGATCCAGCGTGTGCTCGAGGTCGAGGGGAAACTCACACTGCTCGACCAAAATCGGGTGATCTCGCCGCATCCGTTTTTTCGGCTGTTCGCCACGACCAACACGATCGGGCTGGGCGACACGACAGGGCTGTACCACGGTACACAGCAGATCAACCAGGGTCAGATGGACCGCTGGAGCATCGTCACCACGCTCAACTATTTGCCGCAGGAGCAGGAAACCGAGATCGTGCTCGGCAAGGCCAAGCACTACGCGGACACCGATGCGGGACGTCGAACCATTGCGCGCATGGTCGCGGTGGCAGATCTCACCCGGAAGGGCTTCATCAATGGCGACGTATCGATCGTCATGTCCCCACGGACGGTGCTCACCTGGGCGCAGAATGCGGAAATCTTTGGTGACGTCGGCTTTGCGTTTCGCGTGACATTCCTGAACAAATGCGACGAACTCGAGCGTCCGACGGTGGCCGAGTACTACCAGCGCTGCATGGGGCAGGACCTCGGTGATGCCACGCGCGGTATCACCTTGAAGAGCGCCTGAGTCGGTCGGTGAACGATACCGAACATCCGCTCGAGCCCTTCAAGCGGGCAACCACCGCGGCGATCCGGGCCATTGCGGAAGACGATGCTCTGGAAGTGACTTTTGGTCAGGGGCCGGCGGTCATGCGCGGCAACAAGCTGCGCGTGCCCTTGCCCAACCTTGGCGCCTCGGCAGAGGAAATCGACGCAGTTCGCGGCATGGGCGATGCGTTCGCGCTAAAACTGCGTTACCACGATGCGGAGCTGCATCGCCGCCGTCTGCCGACCGGCGGACCCGCCGAGGAAATGTTCCAGTGGATTGAGGAGGCGCGGATCGCGTCTATCGGTGCGCTGCGCATGGAAGGCGTCGCGCACAATATGGACGCCTCGCTCGAACTCCAGTGCCGGCAGGCGGCTTTTGACACCATCACCGTGGAATCTGAGGCGCCGCTTGGCGTCGCCGTGGGGCTCCTGGTGCGGCAGCATCTGACTGGCCGACCGCTGCCGCCTTCGGCTGAGAACGTCGTGCAGTTCTGGCGCGACTATGTCGAGGAGCACGCGGGTTCGGACATCGACGCGCTGCGCGACCACCTCTTCGATCAGAATCGTTTCGCCGACATCTGCAAGCGCATCCTGCGCGACCTTGGGCTGGAGGTGGAGCTCGACGAGCCGCCGCAGAGCGAGGAATCGCAGGACGAGATCGAGAACGTCGATGAGGGCTCCGAGTCGGACTCCGAGGCGACTCCCGAGGATGTAAACCTCGACGACGCTATGGTCGACGAGAGCACCGAGGGCGACTCCACGCAGATGGAGATGGACGCGGACGTCGATTTCGACGAGGAAGGGGCGGAAGCAGACCCCGACGATGCGCCAGCGCCAGCCCCGGACGATCTCGGTCGCATTGGCCTCGGACGCGATTATCACCCGTATACCACGGCATTCGACGAAACCGTGCGAGCGGAAACGCTGTGTGATGCGGACGAAATGGTGCGTCTGCGCGCATTGCTCGATCAGCAGCTGGTGTCGCTGCAGCATGCAACTTCGCGCCTGGCAAACCGTCTGCAGCGCAAGTTGATGGCTAAACAAAATCGCACCTGGGAGTTTGATCTCGAGGAGGGCATGCTCGACAGCGCGCGCCTGCCGCAGGTGATCATCGACCCGATGAACCCGCTCGCATTCAAGCGGGAAAAGGAGATGAAGTTCCGCGACACGGTGGTGTCGATTCTCATCGACAGCTCCGGTTCTATGCGAGGCCGCTCTATCACTATCGCGGCGATGTGCGCGGATATTCTCGGGCGCACGCTGGAACGTTGTTCGGTTCGGGTCGAAATCCTCGGCTTCACGACCCGCGCCTGGCGCGGCGGCCAATCCCGTGAACAGTGGATCGTCGCCGGCAAGCCCGCGAACCCCGGACGGCTTAACGATCTCAGGCACATCATCTATAAGGCCGCGGATGACACGTGGCAGCGCACCCGCCGCAACCTCGGGCTCATGATGCGCGAGGAGCTGTTGAAGGAGAATATCGACGGGGAGGCGCTGCTCTGGGCGCATAACCGACTGGTTACCCGTCACGAACAGCGCAAGGTGCTGATGGTGATCTCTGACGGGCTGCCGGTGGACAACTCGACCTTGCTGGTCAACCCGAGCAATTACCTTGAGCAGCACCTCAAGTACGCGATCGATATGATCGAGAACCGCTCACCGGTCGAGCTGATTGCCATCGGTATTGGTCATGACGTGACCCACCACTATCGACGCGCGGTCACCATTACCGACGCAGAACAGCTGGGCGGCGCGATGACCGAGCAACTCGCCGCACTCTTCGAGATCGGTCGCTGATATGCGACCGGCTCCGAACCTAGCCAATGACTTCCATGCGCTGGATGTCCGGGGCGCCCGCCATCAGGCCAGCGAATCGCTTACCTGCGGCACGAAAGTGGTCCGACCGCCCGTGGGTCTCGATCGCCGCGGCATCGGTGTATAGCTCCATAACGACATAGCGCCCTTCGGCGTCTTTGCAGAGCGTATACAGCTGGTTATCGGGTTCGTTCGCCCGTACCTGCGCGATTAAATCCAGCATGACTGCTTCGAACTCGGCTTCCTTGCCCGGCGCCACGTTCAGCTTTGCAACGATTCCAATCGCCATGAATTGATCCCTCCCAAGTAGTTGTCGCGGGTTTTTTCAAGTTAAAGAATGAAGTCACGAGCATAGCAGTCTCCCTGATCCATCGGCAGAGCCCGGTGGAAGGCTCATTTGTTACGGAGTTCCCCGTATTTTCGGGATGTTTGTCAGAGTTGTGGCGTTAAACCCCGCTATTCTGTTTCAAATTGCTTCGGCGCCGATTGACTTTGTTTTCGGAGACCGTTTTAGTACGCCCGCCGGATAAGGTGGACGGTGCTCGGCGCTGTCCAATTTTTTTTCGCGTTTGAGGGGATCAGTCAGTATGTCAAGAAGCAGTCAAGCGTCGCCGCGCCTGCTAGCCGCTTTGGCGGTAGCAGGGGTGGTGTCGATTCCTGCCGTGAGCTTCGCCGCGGAAGGCATCGAAGAAGTGGTTGTTACCGCACAGCGTACCGAGCAGAGCGTGCAGGAGGTACCGATCGCGGTATCTGCGTTCAGCGGCGAGATGATGGAAGATAAGCAGATCATCAGCCCGTCGGACCTTCAGCTTGCGGCGCCGAGCGTCAGCTTTACCGCGACGAACTTTGGTGGCTCCAGCTTCAGCATCCGTGGCATTGGCCGCCTCGTCATCGCCGGCTCCGGTGAGAACGGCGTGTCGATCCACCAGAACCAGATCGCTGTGCCCACCAACCTGCCTGCGGCCGAGTTCTATGACCTCGAGCGGGTAGAAGTGCTGCGTGGTCCCCAGGGCACCCTGTTTGGCCGTAACGCGACTGGCGGTGCGGTGAACATGGTTACCAAGATGCCCGACTACGAGTCGTGGAATGGCTACTGGGACGTAGAGACTGGCGATTACAGCCACCGCCGCATCAAGGGCGCGCTCAACATTCCGGTCACCGATAACTTTGCGATCCGCATGGCCGGTATGGCCCTCGAGCGTGATGGCTACATCGAAAACACCGCGTACAAGCAGCGCGGCGACTGTGTGATCCCGGGCACCACGCTGGTGGACGCGTATGGTCCTTCCGCGAACGACGCGAATCTGCCGAACGACGCCAACATTCGGTCGGGCAATGTCAACCCGAGCGTTACCCAGCCGTGTTCCATCGCGAATATCGATGACGACATCGACGGCCGTGACATCACCACCTACCGCATCACTGCGGCATGGCAGATCCTGGACAACATGGACGCCTGGCTGCAGTACTCCTCGTTCCGCGAGGACGACGACAAGGTGCGTATCACCAACCAGATTTGCGAGCGCAACAACCTGCCGACGCTTGGTTGCACCGCGGACGGCAAAGGCTGGGATGTGCCGCACAACGGCTCCACCACCGGTGGTCTGTTCGGCGGTCTGAACGAAGCTGTTCTGCTCGGCACCGCCGCGCCCTACAACGGCTTCCCGCAGCGTGGTGTCGGCTATCGTAAGCAGCACACCGACTATGAGCCCACCTACTTCTATGAAGAAGACATGTGGACCGCGGGTGTGAACTACGACTTCGAAAACTATCGGGTGGGGTTGCTTGCCGGCTACGTCGAGCAGAACTATGTGTCACGTCAGGACTACCTGATGGACGTGGGCAACGTGCTGTTTGCCACGGCGCAAAACCCGGCGGGTCTTTGGCCGACCTCAGACACGGCTAACGATCAGGCAGGTGCAGACTGGTTGTCCTCCGAGTGCAACTTCGATGATGGCACATCCGGCATCTTCGGCGGCTGCGTTATGGATGTTGACCAGACCCGCGTCTTTGCGTTCGATCAGGCTTCCTCCGAGTCTGAGTATTTCACGGTGGAGCTCAAGCTCGAGTCTGACCTCGAAGGTCCGCTCAATTTCATAGTGGGATCGGTGTACTCGGAGTACGAGGGCTATGGCGACTATTACGTCGTCGCGAATACGCTTGACCTCGTGGGTCTCTACGGCGTGCCGAAGCTCGGCTTCCCACCGCTGTATCCGACCCTGTACAACTCCACAAGCAACCCGAACGGCGATGGCAACACCGGCGATTCCATTGCCTATTTTGGCGAGCTGTACTACGACCTGACCGACAGCCTGAAGCTCACCGTAGGTCTGCGCTATAACGACGACCACAAGGAAGTCAGCGATACCGGCGTTCTTTACAACGCAGTGAATGTCAACGCGCTGGTGGGCGGACTCCTTGGTCCGGATCCCTTCTGGTCGCGAACCACTGGCTTCCTGTTTGGCGCGCCGGCAGGGGACCTTGAGAGGTTCTACGTGCCGGAAGACCAGCTAGCCGCCGCTTCGGCCACCGGTGTTCTGAGCCCCGAGCGTCTGGCTG
>JBMTYG010000107.1:0-10933 GCA_049454295.1 Pseudomonadales bacterium
GATGGCATCCAAGCGGTGCGCCAGATGCTGCCTCGAGTGTGGTTCGATGCCGAGAAGTGCGAGCAAGGCATCGAGGCCTTGCGTCAGTATCAGCGGGAGTGGGATGACGATAAGAAAGCATTTCGCTCGACACCGAGACACGATTGGTGTAGTCATCCCGCAGATGCGTTTAGAATGATGGCGGTGGCCTGGCGCGCAGAGCCTAAAGCAGACGCAGCGCCAGATCCCAAGGTGTTGTATATCGGCCCACAGAACGAAGTCACACTGAACGATATGTGGGCAGTGCATGAGCGCTCAACGAGCAGGAGAATGCGGATATGAGTGGTGTTTCCAATCCTTATCGCTACCCGTTTGTAGCGCTCGGTACGTCGGCGACGAGTACCTTTGGCGCGACAGGTGATTACGTTCACCGTGCGGTGGTTGCGGTCACGACGGCGGTTTCGGCTGATTGTTCGCTTGCAGTAGGCGGCACGACGATTGTCGCGCTCCCTGCCGACACCCCGAAAGGCGTGTACGACTTTGAGCTCAACATCGCGACCACAGGCTCGGTCACGGCTACGACGAACGGCGGTAGCTCGATCACGGTGGTCGGTCTCTTTACGCCATGAGCAAGCCAGGCCTTTACGCCAATATCCTTGCGAAGCAGGAGCGGCAGAAACGCCAGCGTGCCGAAGGTCGGCCCGTTGAGCGTACCCGCAAGCCTGGTGAGCCTGGTGCTCCGACTGCCGAGGCATTCCGCGAAAGCGCGAAAACCGCGAAGAAATGAGCGCAGCCTGGCAGCGTAAGGAAGGGAAAAACCCTGCTGGCGGTTTAAACGCCAAGGGGCGTGCGTCTTACAAGCGTGAGACGGGCGGTGAGCTCAAGCCTCCGGTGAAAGCCGGTGACAATCCTCGCCGCGCTTCTTTCCTCGCCCGCATGGGCAATATGCCTGGCCCGATGGAAAAGAACGGCAAGCCGACTCGGTTGGCATTGGCACTCAAAGCATGGGGCGCCTCCAGCAAAGAGGACGCCAAAGCGAAAGCTCGAGCGATATCAGCCCGAAACGAACGGAAGGGTTAACGATGGCACAGGTCACGAACAACGAGCTCGAGCGTTATCTCCGCACGACAGCGACCTACGACAACGAGTTCGCCAAATGGCAGAGCCGTACCAAAAAGCTCATCAAGCGCTACCGCGATGACACGCGAGGGCAGACGGGCAACGAAACGGCGAAGTTCAATATCCTCTGGTCGAACGTCCAGACGCTGATCCCTGCCGTATTTGCCAAGCTCCCGAAGGCCGACGTTTCGCGCAGGTTTGGTGACAACGATCCCGTCGGTCGCGTGGCGTCTATGCTCGCCGAACGCGCACTCGACTTCGAGATCGAGCATTACAGCGATTACCGCAGCGCCTTGCGTTATGCCGTCGAGGATCGATTCCTCGGGGGCCGCGGCACGGTGTGGGTGCGCTATGAGCCCCATGTTGCCCCCCAGGGCGTCGAGGATGACGGTGTACTGATTACCGGCACGATCGAAGCAGGAGAGGGTGCACCGCCAAGCCTTGAGCAGATCGAATACGAGCGAGCGCCCGTCGACTACGTGCATTGGCGCGACTTTGGGCATTCGCAGGGCCGTACCTGGGAAGAGGTCACGCAGGTTTGGCGCTGGGTTTACATGACCCGCGAGGCGATGGTCGAGCGCTTTGGTGAAGAAATGGCGCGCAAGATCCCGCTCGATCAAGGGCCAGAGCCGATCAACGTCTACAACGACAGCGCCCGCAGCTTCAACCGAGCCAAGATTTGTGAGCTCTGGGATAAAGAATCGCTGAAGGTTTATTGGTTCTGTAAGGGTTTGCCGCAGTTCATCGACGTTCGCGATGACCCGCTCGGCCTCGAAGGCTTTTTCCCGTGTCCGAAGCCGCTCTATGCGACCACGACGAGCGATAGCCTGGTGCCGGTGCCTGACTTTGTGTTGTACCAGGATCAGGCGGTCGAGCTCGATATCCTCTCCGATCGCATCGACGGGTTGGTGAAAGCCTTGCGGGTGCGCGGCGTGTATGACGCTAGCCAACCCGCCCTGCAGCGCTTGATGACCGAGGGCGATAACAACGCCCTGATCCCTGTCGATAAATGGGCAGCATTCGGTGAGAAAGGCGGCCTAAAGGGCAGCATCGACCTGCTCCCGATCGACACCATCGCGCAGTGCTTGATCCAGTGTTACCAGGCACGCGCTGACATCAAAGCGCAGATTTACGAGATCACGGGCATCAGCGACATCATTCGCGGTCAGACGGCAGCGAGTGAGACGGCGACAGCGCAGCAGATCAAAGGCCAATATGCCGGCCTTCGCTTGCGTTCCATGCAAGAGGATGTGGCGCTATTCGCCACAGAGGTCTTACGCCTCAAAGCACAGATCATGCTGATGCACTATGAGGAAAAGACCATACTGCAATACGCAGCTGCCGATCAGATGAATCCCGCGGATCAGCAGATGGTGCCGCAGGCGCTGCAGCTGTTACGCGACAAACCGCTACGCACTTTCCGCATCGACATCGCGGCTGACAGCCTGGTGCAGATCGACGAGCAGCAGATGAAGCGCGATCGGCTGGAGTTCCTGCAGGCCTTTGGTGGCTTCTTGAACCAAGCGCTCCCCGTCGGCCAGGCAGCCCCCGAGATGGTGCCGATGATGATGGAACTGCTCAAATTCGGCGTGCAGGCGTTTAAAGCAGCGCGACCGCTTGAGGGCGAGCTTGACCTGGTGGTGAGCCAAGCGAAAGAGCAGGTGGCAAATCCGCAGCCTGATCCCGCCTTGCAAGCACAGCAACAGCAAGCGCAAGCGCTGCAGCAGATGGAGATGCAAAAGGCGCAGATGGCGGCACAGGCCGAGCAAGCGAAGCTACAGACTCAGTTACAGGTCGAGCAACTCAAGGCGCAGAACGACTCGCAACTCGAGCAGATGCGTCAGCAGTTCGAGGCGCAGATCGAGCAGCAAAAGCTCGCCGCGCAGCAGCAGATCGAGAAATACAAGGCCGACCTCGATGCCGCTACGGCGGTCATGGTCGCTCGCATACGCGCCAACCCAGGTCTCGATATCCCTGCACTCGAGGCGCAACAAGCGGTGTCCGAAAAGGTTATGGCCGATATGGGTGCCGATGTGCGGGCGCAACTCGATCGCATCGCGCAGCTGTACGAGCAGATGGCGAACTCGAACAACGAGAATATGTCGGGCGTTCGCGCAGCGCTTACGACGCTCACCGCTCCGAAACGGATCATTCGCGGGCCTGATGGCCGAGCGGTGGGCGTGGAGGCAATGCAGCAATCTTTTGCCGAGTTTGAACCTGGCATGAGGCCGCAGTGATGGTAATGACAACCAAAGGCGAGATGGATGAGGCGCTACTCGAGAAACGCCAGGGCGCGATCGAGAACGATCACGAATTCACGCAATGGGTCGAATACTGGCATGAGGGCGAGCTAGTGCATCGATCGGTGCACGTTCAGTTAAAGCAGGCGCCCGCTCTCTTTCCCGAACTGGAGAAAATCTGATGGCGAATTCCCAAGCAATGTGCACATCGTTCAAGGTCGAGATCCTGGGCGGCGTCCACGCAATCGGCACCCCTCCCACCCGCGGCACGACCGCCAAGGATACGTTTAAAGCCGCCCTTTTCGAGGACACGGCAAGCCTCGGTGCAGCCACGACGGCCTACAGTGCCTCGGGCGAAGTATCAGGCACAGGCTACTCTACGGGCGGCATCACGGTGTCAAACGCTACCGATCCCGCCTCAAGCGGCACGACGGCCTACTGGACGCCCTCGGCCTCGCTGACGTACAGCAATGTCACGCTGACCACCCCGTTTGATGCGGTGTTGATCTACAACAGCACGCAATCGGATAAGGCCGTGGCCGTCTACACCTTTGGCAGCCAAACGGTAACGAGCGGCACGTTCATTCTCACGATGCCAACCAACGACGCCTCGACTGGCCTTTTACGCATCGCGTGATGAATGGCACAGGGGCCGTGGGATACAGGCACTTGGGATGACGCAGAATGGGACAGTCTCCCGATCACGACGGTTGTCGGCACAGGCGGTGTCGGCAACCTCGGCGTCGAGCAGTCTCAAACGGTCTCAGGTGAAAGCGCAACCGGCGAAGTCGGAGACGCCACCGGCAGCACGACCGTCGGCGGCTCGGGCGTCAGTGCAAGCGGTGAGACGGGCAGCCTGGGACAAAGCGCTGAAGCGGGCCTTACGGGTGTCAGCGCGACCGGCGAAACCGGCGACCCCCTTGATAGCGTCACCGTCGCACTTACGGGTGTGGTGGGCTCAGGCCTGGTTGGAGACGAAGGCGATTCTATCGAGGTTGGCCTCGGCGGCACGGCTGGAACGGGTGAGCTCGGTAGCTTCGACAACAGTTTCAGCGCAGCCATTACCGGCGTCGACGCCACGACCGCGCTCGGCACCCTCACTCCGGTTATCCAACCGCCGAGTATCCTCATCGACACGCACGACGGCGGCGATGACAAACGACGCAAAAAGCTCTGGGAAGAGGAGCAACGCAAAAAAGCGCGGCGGCGGGAAGAGTTAATCGCAGCGTATGAAGATCTCTTTGAGGCAAAACCCGCGCTGGCCGAATCCATTGTTGGCCCATACATTAAACCCAAGTCACGGACAGCCATTCCCGAAGTGGATTGGGAAGGTTTGCTGCAGAACCTCGATCGCGTCGAGGCTTTGTACCGCGAGCATAGAGAAATGGACGACGAGGATGTATTGTTACTGATATGAAACGCACCTACGTTTATCTCGACGGCGAATTTGTGGAAAAGAAGCGCGACGAAAAGGGGCGCTTGCATTACGTCATGCCCGACATTCAGCCTTACAAAAGCATGATTGACGGTCGCATGATCACCTCGCGCTCAGAACACCGAGCGCATTTGAAAGCGAACAACTGCATTGAGGTTGGGAACGAAGATCCGACCAGGCACGTTAAACGCGAAACGCCGAAAAACTCTCGGGTTGACGTATTACGGCATCAGTTAGCAAACCTGACTCACGCGCAGGCCAACAAGATCCTGGCGCGATTACGCGACGAAGTTCGATTTACTCACGATCCCCACAGGAGACGGTAACGATGGATATGGAAAATCAGGCTGACACCCAAGACCAAGGGCAAGAGCAGCCGCTAGACCGCAAAGAGCTTCTCGCACAGCAGTTTGATGCGGTGGAAGCAGGCGAAGAGCCCGCTCCGCAGCCCACAAACCGCGATCGCGCTGGTCGATTTACCAAGACGCAAGAGGCACCTCCCGAGGAGCCCGTCGAACAACCTGCCTGGTCAAAGCCGCCCGCCTCATGGAAAAAGGAATATCACGAATACTGGCACAAGGCCGACCCTAAACTGCGCGAATACGCCTGGCAGCGCGAAGAGCAGATGAAAAAAGGCGTCGAGCCGCTTCTTTCCAAGGCTCAGTTTGCCGATGCCATGAACGAAGCGCTTGAGCCGTATATGGCGACGATCCGCGGGCTCGGAATGACGCCCGATAAGGCCGTTGCCGCGCTCGCTCAAGCTGACCATACGCTCAGAACGTCGGCGCCAGAGCAAAAAATGCAGTATTTCCTGCAGCTGGCGCAGAGCTACGGCATCAACCTCGGCCAATTAGGCCAGGGCGGGCAGGCCGCGATGCCGCAAGCGCCAGGCGCTGTCGATCCGATGGTGTATCAGCTGCAAAACGAGCTCAACGCCATGCGTGGCGAGGTAATGGGCTGGAAACAGCAGCAGGAAATGCAGCAGAACCAGCAGTTACTCAACGAAATTAACGATTTCTCGCTAAAGGCCGAGCATTTTGAAGACGCTCGACCGACCATGATCCAGCTCCTACAGAGCGGGGTTGCGGAAACGCTAGAAGATGCGTATGAAAAAGCGATAAGATTAGATTCAGAGCTGTTTGAGCGGGTGCAATCGGCCTCACAGGCGCAGGTTGCAGCTAAACAGGCAGCGCAGAAAGATCGAGCAGCGAAATCTGCTCGAGCAGCCGCGGTTAGCGTCAGAGGTTCCACACCAGGAACCAACACGGCTTCCAAAGCGCAAAGTCGCCGCTCTCTGCTTGAGGAGGCCTTCTCCGATTTAGAGCAGCGGTTATAAATAACTGGTATAGGAGTTAAATCATGGCATTTGCCAACTCAAGTATCAGCGACATCATTGCGACTAACATCCAAAGCCGTACTGGTGAACTTGCTGATAACGTGACCAACAACAACGCTTTGCTGCGTCGGTTGAAGGATCGCGGAAACATTAAGACGTTTTCTGGCGGTAACGTCATCCTCCAGGAAATCATGTACAACGATGACACCACCAACAACACGAATTCCTATTCGGGTTACGAGGTGCTCAACGTCTCGCAGAACAGCCCCATCTCGGCGGCTCAGTTCTCGATCAAGCAGTACGCGGCTGCCGTTTCGATCTCGGGCCTCGAGATGATTCAGAACAGCGGCAAAGAAGCGATCATCGACCTGCTTGACGGACGTATGGAAGTGGCCGAAGCGCAATTGGCGAACCGCATCAGCGGTGACCTTTACGGCGACGGCACCGGCAACGCTGGCAAGAACCTCGACGGTCTTGCGATCGCAGTGCCGGACAGCCCTTCCTCGGGCACCTACGGCGGTATCAACCGCGCTGTGTGGCAGTTCTGGCGCTCGGTGGCCTATTCTGGCGTCACCGATGGCGGCGCTGCCGTGTCGGCCTCCAACATTCAGCAATACATGGACGCGCTCGCTGTCCAGCTGATTCGCGGCACCGACAAGCCCGATCTGATCGTTGCGGATAACAACTATTACCGCCTCTATCTGCAGTCGCTGCAGAGCATCCAGCGCATCACCGATCAAGGATCGGGCATGGCGGGTGCAGGCTTTGCCTCGCTGAAGTATTACGGCGCCGGCATGGCCTCGGATGTGGTGCTCGATGGTGGTGTGGGCTCCAGCAGCTACAACAGCGGCTCGGGCAACGCCAACCATATGTGGTTCCTCAACACCAAGTACCTGATGTTCCGTCCCCACAAAGATCGCAACTTCGTTCCGATCGGTGGCGAGCGCCAGGCCGTCAACCAAGATGCGATCGTCAAATTGATCGGCTTTGCCGGCAACTTGACCTCGAGCGGCCCGCAGTTCTGCGGCGTCCTGATCGCTTAAGGAGATACGAAAATGGCTAACATTGTTAACGGTTTTGCGTATCCCGCCCTCGGTGCAACCGATTCAAGCCCGTCGATTGCGGTCGGCACGGTGGTGACCTTGGACGATGGCGGCATGGCCGTCTACGTTCAGGCTGCCTCGGCGCTCTCGCAGTACAACGCGGTTTGCATTCCTAACACCAACATTGCCACGAACGCGACCACCGCCCGTGTCGCCGCCACCAAGCGTGTCGGCTTCGCGCAGGTGTCCATCGCCTCGGGCGATTATGGTTGGGTGCACCTCGGCGGTAAGGTTCGCGTAAAGGTCTCGGCGTCCTGCTTACCGGCAGTCGCCTTGTACACGACCACGACCGAAGGCCTGTTGGATGACGCTACGGTGTCGGGCGCCCTGGTGGCAGGTGTGGTGACGGAAGTCACTGCGTCGGCAACCTCGGCCATGACGGCTGTGGCGGCTTACACAATGGTCATTCCGGTTCCGTCGAACGCGACCCCGTAATGCAACCTCTGGAAATCACGGTTCAGGCTGCAGGCGATCCGTCGGAGCTTTGCTCCAACATTCGCTCTGCCCTGAGCCGTGGTTTGCCAGAACTGGCCACCGCTCCCATTGCTCACGACGGTACGTTTGTGTGCGTGGCGAGCGGTTGGTCTATGCCGAGCTTTATTGACGAGATCAAAGCGCATCGCCAGGCAGGGCGCCCGATCGTGGCGGTTAAGGCCGCGCATGATTTCCTTTGCGAGAACGGTGTCGAGCCCGATCTTTGGGTCAACCTTGATCCTCGAGACCGCACCAAGGGTATACAGCGCCACAATGCGCGCACGTTGTACCTGGTTGCCTCGCGCTGCCCGCCGGTCACGTTTGACGTACTAAAAGATCGTCGCGTGATGCTCTGGCACAGCTGGGCAGAGGGGCCAGAGATGCAAGCGATCGGAGCGGGAAAGCTCGCGGTCGGCGGTGGAACAACGAGCGGGATGCGGGCGATTAATATCGGCTACATCCTCGGATTTAGAAAGTTTGTGCTGTACGGCTACGATAGCTGCAACCGCGCAGACGGTGTAAAACGGTTTACGGGTGAGCAGACCGGCCCGACGATGGATGTTTACGTTGGTGACGGCGAAGAGAAGCGCAAATTTATCTGCAATGCTGCGATGGCGCAGCAGGCAAACGAGTTTCAAATGATCTACACGGTGATGAACGACATCACGGTGGAGTCGCGGGGGCCAGGGTTAATCTCGGCCATTTTAGAGGAACGGCGACGATTGGATCTCGCCGCATAACGGAGCACAAACATGGCATTTCCTTCTCGAGTTCAAGGTGCAGGACAGTCAGGCGGCGCGACCACTGCGATTTGCGGTGATGTGCAGTCAGCCGTGACGGCAACGGGTTCGTCAGCGACCGACGCCCTGCAGGTCAATGCGGTAGTGGTTCGATCAGGCACAACGGCCTCGGGTACGGGCGTCAAGCTCCCCGCCGCCGAGCCTGGCGCGATGATGGTGGTGCGTAATGATGGCGCTGAGGCCTTGACGGTATATCCGCAGACGGGCAGCACCATTGACGGCGCCGCCTCGGTATCGGTGGCTGCCGCCAAAGCGACGTTGTTTTTCGGTACCAGCGGCACGACCTGGGTAACGCTCGCAGGAGCCTAATCGGTGCCTATCCCGTCGAGGGTTTTAGGCAGCGGCATTAACACGCTCTCGACCATCTCCATTTGTGGGGATGGGACGAACAGCGTGTCGGCAGCGGGAACGTCTGCCGGCGATGCAACGGCCATTGCTTACGTCTATACGAACGTCACCACAACAGGGGCGGGCGCAGGCGTTAAGCTCCCTCAGACCGAGGAAGGCGAGACGATTACGGTAGTGAACAGCGGGGCCAACCCGCTGACCATTTATCCGTACAGCACCGATAGCACCATCAACGGCGCAGCAAGCAGCGAGCTTTTGCCTGGTGGCTCGGCGATCTACAGCGCAACGAGCAACACCACTTGGGTTTCGCTGCAGGGCTATAAGCAGTTACCGAAAAAACGTTACGGTTCGTTTTACGACACCACTATACAAACCGCGGTAAGCGCCGATACGGCTTATGCGGTGGTGTTTGACACAACGGTAGCGGCTTATGGCGTGTCGGTTGGATCGCCCACCTCGAGAATTGTGGTGGAAGATACGGGAGTGTATGACTTCCAGTTCTCCGCGCAGTGCGACAAAACCTCGGGCGGCGATTCGTTTATTTATTTCTGGCCGCGAATCAATGGAACGGATGTGCCATACAGCGCATCATTTTTCCGTTTGAAAGGCAACGATGCCGAGCTAGTGCCGTCATGGAACTTTATGCTCCCTATGACGGCAGGCCAGTATTTTGAATTGATGTGGTCAACGAGCGACATCTCGACGCAGTTACTGGCGGCGACGGCAGTCTCGATTTGGCCAGGTATCCCCTCTGTTATTTTGACCGTGAACGAAGTCAGTCTGTAACCCCACAGGAGAAAGACGATGCCCTTAGATAGTGATGTACCCAACGGCGACGAGCAGCTGCACGTAGAGTTTTTTATCGCCAAAGAGATCGATCCGCGCTGGGATGGAAAGCCCTTCATTCGGATCAACATTCCTGGTGATAAGACGAGCGTGGTTGAGCAGCCCGTGCGCGAAGATCACAAGCGCCGATTCCCTCGGCAATGGCTTTATTTTCAAATGAAGCAAAACGAACTTGAGTCGCCGCAGGTGTTAGGTGTATCGCTTGAAGAGTGGTGCAAGAGCTCGCCTGAAGATCTCACCAAAGCGCAGATCGAAGAGCTTAGAATTTTAAAGTTCCAGACCGTTGAGCAGATCGCGGCAGCGTCTGATCAGCAGTTACAGCGGATTGGCATGGGCGGCCCAGGCTTGCGAGAGCGAGCCAAGGCGTATCTGAACCGTCGCAATCGGTCGGAGACGCAGGCCGAACTTGAGGATACGAAAAAGCAACTTGCCGAGCTCCAAGCGCAGATGGCTGCGTTGACTGAGGCTCGCAAACCAGGGCGACCTAAAAGGGTTGCCGAGGGATAGCGTATGAGCACAACGACGATGTTGCAGCTGATTCAGCAAGTGACTGCTGAACTCGGTCTGCCGATCCCCGCAACGGTCGCTGGTAATCCAAACCAGGACGTTGTTCAGCTTCTCGCATTGATGAATGCGACGGGATACGAACTGCAACGTCGGGCTGATTGGCGGGAACTGACCAAACAGCATACGTTTTACACCGAGGCGATTAGCACGACGGGAACGTGGACAACCTCGGCGTACACCATCACCGGCATTCCCTCGACCGCAGGCCTCGATACGACTTACCAGGTGCAGGGCGTCGGCATTCCGAATGCGACCTATATCACCTCGGTCGACTCGGCCACCGCGGTCACGATTAACTACCAACCGACAGAGGCGCAGGTCGGTGGCGGTCTGGTATTCCAAAAGGTCAAGTATTCGCTCCCCGCTGATTACTACTCGAGCGTGAATCGCACGCATTGGGATAAGTCAAAGCGCTGGGAAATGCTCGGCCCTGAGAGCCCGCAGCAGTGGGAATGGCTGCTGTCGGGTTACATCTCGACCGGCCCGCGGATTCGTTATCGCCTACTCGGCCCATACTTTCAGATCTGGCCTGGTATGAATGCGGATGAGCTCCTTGGCTTTGAGTACCGCAGCAACGGCTGGGCGCAGTCAGCCTCGGGCGGCGTCAAAACGAGCTTTACGGCTGACACCGACACTTGCGTCTATCCCGATCGGGTGATGGTGCTCTCGACCAAGCTCAAATACTT
>JBMTYG010000108.1:0-10578 GCA_049454295.1 Pseudomonadales bacterium
CGTTGTTCGACGTGATGATGACCACCGGACGCTGCCGCGCCTTGATCGTTTCGCCGAGCTCGTACACATAGAACTCCATGCGATCGAGTTCCTGCAGCAGGTCGTTCGGAAACTCGATGTCGGCTTTGTCGATCTCGTCGATCAAGAGCACCACGCGCTCGGGCGCTTCGAAGGCTTCCCACAGCTTGCCTTTGCGAATGTAGTTGCGAATGTCCTTGACCCGCTCGTCGCCAAGCTGGGAGTCACGCAAGCGGGACACCGCGTCGTATTCATACAGCCCGTTGATCGCCTTGGTAGTCGACTTGATGTGCCAGGGGATCAGCCGCATCCCCAGGCTGCGTGCAATCTCTTCCGCGAGCATGGTCTTGCCAGTGCCGGGCTCACCCTTGACGAGCAGCGGCCGCTCCAGACGAACCGCGGCGTTCACCGCCATCGAGAGCTCTTCGGTTGAGATATAAGAATCGGTACTGTCGAACTTCATCGGCAAATCTCGCTGGCGCCCGGGCGACGCCGGACATGAGTGAATAAAACCGCATGCGCGGTCCCCTGCGACAGCCGCGCCATCGCCCCCGCCACCACGGGCAAGCCCCGTACTCTACGGGCGGGCGTCGGACCGATCAATAGAACGGCGGCGGAGAAGAACCCGCCAGGTGACCAGCCCCGCAATGATTGCCACCAATGTGGCCGCCAGCAGGATTCTGCCGGCCGGACCAGCCCGTCCCTCACCCTGAAAGAGGGCCTCAAACAGAAACACCAGAAAGGCCGGGGCCAGATCGTTCTCGTGACCCGGCACCTGCGCGGGCACGACTAGAACGAATAGCAACCACCAGGCGAGGAGCGGTTTCACGAGCGGCGCGCGCCAATCACGCAGCACAAAATAGAGAGCACCCTGCATGAGCAGTGCCGCAACAACGACCACTCCCCAGGCCAGCAGATACGGCGTCGGCATCAGGTCTGCACCCAATGAATGACATGGTCTTCGTGATCATCTTCGTGAATCATGCGCACCGGGATCGTCCGCCCCCGCACCGAAATACCTGCCTCGTGCACGCTGTTGAGGGTGCCGCTCACGAGGGGGTGCCACCAGGGCAGGTCCTCGCCTTCCGCCAGCAGACGGTAGGCACAGGTATCGGGCAGCCAAGACAGGGTCGCCGCTAATTCAGGCGTAAAGCGAATGCAGTCCGGCATGCGCACATGCCGCTCCTCGTAGTGGGTGCAGCGGCAATTGGCAGAATCGAGCAGATTGCACGCAAGGTTGGTGTAGTGCACCTCGCCCGAGTCTTCGTCTTCCAGCTTGATGAGACAGCAGCGGGCACAGCCGTCACAAAGCGACTCCCATTCTGCAGCCGTCATCTCCTCAAGCGATTTGTCACGCCAGAAGGTCACAATCGATCACACCTCTTGTCGCGTCGTGGCGGGCGGCGGCATCTGCAGGTAGAACCCCGCGCGCTCGATCTGAGCCAGCACCTGTGGCGCATCGGCGCGTGCCAGCTTTCGATCTTCGGTCAGCTTGAGTGTCATCACCGGGTGCGGTGCACCGAACTGCTCGAGCAAAACCGCGGGCACGCGGGCCAGATCCTCCGTGAAATCCACATACAAGTACATTTCCGCCCGACGCGGGCTTCGATAGACACGAACCACGCGCATTCAGTGGCGCCCTCCGTCGATTTCACTGGCAAGCCCGGTAGTACGACCAAGACGCGACCGAAACTCGTCGCCGACCAGCGCTTCGCGCCAGCCTCGATAGATCGGGGACAGCTCGCCATGAGCGGCAAAGTGCCGCACGCAGGCCTCGATATCGCGGCGGCGGCCGAGCAGCTCCGGCGCCATGCCAAGTGACTCCGAGCGCTTCAGGGCAACCTCGCGCAACGCGTTCGCCACGCCCTGCGCAATGCTGCCGAGAGGGCGCTCGGGGGCTGGGGGATGTTCATCGTCGGCGGCCGACCGATGCGCCAGCATGAGTTCGTCGCCGAAGCGCCGCACCGCGCCCGGTGGCAGCGTTCGATTGAGCAGCGCGGTGTCCAACAGCGACGCCTGTGCCAGCTCAACCAGCACATCGTCGCGCAGCACCCGATTGCGGGGACGGTCCAGCGCCATCGCCGCGCGCTCGCGCCACGCACACAGCGCACGCAGCCGCGCCCGAGTGGGACCGTTCATGCGCGCTGCGCGCCGAATCGACAGGTAGTACAGATCCGGGTCCGCCGGCACAAAGCGGCCACGCTGCGCCATGTCTTCCTCAAACCAGGCGCGCCGTCCGCTGCGCTCCAGCCGCTCCGCCAGGTTCTCGTACAGCGGCAACAGGTAGTGCACGTCTTCCCAGGCATAGCGCTCCTGCGCCGGCGAAAGCGGGCGTGCACGCCAGTCCGAGCGGGTTTCCGACTGCGCGAGCGTGACGCCGAGCAGCGCCTCGACCAGACGGGTAAAGCTCAGGCTCGCCTCCGACGACAAAAACGCATGGGCTACCTGGGTATCAAAGAGCCCGACCGGCATCGCGCCGAAATGGTGACGCAGAAGCTCCAGATCCTCCGAGCACGCATGCATGATCTTGGTCACGCGCGGGTTTTCGAGCACCTCGAGGAATGGGGAGAGATCTTCAAGCGTCAGCGGGTCGAGGAACCATACCCCCGCAGAGGCGCTCACCTGATAGAGACCCGGGAGCGGAAAAAACGTGTCGGTCCGCTGAAACTCGGTATCTAGCCCAATGACGCTTCCCCAATCAGCCGTGACCGCTGCCAGGTCTGCGTCATCGCGCACCCAGCTAGCGGATCCGGCGTCGGCCTTGCAAGGCATGAACGAGCGTACCTCCGTCAATAAATTCGAGCTCGCCGCCAAGCGGCACCCCATGCGCAATGCGCGTCATAGTCGCCACTTCATCCTTCAGCAGTTCGCTGATGTAGTGCGCCGTCGCCTCGCCTTCTACCGTCGGGTTGGTTGCGAGAATCACCTCGTCTGGTGACAGCTCACGGACGCGGTCCACCAGCCGATGCAGGCCGAGCTGCTCCGGTCCAATGCGCTCAATCGGCGACAAGTGTCCGTGCAGCACAAAGTAACGGCCGCGAAAACCACCGGCATGTTCCAGTGCCAGGATGTCCGCGGGGGCTTCAACCACGCAGAGCAGACGATCATCCCGGCGCGGATCCTCGCACAACGGGCAACGCGGCGTCTCGGTGAGACTGCGGCAACTCGTGCACTCGCCAATGCGATCCAGCGCTTCCGAGAGCACCGCCGCCAAATGCCGCCCACCCGGCCGATTCTTCTGCAGTATGGCCAGCGCCATGCGTTGCGCGCTCTTTGGACCAACACCCGGCAGCACGCGCAGTGCTTCCATGAGACGCTCGAGCAATGACGGTGTGGACATCAGAACGAGAACGGCATCTTGTCGAGCGGCAGCCCGAGACCTGCCGCCATGCCAGCCATCGTTTCCTGCTGGCGAGCAGCCACGCGCCGCACCGCGTCGTTGCAGGCAGCCGCGATGAGATCCTCAAGCACCTCACGGTCATCGCTCATGAGACTGGGGTCGATACGCACCCCACGCACTTCGTGCCGTCCATTCATACGCACGCTCACAAGACCAGCGCCGCTCTCGCCAGTCACCTCGAGCTCGCCGAGCCTTTGCTGCGCTTCCTGCAACTTTTCCTGCATGGCTCGCGCCTGCTTCATGAGATCCATAATTCCCGTCATTCGGGTACTCCTGATACCGGGTTCAATCCTTCAGTAACCGGACTTCTTCAAGCCGTCCGGCGAAGGCAGACAAGAGCGATTGCACGCCCGGGTCCTGCGCCAAAAGGTCACGCGCGACGCGCTCCCCCTCGGCGCGTAGACGCACCTTGCGCGCCGCCGGGGTCTCGCTTTTGACCGGACCAAGTTCGATCCGGACACGAATTTCGCGACCGAGCCGGGTGGCTAGTGCGCGCTCCAGACTGGCGACGGGCCCATCAGCCAGCAGCGCATCATGCCGCTCCTCAAGCCGCAGACGGTAACCCCCGGCTTCCTGCGCGAGACACTCCGTGTTGTCCGCGAGCAGTCGCGCCATACCCGACAGTTCGAGGCTGGCGAGCAGCTGATGCCAATGTTCCTGATCCCCCGTCAACTCCGGGCTCGGTGACGCGGCCGGGCTCCGATCGACGACCGCGCGGATTGCGGGCGCCGCCACAGCCACGGCGCTGCGCGCGGGCATGGGCGCGGGCGTGGAGGCGAGAGTCGGGACCGCAGCAAGGCGCGTTGCACTCCCGCTCGGACCACCGCTCACCGGCAGGCTGGACGAGAGCGGTCCTGCTCGGCGTGGGGCAGCCCCGCGACCGGGCGCCGAGTCTCGCGGTGGCTCATCCTCAGCCTCTGGCGCAAAAGCCAGCATGCGCAACAGCGTCATCTCGAACCCGACGCGCGGATCCGGCGCGATGGCTAAATCACGATGCCCAAGCAAAGCGATCTGATACAAGAGCTGGACCATTTCTGGCGCGAACGCCTCTGCGTGGGGGTGCGGCTCACGCAACGCCTGCGCCACGGCAATACCATGCAGGGCCGCGATCAGCTCCGAGAGCACGTCATCAAAATCGGTGCTGCGCTCTGCAAGTTCACCGGACAGCGCGAGCAGCCGCGACGCATCCTCCGCCGCCAGCGCATCGAGGAGGCCGCCGATGGCATCGCGCCCAACCAGACCGAGCATGTCGACCAGATCCGCTGCGCGAATTGCTCCCTGCCCGAACGCGATCGCTTGATCGGTAATGGACAGCGCATCACGCATGCTGCCGCGAGCGGCCGCACCAATCGTCTCAAGCGCGGCGGGCTCCGCGGGCACGCCCTCGGCCGCGAGCGCGTTCGCGAGGTAGTCGGCGATGCGTTCCGCCGTGAGATTTTTGAGCTGAAACTGCAGGCAGCGCGACAGCACCGTCACCGGCACTTTCTTCGGATCCGTCGTCGCGAGCAGGAAGACCACGTGCGCCGGGGGCTCCTCGAGGGTCTTGAGCAGCGCGTTGAAGCTCGCACTCGACAGCATGTGCACCTCGTCGATGAGGTACACCTTGTAGCGACCGCGAGTCGGCAGATACTGCGCGTTTTCCAACAATTCACGGGTGTCATCAACCCGCGTTCGCGATGCCGCGTCCACCTCGATCAGATCTATGAAGCGGTTTTCCGCGACCTCACGACACACGCTGCAGTCGCCGCAAGGATTCGAGCTGACACCCCGCTCGCAATTGAGCGACTTGGCAAGCACACGCGCAATGGTGGTTTTACCCACTCCGCGAGTCCCGGTGAACAGATAGGCATGATGCAGCCGGTCGTGGTCCAGCGCGTGACGCAGCGCTCGCACCACATGCTCCTGCCCCACCAGCGCCTCGAATGTCGCCGGGCGGAGTTTGCGCGCCAGAACCTGATAACTCATGATCCGGCATTCTATTCGTTTGCCTGCTGAGATTGCACACGTGAGCTTCGTCGACCCGCCTGTCATCATCGGCCATCGGGGCGCCGCGGGGCTTGTGCCCGAGAACACGCTGCCGAGCTTTGAGCGTGCGTTTGCCCTGGGCGTCAACGCGGTGGAGCTCGACGTGCATGTCGTCGAAGGGCGGCTCATCGTGCTGCACGACGACACCCTGGATCGCACCACCAACAGTGTCGGCCCCATCAGCCATCAATCACTCACCGCGCTGCGCGCGCTGGACGCCGGCGGCGGATGGCCTATTCCCCTGCTCGAGGAGGTACTGGCAGCGTTGCCGCCGGGCACCGGCATCAACATCGAGCTGAAGGGCGCCAATACAGCAGAGCCGGTCGCAGAACTGCTCACGGCATTTCCAGAAACCGACGTCCTGGTGTCGTCTTTCGACCATGCAGAGCTCGCTCGATTCACGGCCGCGTCTGCCGCGACGCGCGTCGCTCCGCTATTCCACGACTGGGACGAAGCGGCATGGGAAATCGCAGAGACGCTTAACGCCTGGGCCATCAACCTGTGGCACAAGATTGCGACACCGCCGCGCCTTGCCACCGCGCGTGAACGCGGGCTCAGAAGCTTCGTCTACACCGTGAATAACCTGGAGACGGCGCGCCGGCTGTTTGCCTCGGGCGCAACCGGCGTATTCACGGATTACCCTGACCGCGTCAGCGCTGCAGCTCTGCAGAGAGGTTGACCGGAAAATTTACGGAACGCGCTCGAGTTCGTCGATAGCGACCCTGAGCGAGCGCTTGGGATCCGTCACGATCGCCTCGAGGGTTGCCACACGCGCTTTTAACGCGTCGATCTCATCTCTGAGCCCCTTGAGCTCGCCTCCGCCCGAGCGGCGCGTTTTCAAGTAGTTGTTCGCGACACCGCCGCCGATCGACAGCGCGACGATGACAACCACCATTGTGAAAACATCCATTCCGCGACCTCCCCTAGACCCGACCGCGTCGGTCCGAATCCGCCGTATCGAGGGCGCGCAGCTCGCGATCGAGGGTATACCGAGCCGAGGTGACGTGGCCTTCCATGCGCCGTAGTCTAAGCTCTACCGCGGCGAGATCCGCGCGGACATCGCGCAACACCTGACGCGGCGCGTGGCGCGACCCGAGCTCCGGGGCTGCGGCTCCGAAACGCCGATTGCCCGCGGCTCTGTTTGACCGGGGGGACGACGCAAAGGCGTCCGAATCCCTCGGCCGCTCGAGCAGCAGCCAGGCAATCAAATAGGCTGGCAGGGTGATGCTCGGCAGAAAGATGAGCAGCGTGATCGCTGCCAGGCGCACCACCCAAGTCTCGAGATCGAAATACCGGGCGATGCCCGCACACACCCCAGCAATGCGACGCCGACTGGGATCAAGCCTGAGCCGCCGCACCGGAATGCCTTCGTCATCCTTGATCATCACAGGTCTCCACCGCGCTGACGCCACCCCGGGGTCTGCACATCCAGAATGGATTCAAGTGTTTCGATACGCTTCAGCATGCCCGACGCTCGATGTTCCAGATCACGCATCTCCGACCGCTCGGTCTCGGACAGCGCCGCGTCCGATCGCTGTTTGCTGCGGTAATGCATGAAGATCCAGATCGGCGCCACCAGCGTCATGAAGACGACGGCAGGCACCATGAAGGCTATCGCAAGCCCTTCCATCACGGCTCCTTATCAGAAGTACGAGCGGACCCCGCGGCTTGTCCCGCCATTCGCGCCTTCAGGGCAGAGAGCTCGGCATCCAGCCTTTCGGCTGTCTCGAGGTCGGCGATCTCGTCGGCAAGGGTGCGTCGGCTCAGGTCATAGGACTCGATCTGACCTTCCAGATCATCCATTTTGCGCTCGTAATCCTCGAAGCGCCGCAATGCATCGTCAATGCTGTGGTCCGCAAGCTGGCGACGCGCGCCCAGCCGCGCCTGCCCCGCCTGATTGCGCAGGATCAGGGCGCTCTGCCGTGCCTTTGCGTCCTTGATCTTCGCCTGAAGCGCAGTGATATCGCCAGCGAGCTTCTGCAGCGTGTCTTCAAGCACAGTCAGGTCGCGTTGCAGGAGTGCCCCCGCTTCTTCAGCGCGATTGCGCTCAGAGAGCGCGGCACGGGCAAGATCATCGCGATTTTTCGCCACGGCTACCTCAGCCTTACGCTCCCACTCCGCCGCCTCCGCGGCAAAATGGGACTGCCGACGCTCGACCTCCTTCCGGTCCGCGATGGCCCGCGCAGAGGTACTGCGCACTTCCACGAGCGCTTCTTCCATCTCCTGGATGATGAGCCGCACCATCTTTTCTGGATCTTCCGCCTTGTCCAGCAGCGCGTTGATATTCGAGTTCACTATGTCCGAGATACGAGAAAATATACCCATCACAACCTCCAGCGCTCACTGCGTTCCCCCGCGCCGAACGCACGGCGCCTTTGCGGGCGCCGCGGATCGACCGGATCACCCCGGAATAAACAGGATTTGTGCCACAAATGACCACCACCCCGAGAAAACGTCTCGACAATCGCAGATTGCTGTTTTATCTCGCTTTTTTATTAACAGCCTCGGCTGAGCGAGCTCTTTGGGGAGGCCCCCCTCGCTCATGAGTGGCGTAATTCACCACAAGACGGCAGGATTCACCGATGACGCAAGACCATGAGCGACTCCTCGGGGAATCACCCGCAATTCTTCGAATTCTCGAAGAAGTATCGCGTGCGGCTCCCCTTGACCGTCCCGTTCTCGTTGTGGGCGAACGCGGGACCGGCAAGGAACTGATTGCCGCTCGGCTACACTTTCTTTCCCCGCGCTGGGCCGGGCCGTTCGTGAAGCTGAACTGCGCCGCGCTCAGTGAAACGCTGCTGGAAACCGAGCTCTTCGGCCACGAAGCCGGCGCCTTCACCGGCGCTACGCGCGCGCATCAGGGACGCTTCGAGCGTGCCGACGGCGGCACACTGTTCTTGGATGAACTCGCCAATACCTCTTTGCGGGTGCAGGAACAAATCCTGCGCGTCATCGAATACGGGGAGTTCGAACGGGTGGGCGGTCAACGCACCCTGCGTACCCGCGTGCGGCTGGTCGCCGCCACGAACGAGGATTTGCCGACACTCGCTCGAGCGGGTCGATTCCGCCACGACCTGCTCGACCGCCTGGCTTTTGACGTGATTACCCTGCCCCCGCTTCGCGCGCGCGAGGAGGACATCCTGCTACTCGCCGAGCATTTCGCCGTCGGTATGGCGCAAACACTCGGGCGTCCCGTCTTCCCCGGCTTCAGCCCGCGCGCCCGCCGCGCGCTCACCGACTGGCACTGGCCAGGCAATGTCCGAGAGCTCAAGAACGTCGTGGAGCGCGCCTTGTACCGAACCGACCCAGACGCCCTGGTCGATGCGATCGACGTCGATCCCTTTGCATCGCCGTGGCGCCCGGGCTCCCCCCGGGTGCGCGATGAATCGTCGGATCAGACGCTCGACCTGCGCGGGCGGGTGGAGGCGTTTGAGATAGCGCTGATCGAGCAGGCACTCAGCGCCGCGCGTTTCAACCAACGCCGCGCCGCAGAAACTCTTGGACTGACCTACGACCAGTTGCGCGGCTATCTGCGCAAGTACAATCTCACCGGGGGCGCGCGCGGCGCGCGTCCGGGTGACTCGTCAGCCGCAGACCGCGCCTGACCCGCCCTAGCATTGGTTTGATCGCGTTAGGAGAGGTAGATGCAACGACTGCTGAAGATTGGCGGCGGCCTCATGGTCCTCTATGTGCTGGTGGTGGCGGGCTTCGAATCGATGCTCGGTTACTTCCAGCCCGAGCAGGGCAACACGCTGCGGATCACCACCTTTGACAGCGAGGGGACTCCGCACACGCGCGTGGTGTCCCGGCTGGATCACGAAGGCCACCTGCACATCGCTGCCAACCACTGGCCACGGGTCTGGTACGGACACGTGCTGGCCAATCCCCGCATCGATGTCGAGACCAAAGGGGTGCGCCAATCGTTCAACGCCATACCCGTCTCACCGGAGGAGCAGGCGGCGCTACAGGCAGCCCATCCCCACAGCCTCCAGTTTCGACTGCTGACCGGATTTCCGCCACGGCGGTTCGTTCGGCTCGAGCCGGTGTCGCAAGCCACCGAGGCGCCCGCGTCTCCCGCCGACGCTCGCGATGCGTAACGGCGAACGGACCCGTTCCCCGGATGCCGACGCGTTAGCCAAATTACCGGCCCTGACGAACGACCTCGAACGTGCCGAAGCGGATCTTCATCAGCATGGGATCTGTTTGGTGACCGACGTGCTCAGCCCCGATCAGCTCGACGACGCGCGCGCAGCACTTTACCGCGCCGCGGCTCAGGACGAGGCACGCGGCATCCGACAGAACGGCTTTGGTCTGGACTACGGCGACGGCAACCATCGCGTCTGGAATGTTCTCTCGCGTGATCCCGTATTCGTAGCGCTTGCAGAGCACCCGGCGGCGCTGCGGCTAGTGCGTGCGACCATCGGCTGGCCTGCCCTACTCGGCAACCTGTCGGCAAACATCGCGCTACCCGGTGCCCACGATGGTCTGCTGCACCCCGACCAGATCTTTGTTTCCGAACCCTGGCCCAAAGATCCCCAGGGTATCAACGTGGCCTGGTGTCTGGATGCGTTTACTGCAGAAAACGGCGCCACGCGTTTCGTGCCGCAGAGTCACCGGCTGAATCGTGCGCCGCGCGCGGAGGACGGCGATAGCTCGATACCCGCCATCGCCCCGGCAGGGACAATGATCGCGTTCGAAAGCAGGCTCTGGCATCGATCTGGCGCGAACACCACACGCGCCGAGCGCCGTGCCGCCCTCTTCGCGTGGTATTCGCGCACTATCTATCGGACACAGGAAAACTGGTTCTTATCGCTCAGTCCCTGGGTTCTGGACGGGGCATCGGAGGAGCTTCTCACCCTGCTTGCCTATCGCAGCGAAGGCTTTGGGCTCGTCAACGGTCGTTCGCCGCGCTGACGCCCGGTCACGGCAACGCGTCGTAGACCAGTTTGACGCCCAACAGAATCATCAGCCCATAAATGAGACGGTAAAAGCGGTCAGGATCGATGCGCCTCACCAACCAGACGCCGGCGAGGGTGCTCAGTATGGCAAAGGGCATCAGGATTGCCGCGATGGTGAGATTGGTCTGATCCAACTCGCCAAGCGCAAAAAAGGCAGGCACCTTGGCCCAGTTGAGG
>JBMTYG010000109.1:0-10544 GCA_049454295.1 Pseudomonadales bacterium
CGCCGCGGCGGCGCTGTGGGGCGGCTGGCTGGAACGAGTGGGCCCACGTAAGGCGGGCGTAGTCGCGATGATCTGCTGGTGCGGCGGTCTGTTGATCTCAGCCTACGGCGTGTATGCGCACCAACTTTGGCTGATGTGGCTCGGCTCGGGTTTGATCGGAGGGATTGGCCTCGGCCTCGGCTACATTTCACCCGTGTCGACGTTGATCAAGTGGTTTCCCGACCGGCGCGGTCTCGCCACCGGTATGGCCATCATGGGCTTTGGCGGCGGAGCGATGATCGGCTCGCCTCTCGCAACGCTGCTGATGACCACGTTTGAAACATCCCATGACCGCGGCGTATGGCAGACATTCATCGTACTGGCGGCGATCTATGCGGTCTTCATGTTGTTCGGCGCCCTGCTCTATCGCGTTCCTGCCCCGGGCTGGCGACCCACTGGCTGGACGCCGCCGACCACGCTGCCCCATCCGGTCGCGCGAGACCGGATGGTCGCCCGCGGTCACCTGCATCTGCGAAACGCACACAAGACACCTCAGTTCTGGCTGATCTGGATCGTGCTCTGCATGAATGTTTCGGCTGGCATTGGCATCATCGGCGCCGCGGCGCCCATGCTGCAGGAAACCTTTGGCGGCGCCCTGATCGAGCGCCCGGACCTCAACTGGGCTGATATTCGCGTCGACGAGGCACTGCGAAACTCAACCGCCGTGATCGGCGCGAGCTTTGTCGGACTGATTTCGCTCTTCAACATCTTCGGCCGAATTGGCTGGGCTTCGTACTCTGACAGGCTCGGGCGTAAAGCGACCTATCACGTGTTTTTCGTGCTGGGCGGCGCGCTGTACGTGCTTGCACACCTTGGCGCGGACTGGAAATCGCTCGCCGTTCTGGTCATCGCCTTTTGTGTCATCGCTTCAATGTACGGCGGCGGTTTCGCCACCATTCCCGCCTACCTTGCCGACCTGTTCGGCACGCAGTTCGTCGGCGCGATTCACGGCCGCCTGCTGACAGCCTGGTCCACGGCAGGGATTGTCGGCCCGATGGTCGTGAACTATCTGCATGACATACGTCTGGAGCAGAACATACCGTTCGACCAGATCTACAGCCCCATCTTTCTGGTGCTCGCCTGCATGCTGCTGGTCGGGTTCATCGCAAACCTTCTGCTGCGACCCGTTGCCGACAAGTGGTTCATGACAGAGCAGGAATTGCAGGCGGATCAGCAACAGACTCACGCGGTTCAACAGGTGGCGGACGCCTCCATGGCAAGCGCTGGCACGCAGAGTCTCTCCGCCGGTGTGGTTATTGCGTGGTGCGCGGTCGGCATTCCGCTTGCCTGGGGAACGTGGATCACGGTGACCAAGGCGCTGCCGCTCTTTGCGTGAGCGCTCGCATGGTTACCTGTGGGCGCTATCCCAAGCACTCACGTCACGCAGGCTCTAGCGCATTGACTGACGCGAGTCTGCGCTCGAAGATGTTGTGCAGCCTATCGCCTTTGAGGCGTTCAGTCGCCACGAAGGTCCCCCGCAAAAAGATGCCGGTCATTGATTCATCGCCAGGTAAGAGAGAGATCGAATCCCTCTGGTGGCATCATTCTCCGTTCTCGCCGCCTGATCTCGCACTGATCGAGGCCACACTGCCAACGGCGCTCGCGCGCCTGGCAGGCTTGTGGCCCGAGCGAACTGCCGTTTTCGATGCCGAGGGCGCTCACAGCTTTCGGGATCTTGCCAACCGCGCGGCAGGACTTGCAGAGAAGATACGGGCAGAGACCGCACCTGCGGGTCCGGTCGCGCTATTGCAACCAATTGGTCTCGACGCAGTAGCCGCGTGGTTCGCGTGCGCTCTGGCTGGTCGATCATTCCTGCTGCTCGAGCCCGGTCAGCCCCCTGCGCGTCTGCACGATCTCATCGAGACAGCAGGCGCAACGTTGCTCATAGATGACGCGTCGCAGATCAAGCCCCGGCAAATTGAGGGCGGCGTGCGGCGACTGGTTCCCGATCGACGGGACGCCAACTGGCCCGCGTCAGAGGGTCTGGGTCTCGATGAGCCTGCCATGATCTTTCCGACATCGGGCTCCACCGGCACACCCAAACTCGTGGTGTATTCGATGCGAACCCTGCAGGTTAAAGCGCAGGCTTCGATCATGCTGATGCGCGTTCCGGCTGCCGCCCGCGTCGTGATTGCCGGATCCCACGGCAACTATGGGTTCCTGCACCACGCACTGGTGTTCCTGCTCTCAGGGGGGGCTATATGTCTTGCAGACATGAAGGCCGGCGGCGTGAACGCCGTCATCAACGCCATCGTGCAACAAGGCGCACGACATGCTCGCTTCACACCCTCAATGTTCCGAACATTTGCCTCCATGCCTGAGGCGCGGGAGGCGCTTGCCGCACTGGAAGGTATTCGGTTCTCCGGCGAATCACTGCTGATGTCCGATCTCAATCTTGCACGTACCGTGCTCAATCCCAGTTGCCTGATACAAAACGTCTATGGCAGCACCGAAAGCTCACTTTTCGTCTGGAGCAGTGGGGACGAGATCGACAGCTCTGCACCGACGATTCCCATCGGACAACTCTACCCACTCTCATCCTATGCGTTGCGCCCGCTCAATGAATCAACGAGCGATCCGAGTGAAGGAGAGCTCTTGATCCGGTCAGCACACCATGCGCTAGGCGACCTTCGAGCGGGGTCAATTCATCCTGATCGGTTTCCGTCCTGGTCAGACTCCTCGACCGAACGGGTGTTCACAACCGGTGACATCGCCCGTCGGCTTCCGGGAGGAGGTCTCGTGCTACTCGGGCGCATGGGTCGCATGGTCAAAGTGAGAGGGCAGCGTGTGTTTCTGTCCGAGGTAGAGAATGCGCTACGCGGGGTCCCCGGAGTCACAGGTGCCGCGGTGGTGGATCATTCAACCACGGATGGTGAGGCGCTGTACGGATTCATCACGCGTGAACCGGCCTCCCGGGAAAAAGCCGATGCTCGGGCATGGATTGCACGACGGGTGCCCGATTTCATGGTGCCACGACAGATTTTGGACGTACCGGTGATTCCGTTGTTACCTGGCGCCAAGGTCGACTATGCCTCTCTTCGCGCCTGGATTCCCGAGCGCCGAGAAGAAATCCGCCCGGCCAATCCGCCTGAGGGACGTCTCGGTCAGCTGCTCGACATCTGGCACGACATGCTTGGCACCGGAGCCGGAGACCTGCGGAATGATTTCTTCACGCTTGGGGGCGACTCGCTAAAGCTCATGGAGCTCATGCTCGCGATCGAGCGCTCGTTTGCCACGACACTCCCGGTTGATCAGTTCCTGGACGACCCGACCCTGCCCGGTCTGGCACGACTGCTCGACATTCCTCTGCAGCGAACGATTGGTAGGGCTGAAGACTCAATCACGCTACGGCCTGCCTGGTACGGTACGCAGCCCTCCAGAGGCATTGCGCTGGCGATGCCCGGATATCACGGGTCTGCCATGGTCTTCCCGTTCGTGCGCGCGGGGTTGTTTGCCGATTATGACGTTTGGGCGGCGGATGCAGAGATTCGGGCGAATGGCATCCTGCAAGACGAGTCGTGGTGGCAGAGCGCTATCAGCATTGCCGACAAAATTCGTCACGGGGCGATGCCTGCCCCGAGGATTATTTTCGGCTACTCGGTGGGTGGGAGCATTGCCTGGCTGGTCGGGTCCCTGCTCGCCGGTTCACCCCAGCAGCCCGAGTACGTGGTCATGATCGATGCCACCCCCATGCACCACCTACCCGTCTACCGAAGTAAAGCAGTGGAGCAGTCTCTCGCCGCAACCACACGGGATCAGTTGCCTGTCAGTATTCTGGTTCATCGCGACACTCTGGCAGCAGCCGGCATCAGGGTTGGCAGAGCCTCATTGTGGCAACCGGAAGATAACGTCAGATTGACTATCAGCGTACCAACGGTGGAGCACCTCGATCTGATGCGCAGCGATGTTCTCGCGCTTTGCGAGCAAAACATCCGCGCAGCGCTTGACTCTAAAGTTCGGGAGTCAACGGCGTTACTCACGGTCGGCAGCGTTGGGACGACAGGGGCACGCATTCACCGTCTAATCGCGTCGGGAGATGCGCGTCATAGTCCAGAGTTAGACGACCTTGTCAGGATAGATCGCGCCACGCTGGGCAAGGGCCATAGCGCGGCGCTTCTGTTTCTCACCCTGCGCGATGGCAATGCAGAACAAAAACGCCTGGTACTCGATACGAGGATTGCAGCGAAGCCACGCTCTCGACTTTGGCGCTATGCGCGCTATCGACTGGATGTGGAACCGGGCATGCTCTGCCCCAGTCCACCGCACAGGCTGACGCCGCTGGCTGAATTGGATATCGGCGCGATCGAACGCGTGCTTGCCGCCCATCATTGCCCCGATTTTGCAAAGCGCTCCATCGTCTGGAGACGCGTTGGCCAGCTCATCGACATCACGCGAGCAATATTCACAGCGCTGCCGTATCGAGAACGCTATCGCTCGGTTCTCACCAACCGAAATCCTAGGTGATTGGTGCCGCTGCTGACTTCACCCTTACCCCGAGTGCCGACCATATAACGCGAGCAATATTGCTCCGTGCAGAGGAAGGAACCGCCGCGATGAACCCGCATCTTCTGTCCGGGCTCACCAGGATCAAACGACGAAGAGGGACCCTGCGGATTGCGTGTTACGCCGCCTGACATGGCGCGCTCCGCATAGTGGTCGGCGCGATACCAGTCGCTCGTCCATTCCCACACGTTGCCGGCTACGTCATACAGCCCATAACCATTTGGCGGAAACTGCGCGACCGGACCCACACCCGCAAAGCCATCCGCCACCGTGTTCTGGTGTGGGAATGCCCCCTGATGGGTATTGGCGCGATAACGCCCCCCTGCCCTGAAATCGTCACCCCACGGGTAGAGCTTTCCCGACAACCCGCCGCGAGCAGCAAATTCCCACTCAGCCTCCGTGGGCAGACGCTTGCCGGCCCATTGCGCATAGGCCAACACATCTTCGTACGCAACCTGCACGACGGGCAAACTTTCCTTGCCAGCGATTGAACTATCCGGACCCAGCGGATGACGCCAATCAGCACCCGGCACGTAACGCCACCAGCGGAGCGCATTGTCGAGTGGAACCGGCGCGGACGGAGGCGCAAACACGATGGATCCCGCAACCAACGCCTCTGGCGGCGCCCCAGGGAAGTCCTCCGCGCGCGGCACACGTTCTGCAACCGTGACATAACCTGTGGCCGCAACGAACCGCGCGTACTCGGCATTGGTGACCTCGGTCTTGTCCATGAAGAAGCCGTCGACGTAAACCCGATGTACGGGCAGGGCATCACTCATTGCCTGCATACCGATGGGGTTGCGATCCGCACCACGCGGATGGGCAGCCCCCATCGAGAATTCACCGCCCGGAATCCAAACCATACCCGAGGGCGCGTTCTCCGGCGCAGGCGCGGTGTTCTCGACAGTGGTGGCGAAGGCTCGTGACGAGGAATCGGAGGCCGCCGTCAGATCAATTGGCGCCGAATCCCCGATAGCTCGCGACGACGCACCCATTAACCAGAGCCATGCGAATAACGCGATCGTGAGCGGACGCATGATCCCTCTTTATATCAACTGCCTATGACCGTCAGTGAATCGGACTCAGACGGGTGCCGTCAATTCCGGGGTTTTGCTGTGCAATGCGCGAGAGGAAACCGGTCCTGTCGTCATCAAAAAGCGCCCCATGTCCGGCCATCGAATGGTTCGCTATAGTCCGTCAGGGTCGTTCGACCATCAGGGATAGCAAAGGGGGGCCGGGATGAACGCCAACGACAGCCGTATCGACGTCTATCTCGTCGTGAACGCGAGGTATCACGACACCAATTTCGCGCGCCTGGAACTGCTCAAATTACTCGCTGAGCAGGAGGATGTCTGGGTGCACGTTGCGTCGGATTTCTCCGACATGGAAACCATCCGCGCCTGTCGGTTACTCATCACCTATACCTGCGACCTGCGGCCCACCCTCGAACAACAGCAGGGCCTCCAGTCTTTTCTGGAGCAAGGTGGTCGCTGGCTTGCGCTGCATGCGACCAACGCCTTGATCGAATTCGTTAACGGCAAGGCCGATACCCCTGACCTGGCGCCGCTCTTTATGCGTCTGCTCGGGAGCCGGTTCGTCGCGCATCCCGCCATTGCCCGTTTTACCGTGCGGATTACAGATCCCACCCATCCCCTGGTTGCGGGGCTCAACGATTTTGAGGTCGAAGACGAGCCCTACTATCTCAATTATGAACCCGGCTCCCACGTGCTGCTCGATGCGTCTTACCAACAGCCGTCGACTGGCTACGTGCGCGCAGACTTTGGCACCGATCGCGACAGTCATCCACAGATGTATCTGCACCCGACCGGAGCCGGCGAAGTGCTCTACATCACGCTGGGCCATTGCTGCGGCAAGTACGATCTTCGCCCCTTGGCGAACATCGCGCCGGTGCATCGAGGCGCTTGGCAGAACCCCATCTATTACGAACTACTGCGGCGCAGCATTCGCTGGGGCATCGGACTTCTGCAGCACCGGGGAGCGAACTGAGCTATGGGCAAAGTCGAGCGGGAATTTCTTCTTCGAGCCAATCCGCGCAGCGGTCCTTTCAAGGTGCCGCCCTTTCTGCCGCGCGCGCGCAACAAAGGGCTGGGTCTCGAGCGCCTGGAGGGGCAGCGTTACCTGTCGCCGCAATTCATGCAGGCGGAGTGGCGCCAGATCTGGACCAAAACGTGGCAGCTGGTCACTCGAGTGAGCGATTTTGAAGAGCCTGGCTCATTCCACGTGCATGAGCTTGGTAAAGAGTCGTTCCTTTTCGTACGCGGCGACGACGGCGAGATTCGAGGCTTCTACAACGTCTGCCAACATCGCGGCAACCGCTTGTGCCAAGCCGACAGCGGCATTCTCGATACCTTCACCTGCCCTTTTCATGGCTGGCAGTGGCATACCGACGGATCGTTGAAGCAAGTCGCAGCGCCCGAGTTCTTTCCGCAGTTCGCTCGAGGAATACCGCGCGAGGAGCTCGCGCTACCGAAGGTAAGCGTCGCCCAATGGGGTGGCTGGCTATGGTTCAACATGGACCCAAACGCCTGCTCATTGCGCGAGTATCTCGGTGAGCTGGGGGAACACCTTGAGACTTATGAATTCGAAACCTGGGACCTGATCGACGTGCAGACCTTCGAGTGGGCAGGCAACTGGAAGCACGCGGTCGATGCCTTCAACGAAAGCTATCACTTCGCCGCTCTGCACCCGGACATGATCGAGTTTGGCGAAGGGCACGATATCCCCATCGAACTGTGGGGTATTCACTCCCGCATGCTCAACTTCAATCGCACCGTGAGCGAGCTTGTGGACGACCGCGAAACCATGACACCGCTGCGCGCCCACATGATGAGCCGCCGCCGGAACCAGCCCGAGCTTACTGATGATTTGCTGGCGAAGGACGCGCACCTGATCGAGATCGCGTATCGTCGCTCGATCGAGAACGAGACCTATCTGCCCTATCGACATATGAACGATGAACAGCTGGTCCATCAGTACCACTATACGTTCTTCCCGAATACAACGTTCACTCAGACCCCCGAAGGCGGCGCCGTGTTCCGCTATCGGCCGCACGCGACTGACCCCGGACGGTGCTACTACGACTTCTTCGTGATGTCGCGTCGACCGCCCGGTTCGCCCACGGTTATAAGACCACCGCACCGCGTTCACTCACACGAAGGGCCCGTGGACTATGCCGCGGCATTCAATGGCACCTTCGATCCGGTACTTGCGAATGTGCTCGCGCAGGACGGATCAAACATGGCGACGATGCAGGCGGGTATCGCCTCGGATTCATTCAAAGGCATGATCCTGAGCGAGCAGGAGATCAGACTGCGGCACTTTCACAAGACCATCGACGATTTCATTGCCGGGAATGTGAGCACGAGGCACCTGCTACCGTCGGATTTCTACCTGGACCGTTTCGAGACCACGCCGGAGTAGCGCTCATGAAATCCGCTTTGCTGGTGGTTGATATTCAGAACGACTTTCTTCCAGGCGGTGCACTTGGGGTCGCGGGTGGAGACCAGGTCGTCGCCGTTGCCAACGCAGCCATGGCGCATTTCGAGATCGTGGTCGCGACTCAGGATTGGCATCCTGCTGATCACGGTAGCTTTGCCTCGCAATACCCCGGCAAATCCCCAGGCGAACTCATCGATCTGCATGGCGTCACCCAGGTGCTGTGGCCCGATCACTGCGTGCAGGATTCACATGGCGCCCGCTTCGCGCCAGGCCTTGATACCACGGCCGTCCACGCAATCTTCCCGAAAGGCACCCATCGGGCGGTTGATAGCTATAGTGGGTTCTTCGACAACAGCCGACGCCACGAGACCGGCCTCGCCGCCTGGTTACGGGGGCAAGGGGTCAATCGGGTCTGTCTGCTCGGGCTCGCGACCGATTACTGCGTCCGCTTCACCGCGCTAGACGCTCTCGCGGAAGGGTTTGCGACCGACGTGATTTTATCGGGGTGTCGTGGCGTCAATTTGAAGCCCGGCGACGCCGACGCGGCAGTGAGAGAAATGACGGCTCGCGGCGCCGTGATTCACACCGATCTGGACGCAGCCGTTCGCGCTCTCCAAGCGGGTTGAGTTGCAGACAGGCTTGCGAACGAGGTCAGGGACTATCACTTAACTCGTGCGCCTCGGACGACAACGCGCGCAGGAACTGAACGACGAAGCTGCAGTCTTCGTCCTGCAAGACGCTCATGTCTCCTGCGGCAACCGGGGCCACATAACTGCGAACGAGTTGCAGCCCGGCAACGCGTTGATCGATTTTCGACACCACGTCAGCCGCTCGGCGCTGAATGGCTTGCTCATCCAGGGCACCATGATCGCGATCAGATAGCAGCAGAGCGATCTCGGAAAGCGTGAGACCGAGCTGCTTCAGGGACAGAATGACCCGGAGCCGATCCAGCGTGTCGAGGCCATACTGGCGATAGCCGGCTTCCGTTCGCCTTTGCGGCGCGATCAGCCCTTCCTCTTCGTACAAGCGCAACTGACCGCGCGTCACGTTAGCCGCCTTGCACAAGGCGCTCGTCGTACCCAGTGTGTCCATGGATTACTCTGCTCCTTCCAGCCGCTTGACCTGGCACCATAGTGCCAGGTTTTCAATCTCCCCAACGATATACCCACTGGGGAGATTCACCGTGGCTACACCCTCGAACGTTCACAAGACCGTGCTCATCACGGGTGCGTCGTCCGGCATCGGCAAAGCGCTCGCCTACCACTTTGCGAGCGATGGCTATGCAATTGTGCTGGCAGCGCGCAGCGTGCCCCGGATGCAGGCTTTGGCCGATGAGCTGATGCGGCATTTCGGGGTAACCGTCACCGTGATCGGCGCAGACCTCGAGACCCATGACGGCGCTTCTCAGCTACATGCCGACATCAAAGCGCGAGGACTGGTACTCAGCGCCTTGGTCAATAACGCCGGGTACGGCGCATTTGGTGAGTTCAAAGACTCAGCGCTAGCCACCCAGCTCGCCATGATGCAGCTCAACATGGTCACGGTCGTCGCGCTGACCAAGTTATTCCTGCCGGATCTGTTAGCGACGCGCGGCAAGATCCTGAACCTTGCGTCCACGGCGGCCTTTCAGCCCGGGCCCTACATGGCGGTGTACTACGCCACAAAAGCGTTCATTCTGAGCTTCTCCGAGGCTATTGCCTCTGAACTGGAGGACACCGGCGTAACGGTCACCGCGCTATGCCCGGGACCGACCGCCTCCGGCTTTCAGGAAAGGGCGGACCTTGGCAACTCGGCTTTGGTCAAAGGCAAGCAGCTACCGACGGCTGAGGAAGTGGCAGCGCTCGGCTATCGCGCCATGCAACGGGGTCAGCAGGTCTATATCCCCGGCGCCGTGAATTGGGTGATGGCGCAAAGCATGCGCTTCACACCGCGTAATCTGGCTACCAAAGTGGTCAAAATCCTGACCGGGCCGGTCGCGTAAGGGGTCGACCAAGGTTGACGTCATCCGCTCGGATCGCTCAACCTGGCAGAACCTGCTAAACCCATGGCGGGGGTGAGTCATGCCGGCAATCCCTCCGACGCTTGCGCTTGCTCACTGGCAACCGCCGGCCATATCGAGAGAGCCTCAATAAAAAAGGACATCCCTACCAGACCCACCCTTTTTTCATGCATTCACTGCGCTTCCTCATGCTCACGATCGCGATCCTGTTCGCGCGCCTGCTCCTGGTCGCGGTCCTGGTCGCGGTCCTGATCGCGGTCCTGATCGCGATTCCGATCAGCCGTCGAGTCCGAGGTGTTGTTGGCACCCTCCCCCGCGCGAGACTGCTCCTTTGTCTGTGCTTGATCCCGGGTTTGAGTCGCCGTCTTTTCCATCGACTGATCCCTCGTGCGGGTCCGATCCTGAGCGCGGTCACGCTGGGTCTGCGCCTGTTGCGCAGCGGCTCCGCTGTGCGAACCCGAACCAGCACCGGATCCATGTTGAGCATGCGCCACACCACTCGCTATGGCTGCCGCTGTCGCAAATACGGCGATAAGAATTCCTG
>JBMTYG010000110.1:0-10509 GCA_049454295.1 Pseudomonadales bacterium
GGTTGTAGTACTCCCCGAAAGCGCACAATGGGGCGCTAGACTTTCTTTTTGTTTTTGTTGCGGTGATTACCAGAGGAGTTAGCAGAATTTCGGTGCGGTCCCCAAGGGACGCTTTTCCGATGGAAGCCCTCTGCACGGACAATCCAGTTGCGATCGCTTCGGCCCACTGATCAGGTCAAAAAATAGCAAATTAACTGTTTTGGAATACGGTCGACTGGACGTGCGAGCCGCGGTTAGCATTCAGATGTCGGCATCCTTAAACGCACGAGTGGCCGTTCTGTCGCAGAACATGATCGGTCAGTATAAGAGCAGCACTAAAGGTAAGAACGTTAGCAACGAAGAAATTCTGACGGTTCGCCCCACGATTATGTTCACACCGTCCGATACTCTGGACATCACCCTTATCGGTGAATGCCAGCAAGACGAGAGCGAACCGAAGCCGCAGCAGAACGAGTCTGCGTTCGGACCTATCCTCTGCTCCCGTTATGGATATTGCGGAGTTGCACTGGGCGACGGCGATGAATTCAAGGTTGAAATGGACGAGATGAGCATTGATGCATTGAACCAGCCAGAGATAGGGAGACTGGGCGACGCAAGCATCAGTTTCGAATCCGACGACGGCGGATACCCAGTCGCCGTATTCGGCAAGAACCTGATCGATCAAACGTATCTGCAGAGCGCGACGAACGTTTCGGGACTCTTCTCCACGCGCTTGGTGAACCAACCGCGACGCTGGGGCGTCGAGTTCGTGTGGTACTTGCACGCCTCGGCTGACCCGAGACCTCCTCCAAGCATAGGGTAACGCACGATGATGAACCCGTTCGCACACCGCTCCCGGCTGCTGGGAGTGCTTTCGGTAATGAGTATTGCTGGGCCGGCCTTGGCGGCTGAGTATTCACCTGCCGTAGGCAGCGACTACCCGCAGCATGTCTATTTCGGGGACACACACCTGCACACCCGGAATTCGGCAGACGCCTACTCGTTGGGAAACATGAACCTGACGCCCTCTGATGCTTACCGCTTTGCCAGGGGGCAGGAAGTCATTGCACACAACGGCATGCGGGTGAAATTGCGAAGGCCCCTAGACTTTCTGGTGGTTTCGGACCACGCAGAGTACTTGGGTGGCTACTATCGGTTCGCCGTTGGCGATCCACTGGTGCGCCATACCGATACCGGTAAACAGTGGGGCGCGTTCGTGGCAGCTGGCGATGTCGCCAGGATGATGTCGGCATTCACCGGCAGTATCAATGATCCGCAGAACAATCAGCCGTTCCCCTTGGAGACTCGCCAGCGTATCTGGAACGATGTGGCGATCACTGCGGATGAACACTATGCACCGGGTGTCTTCACTGCGTTCATTGGCTACGAATGGACTGCCATGATCGATGGTAGCAACCTGCATCGCGTGGTGGTGTTCAGAGACGGAGCCGAAAAGGCCGGGCGAGTGACACCGTTTTCCGCGCAGGACAGCATCGATGCCCGTGATCTTTGGCAATGGCTCGCCGACTACGAGCAAGAGACCGGAGGCAAGGCGCTGGCCATCGGCCACAATGGCAATCTCTCCAACGGACTGATGTATGGCGAGAATATGTTGGACGGCAAGCCTCTCAATCGCGCGTACGCAGAGATGAGCTCCCGATGGGAGCCACTGTTCGAGGTTAGTCAAGTGAAGGGCGACAGCGAGTCCCACCCGAAGCTTTCGCCCGGGGACGAGTTTGCCGACTTCGAAAACTGGGACACGTTCAACATCAGCAATACTCATAAAAAAGAAGACTGGATGCTGCAGTATGAGTACGCCCGTAGTGTTTTGAAGCACGGGCTGCGCAAGGAGTCCGAGATAGGGGTCAATCCGTTTAAGTTCGGTCTCATCGGCTCGACGGACGGTCACAACTCTGTATCCACTGCAGAAGAGGACAATTTCTTCGGGAAATTCCCCGAATCAGAGCCGTCAGCAGGGCGTTTCCTCAATCGCATGGCCGGGCAACTCGACCTGAACTGGAGACTTGTGGCGTCAGGCTATGCTGCAGTTTGGGCGCGCGAAAACACACGTGAGGCTTTATTCGACGCGATGCAGAGACGTGAGGTTTATGCCACCACTGGTTCGCGCATCCAGGTGCGCTTCTTTGGTGGATTCGACTACGTGGCCACGGATATCCAGCGCCCAGCTTATGTCGAGATCGGATACAAGAAAGGAGTTCCCATGGGCGGCGATCTGAGCGCTGCGCCGAAGGGCAAGGCGCCCTCGTTCATGATTGCGGCGGCCAAGGATCCTGATGGCGCTAATCTCGATCGCTTACAAGTGATCAAAGGGTGGCTTGATGCCGACGGCGAATTGCATGAAATGGTCTATGACGTCGCATGGTCGGGCGATCGAGTGATCGATTCTGCAACGGGTAAGCTCCCGCCCGTGGGATCAACGGTGAGTTTGGAGACCGCGACCTATATCAACAGCATTGGCGCCACTGACCTGGCAACGGTTTGGACAGATCCTGACTTTGACCCTGCCGAACGCGCATTCTACTACGTGCGTGTACTAGAAATTCCTCGCCCTCGCTGGTCAACAATTGATGCGGCATACTTCCAGATCGAGCCGCCGCCAGAAGCACCCAAGACCATACAGGATCGGGCGTATACGTCTCCCATTTGGTATACGCCTTAGACAGGTCAAGAAGAACGAGTGCAGAACGCAGGAAGCCATGGTAACGGGTGTTGAAAGCGATGCATCGAAGACGCAGTTCTGTGTGCATACGCTTGCTAAAAGACCCGCTCCTGCATTTCGTGATCCTTGGGGTGCTCTGCTTTGTGATCGGGTCTGTCTTCAGCCCGGCAGCAAGTGAGGCTGACCTGCGAACTATAGAGATTGATCGCCAAGCACTGCTGCGTTTCGTCCAGTTCCGCACGCGCTCTTTCGACGAAGTGTCCGCGGCGCGTCGATTGGCAAGCCTCTCCGATGTGGAGTTCGACGAAATCCTCCGCGCCTACGTCCGCGAAGAAGCATTGCATCGGACGGCTCTGGAGATGGGTCTAGACACAGACGACTATGTCATCCGTCAGCGCCTCGTCCAGAAAGTCGAGTACATGGCGGAAGGCATAGCGGCCGAAGCATCAGTACCGGATGAGTCCACGTTGCGTACTTGGTTTTCCGAGCATGCGGAGCGCTATCGGGAAGCACCGACCGTGACATTCACGCACGTATTTTTCGACCACAGGAAGTGGAATCCGACGCAGTCCTTGGAAATGGCGCGAAGTACCCGTGATGAGCTCAATCGCCAGAGTATCCCCTTCGCTGGGGCTACGGCGTTTGGTGATCGTTTCCCATACTCCGTCAATTACGTCGAACGGAGGCGGGACGAAGTGGAGAGCCATTTCGGGAGAGCTGTCGCCGATCAAATTTTTGCCCTGGCACCAGATGCCGGTACCTGGCAGGGGCCGTTTAGGTCCGAACTGGGCAGCCATATCGTGCTAGTGACGGCGACTCGTGCATCTCTCATTCCCGACTATGCGCAGGTGGAGGCACTGGTTCGGCGGGACTGGGTAGCCGAACAATCGAGGGCGCGAAAAGACGAGTTTATCTCCCAGGTAGTCGACGGTTACCGCGTGAAGCGAGCAGTTGACCTGCGCGGCATTGCTGCCGAGACCCACGCGATCCGATGAGCTTGCGGATCTTCGTCGGCTTTGTCTGCGGTGTCCTGCTGTGTATTCCACTCTCCTCGCTCGGTCATGACAGTCGGCCCATCTTCATCCATGTCGATGAACAGGCCTCAGGTCAACTGCAGTTGTCCTGGAAAGTGCCCGACAGCCTGGCGACAGTGGATGCGCCTCGGATCGACCTGTCCGGCGATTGCCTGTGGGCGCGCAGCAGCGCACCTGTCAATGAGGCGGATGCCCGGACTACGCCGAATGCCATGCTGCAGGGCGTTCGCTGGTACGTCTGTTCGGAACTCTCATTCCCCGCATCTGTCGTGATCGACTGGCCGCGGGTCACACCTTCGTTGTCGACGATCGTGCGCGTGCAGCGGCTCGGCGCGGCGGCCAGGACGATCCATGCCGGTCCGGGAGTGACGTCGATTACGTTGCCGCAGCGCGCGACGACGTGGATGATGACCCGCCAATACGTCTTCCTCGGTGTGGAACACATCCTGCTCGGTTACGACCACCTGCTGTTCGTTGCCTGCCTCGTCCTGCTCGCGGGAACCTTCACCCGGATTACGCTGGCGGTGACCGGCTTCACCCTTGCGCACTCGGTAACGTTGTTCTGTGCTGCGCTCGAACTTATCCGCCTCCCCCTCGCACCCGTCGAAGCCGTCATTGGGCTCAGTATCGTGTTCCTAGCCGTGGAGCTTGCGCGTTCGCGGCGAGACACGTTGACGTGGCGTTATCCGCTCGTAATTGCGGCCCTCTTCGGGTTACTGCATGGTTTCGGCTTCGCATCGGTGCTTGGGGAGATCGGCCTGCCGGAGGGAGAGCGCATCGTCGCGCTGCTTTCTTTCAACCTGGGGGTCGAGGCTGGGCAGTTAGTATTCGTCGCCGCGCTTGTCGCGGTCGTGCGTGCATTGGAGCGGCTGACGAGCGCCGCTGTTGCGCCGGACTGGTTCGCCCGCGTCGTTGTCTATCCCATCGGGACTTTAGCGATGTACTGGACTATAGAGCGAATTTCCGTTCTGGTCTGACGCTACCCTTCGGATTTTGATCTTCAATCGTTCCTGGGCACTGGCGAAAGGGTTGAACGGTCGCATGTCTTCAGATCGTCCGTAACTGGAATATTTCCTCGATTGATGTGTCCCGGGTGGTACGTGTCGCGGCGCGTCCCATAGGGCGCCGACTTTGAGCAATCCGGCCCCCCCACGGATGAGACCAATGGAAGGCGCCCATGAAAGAGGTGGAGCGGCTTGTCTCCGTAAATGACCCGTTAGGGCATTCACGATCGCGTTTGGGTAGAGGCTGATTACCCACATCGTGAAGGAGTAGGGAGTCTCTGACGGTGCGGTCCGCAAGGATTGTGTGAAGCATGAGATTCCGGTCGCCCCGGTCTGGTATTGGATAAATGTGACCTAGGGAAAGGCGGCTCGAAAGCCGGCGTTGCCAGTGAAGAACCGTGGGGCGGATGAACCTGTAATGCTGGCGGCTTGCGATCCGGCAGTCCCTTCATCCGTCGAGATATTGGCGGCAATCCAGGCTGCCGAAGTCGAGTGAGCACGTTGGGTTCACTGATGAGCCGAGCGTCTTTCCCCGTTATGAAGGGCAGTGAATCGCATGCTTACCACATGAAAGTTAGATGAATCGTCTTGCGCGGCCTGCCCGGGATCGTGTTGGTTCGGCAGATTTTTCGTGCATGTACACGTAGGAACATTGAGTTCGGCGGGGAAGCGTTGGCTCGTGGCCGTCCGCTCCGCCACATTCAGGTGCAGGCGAAGGCGCTGCACCTGACAGGGTCGCACGGGTTACAAACCTATGCCGACGGCGAGATCGATCGGCACAACAACCTTTTCGACCTCTGGCACCACGACGTCCAGCGTCAACCCGGTGATAGCGCCGACCACCTGCAGATTGGTTCGGGAGCCCTCGATCGGCATTGGGCTCTCTGGTTGACCGACGACCTCGATCCGCTTGATGGCGATGGTCGAACCCCAGCAGTAAAACTCGCTGACTTCCATACCGTCGATTTGCAGGTAGGCGTCACGGGAGCATTGTGCGGTTTGGTCGCCGATTCGAATATCGCTTGGCCAGGTGTCACTCAGATCGACGCCGCTAAGGCGGATCACACGCTCGCCGGCGCCTGCCACTTCGATCTCCAGCTCGCCATTGATCCGCAACGAACTCGCGTCCCGCCCAGCCAGACCGAGGCTGACGACGGGCACTTGGATACTGCCGCGCTCGGGATCGCGTTGATTTAGGGCAGTTTCGCGATCGATATTGCCGGACGGAGCGCGCTCCGTCAGGACGCCACCGGTCTCGTTAGCCAGCGACTGCGCCACCTGTGCGGCGGCCTTCTCACGCGCTTTCCCATCGGCAATCAGATCGTTGCCACGATCATCCTGAACTCGTGTGATCGCGGAGCCGGTCCCGAGACCCAGCACTTCGCGTCCGGGCAGAACCACATCCAGAATCAAGCGTGTCCCGGGTAGCTCATAGCCGCCTTCGACCGCCGGACGGCTGACCTGCAGAGACACAACGTTGACACTGGGCTCGACGGCATGGCTCGCGCTGCCGACGAGTGTTATCAGCAAGGCAGACAGACAGCTGCCGAACGACCCTTTCACGCCTGCGCCGCGCTGATTCGATCTCTGGAACATCCATGCCTCCTGCGCCAGTCTCATTGATTAAGGTGGTTGATAGTATCTGACGCGCGCGTTGTCCAGCACTTCAGCAGAGCCGTCCGAGCGCTGAGGAAGCGCGCAGATGCAGCTGCCCGGGTACCCTGCGAAGCGCGCCGAGACGGGTGGCTTGCAGGGCAGGTGCCCGAGGTCGAATGGCTGCCTTACAGTGTGGTGGGGTTAGCGCTGGCTTGTCCCTGCGAGGCCCCACGAACGCCGACTGCCGTCGCTTGGATGTTGACTTCGCCGGCTCGCACGCTACGGGTCAGCGCTGCCAGATCCGCGAGGAATCCGCGCGATACGCTCGCGCTCATTCTGTCTTTGCGGCCCTGCAGGAACAACCAGACGCCGAACGTGAGCAGTAGCACGCTGGTGACGAGACTGAAAAACGCGAGCAGAGCAATGAGTGCGCCAGCGGCGAAGAAGATTGTGTGGAAGTGGCCCTCGATGCCATCCGCGCGGTAAGCGTTGCGGGGTTCTCGCGCTGAATAGGCGATCGTGACGGATTCGCCGATGGTCGGCCGACTGCTGGATCTTATCGATGAAATGAACTCGTGCTGAGTGCCGTCTACGGCGTAACTGTACACGGGTGAATAAACCGCGCCGCCCTCGCTCTCGCCCGACCGCACGTCAATGATCCGTCCCTCGACCAACACCTCATCGTCGTAGCCGGGCGCCATCCATTGACCCAGAATCATGAACACTGCGCCAAAGCCGATACCGATAACCCCGCCTAACAGCCCGCCTTTACCGTTGCGCCCGCTGCGGATCGCGCCGAACAGCCCTTCGGCGGCGAGAATTGCACCCGCCGTCATTTTGGCGGCTCCGCGCGCGCCCGGATCCGTGGACCAATGTGTTTGCAGGGCGTTGATGAAATGATGTAGCCGCTCTAGCACAGGGACTCTCCTTGGGCTGACAGGCGTGCTGCCGAACGGAGGATTGATGCTCGCATGTTTTGGACGTTCAGCGAGCGGTGGGCTTTGATCATCGGACATCTGAACAGTAGCGCTATCCGCTTAGGCACTTGTTAGGTATTCCGATCAAGAACGCGTGATTGACACCGCTACTGATTTGAACGCTGGCGTGTGGCTCCGTGGGTCCGTGTCCCGCGCTGTCAGTGCATTCGCCTCCGGAAAATAGGTCGCCACGCAGCCGCGCGGCAGGTTGAACAGGCGAACTTGCAGATGCCGCATTTCGCCGTCGTTCGAGCGGACATCCACGTGCTCGCCGTCGTTGACGCCTAATGCAAGCGCATCATGCTGGTTCATGAGTAATGTCCACCGATGGGTGACACCGCGGTAGGTGTCGCGATCTTCATAGACAATGGTATTGAACTGACCCTCGCTGCGAATGCTCATGAGCCGAAATGGTCGCGCGGCTAGGGTGTGGGACCCGTTAGCGACAGGAAGCACAAAGTTTGCTCTACCGTCCTCCGTTCGGAACTCGGGTGTATGCAACAAACGCCCCCGGACGTGAAATTCCCGCCGCGCCTCATCGATATCTGCCAGTTGCTCCATGCCGGGTACCACTCGGGCGATCGCCTCGCGCACTTTGCGGTGGCGCTTGAATTCGGCGAAATCCACTGGGGAATTCGGCAGCAGCCGCGCGGCAATGTCGGCAAGAACGGCGACCTCGGATTTAACGGAGGCAATGCGCTCGATGCCGCCGTCGCTGAGGCGAACATAATTGAACATGGATTCCTGCGTAGTCGGCTCAGGCTCCTCGTCGCGCGCGCACACAGGCAACACCAGTGCCTCGCCGCGGTCGACGCCGTACACGTGTCCGTGATTCAACGTGGTAGTCAGAAACAGCTTGAAGCCGATTTGATCCATAGCCTGTTCCGCCCACGCTCGATTCGGACTGGCATCCAGCAAATTGCCACCCATCATGACCGCGGCGTCGATCAAGCCCGCAGCAGCGCTTTCCATGGCTGCCAACGTGTGCAGCCCCGGCGCTTGCGGCAGCTTCGTGGCGTACGCGGACTCTATTCGCTCGAGGATCTCGGAGGCGAGCACGGGAGTGACGCCGATGGTGCCGATGCCTTGGACATTGCTGTGTCCGCGAAGCGGCAACAGTCCGGCGAACGGGCGACCGACCATGCCGCGTAACAAAGCCAGGTTGCAGATCCACTCGATGTTGTCGACGCCGTGTGCATGATGGGTCACTCCCATGCCCCAGGCGAAGACCGTGTTCTTGGAAGCGCAGTAACGGGCGGCGACATCATTGATCGTCGCTTGGTCGATGCCGCAGGCCGCGGCCAATTCTTCCGACTGTCGGCTGTCCAGAAAATCTTCCAGCGCCGTACCACCGTTGACATGCTCCGCCACGAAACGACGATCGACCCCGCCCGCTGCCTTGACCGCCTTGGCGATCGCAATCAGCAGAGGAATATCGCTGCCCGTGCGCGGTTGAAGATACACGCTGGCGATATCCGTACCGCCGGTAATGAATGATCCGATCTTCTTCGGTGCCGCAAAACGCACCAGGCCAGACTCTCGTAACGGATTGATTACGATGACGGTGCCGCCGCGGCGGCGCAGGTCGATCAATTTGTGCAGCAGTCGTGGATGATTTGAGGCGGGGTTTGCGCCGATCAGAAAGAACAGGTCGCACCCATCGAGATCCCCGAGCTCGACGGTGGAGGTGCCCGTGCCAATGGTATTTTTGAGCGCAACACTGGTGGCCTGGTGACAGTAGTAGGAGCAGTTATTGACGTTGTTGGTACCGTAGAGCCGTGCGAGGAGTTGCAGCACAAACCCGGCCTCGTTAGACGAACGTCCGGAGCTGTAAAAAAAAGCCCGTGAGGGGTCGATCGCTCGCAAAGCGTCAGCAGCGTGTGACAGCGCCCACTCCCAGCTGACTTCTCGGTACCGATCTGCCCTGGCGGGCTTATAAATGGGGTGCCCCAGACGCCCAAGGTGTTCGAGCTCGTGGCGGCTTAAGTCTCGCAATTCGTCGAGTGAGTGCTTAAAGATTTCGGCAGGTATGGGCGGTTGGATGTCGGTGGACTGGGCTTGGATGCTCTTGTTGCAGACGGCGGGAAACTCCCCGAGCTCGTTGACCATGCCGCCTCGTTGGCCGCCCATACCCAGTCCACAGGATTTGCAGGCATTGTTCGAACGCAAGGCCTTAGCCGTGCTTGTCAGCCCGATGCGTTGAACCGTCGCAAGGGTCTTAAGAGCCTTCTTGATACCACCGCCTGCTGCTGCCATGGTGCGTGACTCCGTGTAACTAGCTCGCTGAGATCTATCGTGGGCTTGCGCTTTCTCGACGGTACGTGACTTCGACCTGTCAGTCACGAATTCGCTGAAACAAACCTTTTCTGGAGTCCGGAGACGAGTCTCACTCAAGCCAGACGGTGGGTGACGAACGGGGGTTGAACGGGTCATGTATGTAGCGTACGTTACGTCTGTACGTATCGAACGCTACATAGAAATGCGATTTGATGGAGGAGCTCCCGATGAATGCCTTTCGCGCCCTGCTTTTGACCCTGCTGCTCGTGGTGGTGGTCTATACAGTCCCAGTGGTCGCCCGAGAGGGTCTCTGGTCGCTGTTGCCGACCTTCTTCGGTGACATGTCAAAGATGGGATGGCCGGGTCAGTTCAACCTGGATTTTATGGGCTTTTTGACGCTCTCGGCTGTCTGGACCGCCTGGCGCAACGACTACTCAGGAGCCGGGCTAGGACTTGCGGTCCTGGCTTTTTTTGGCGGTATTCCGTTTCTCACCACCTACCTGTTGATCCTGAGCGTTCGAACGGGCGGTGACATCAAGGCCATGCTTCTTGGCGAGCGGCGGTCCCGGAGTTGATGCAGGGAGCAGATCCCAGGAAACAAACGTCGGTTATGCTTTTGAGCCGACCGTCAGTTGCTCGGTTAGCGAGTGCCGGCTCTCCCAGCCGGGACTGAGCGCTGGCACTCCGAGCGCTTGTTCGAGAGAGAACACGGTCTCCGCGAGCAGCTCGAGCTCCGTGCGGAGTTTTGCGGGGCGCTCAAGTTCGAGAACGCGCATGAGGTTGCTCAAGCGCCAGCGGCCATCGTGCCGTCGCACCGCTTCCAGCGTGTTGCGCCTGCGTCGGCGCTGCAGTCCCTCGCTATCTTGCAGCGTCATTTCCAGAAAGGGCACCCAGCTATTGGCATCGTCTGGTACTTCTAGCGTGCTCTCTGGCCAATCCAGATAGGGTTGTAGCTCAGGCTC
>JBMTYG010000111.1:0-10268 GCA_049454295.1 Pseudomonadales bacterium
TAGATGAAGTCCAAATAGGCACTAGATAGTTGCAAATCAAAGGTCAAAATATCAAATCATCACACAAAAATCTAACGGATCAATCCAGTGGAGCAGTCCGACGGGGACTTAACAGCAATAAATCTGCTAAATGATTTCGCCTGAATAGGCCCTCATCGCCGAGTCTGTGAATCAGTGGCGTGACCTCTGCCGTCGCTTCAGGGTGATTACAGCCCCGCGGCCTGACCCTCTTTGCGGTGATCGGATGCACCGATATAGCCGTCACTGGTCCGCAGTATGAGCTGTGCACCTCCGAATACATGTTCCATCGGCTCGTGACGCACAGCGTGACCGCGTTCTCCTAGCCCGGCTGCAATATCGGCCGGGAACCCAGTCTCGATCCCGAGTGAGAAATCGGGATAGAGGTGCCAGCGTGGAGCGTCACTCGCCGCTTGGGGGTTTTGCCCGTGGTCGAAGATGCGCGTGACCATCTGCACATGCCCTTGATGCTGCATGTGCCCGCCCATGACACCAAATGCGAGTCGTGGCGCACCCCGCTCGGTGACAAAACCAGGAATGATCGTGTGATACGGGCGCTTGCCGGGTCCAACGCAGTTGGCATGCGCGGGGTCGAGGGAGAATCCGTGGCCCCGGTTCTGCAGGGCGATTCCGGTGTCGGGAATCACGATGCCAGAACCAAAGCCCAGATAGTTGGATTGAATGAACGACACCATGTTGCCCGCCTTGTCGGCTGTGCACAGGTAGACCGTGTCGTGGCTTACGGGTAGCGCTTGCGGGGGGAGCCTGGACGCGCTCGGTCCTATCCGGGCGGCCGCCCTGGCGAGCATTCCCGGTTCGAGCAGCTCATGGGGCGCAAGCCGCATGGCGGCGGGATCCGCGAAATGGTCGAACGCAGCGCGAATCGCGATCTTCATCGCTTCGATCTGATGGTGGTACCAGAGCTCACTGTCGAGTGCTGCGGGTGGCAGATGCTCGAGAATGCCGAGCGCGATCTGCGCAGCGAGACCCTGCCCGTTCGGCGGAATCTCGTGCAGCGTCACTCCGCGGTACGGCGCGGCAATGGGTTCGACCCAGTCCGCCGTGTGCGCAGCCAGATCGTCAAGCGTCAGGCCACCACCCGCTTCGCGCGCGGCTTTTGCCATGCGTTCGGCCAGCTCACCGCGGTAGAACGATTCGCCGCGAGACTCGGCAATGAGTCTCAGGCTCCTTGCCAGATCTGGACGACGAAAACGCGTCCCGGGCGCTGGAGCCGGCCCGAAGTGGGACTGGAAGTCGGGAAAGTCGACTAACTGGCGGAGCGCGTGCTGCCAGTAAACCGCGGTCTTGGGTCCGACCAGAAAACCGTGTTCCGCGTAGCCAATCGCGGGCTCGAACAAGCGCGCAAACGGCAGTCTGCCAAACCTGGCGCTGAGCGCGACCCAGGCGCTCACGGCGCCTGGCACCGTGACCGCGTCCCAGCCAAGGGTGGGCATGCTGCTGCGATGGGCGAAGCGGTCCTGCGTCCAGGCGGCCGGTGCGCGACCGGATGCATTGAGTCCGTGCAGCCGTGTGCCGTCCCAGACCTGGCAGAACGCGTCGCTGCCGAGTCCGTTGTTATTGGGCTCCACTACGGTCAGGGTGATCGCCGCTGCAAGCGCCGCGTCGACCGCGTTGCCACCTTGTCGCAGCATCTCAAGCCCGGCCTGTACCGCGAGCGGTTGGGACGTAGCGACCAGGTTCTCTGCGCAAACGGGCGAGCGCTTGGAAGGATAGGGTTGCGTCCAATCAAGGGTCATGACCTGCCACCTGGCGCGGTTGCTTGTCGCGATCTTAGCTCGTTCGTCGCAGATGGGTCGCGACCACCTTGGCTGGATTGCCACCCTCGGCGAAACCGCCTACCTTGACGCGTCTGCGCGCGGTTCCGCGCAATTGGAGGAAACACAGCATGCACCCGGGCATCATCGCGGCGGCAACGCCGGACAAGATCGCGTACGTCATGGCGGAGACTGGTTTCACCGTGACTTATGGCGAACTCGAGCGTACGTCCAATCAAGGCGCCCATCTCTTTCGTGCGCTCGGTCTGAAGCGCGGCGACCATATTGCGCTCATGCTTGAGAACCACCCGCGTTTCTTCCAGATCTGCTGGGCCGCGCAACGCGCTGGACTGTACTTCACCGCAATCAGCTGGCGTTTGCAGCAGGCAGAGGTCGAATACATCGTCAATAACTGCGAGGCCCGGGTGTTCATCACCTCGCGTGGGCGCGCTGAGGTCGCGCAGGCGCTTGCGGGTCAGGTGCCGGGCGTGGAGCACGCCTTCATGCTGGACGGCACCGTGCCGGGTTATGCCTCCTGGGAAGAGGCGATCGCGAGCCAGCCGGAACATCCGATCGCTGATGAATCCGAAGGGCAATCGATGCTTTATTCCTCGGGCACCACGGGGTATCCGAAAGGTGTCAAGCGCGCTCTGCCGACAGAGCCCTATGGCAGTATTCCCGGCCTCGCCGTTCTGAATGTGCTCTACGGGGCCGATGCTGACTCGATTTACCTGTCGCCTGCGCCGCTGTATCACGCGGCACCGCTGGGTTTCACGATGACTTGCCTGCGTCAGGGCACGCAGGTGGTCGTCATGGAGCATTTTGAGCCGGAGGCGGCGTTGCGGTTTATCGAGCAGTACCGCATCACGCACAGCCAGTGGGTGCCGACGATGTTCGTGCGCATGCTGAAGCTCGCACCGGAGGTCCGTAACCGCTACGACGTGTCGAGCCTGCGTTGCGCCATTCACGCCGCGGCGCCCTGTCCGATACCGATCAAGGAACAAATGATCGAGTGGTGGGGGCCTGTGCTTTATGAGTACTACGCAGGCACCGAGGGCAACGGATTCGTGCAGCTCAATAGCGCTGAATGGCTTGCGCACCGAGGTTCCGTTGGTCGTCCGCTCAACTGCGAACTGCACATCTGCGATGAAGAGGGCAACGAGGTTCAGACGGGTGAGTCCGGCACCATCTGGTTTGGCGGCGGCGGCGAGTTCGAGTACCACAATGATCCAGAGAAAACTGCTGGATCGCGCCATCCGAAGGGGTGGTCAACCCTCGGCGACGTGGGCTACCTCGACGAGGATGGCTACTTGTACCTGACCGACCGCAAGCACTTCATGATCATTTCCGGCGGCGTAAACATTTATCCGCAGGAAGCGGAAAACGTGCTGATTACCCATCCCGCGGTGGTGGATGTGGCCGTGTTCGGTGTGCCCAATGAGGAGTTCGGCGAGGAGGTGAAGGCGGTGGTTCAGCCGCGTGACATGGGCGAAGCCGGCCCGGTCCTTGCCATGGAGCTGCTCAGCTACTGTCGCGAGCGGCTTTCCCACATCAAGTGTCCACGGTCGATCGATTTTCGCGCGGAGCTGCCGCGTCATCCCACCGGCAAGCTTTATAAGCGGCTATTGAAAGACGAGTACTGGCAGAAGCCCTGACCGAGCTACTGTGTCTGCAGGAGATTGGCTGGCGCGTACTGGTCCGTGAGCACCGTGGCGTCTGCTGGCCAGTCGCGCTCCCGTTTCATAACGGGCAGCAGCTCGTCGAGGCGAATGCCGTAAGGTTTAAGGCTTGGTCCCAATAACGCCGCGCGTTCTGCCAGCGTTTTCCCATCGGGCAGCGCACCGTTCGTGGCAATGATGACCCGGTTGCCGCTATCCCACGGTTTAAGGTTCAGAAAGTCGCCAAACACCGCGGCATAGGTCGCAGATTCCGCATCGTAGAGGCGGCTAATCGAGAAGGTGTTGGCGACCACGACCCCGCCGGGGGCAAGCAGATCGCGAATTTCCTCGAGAAACTCCCGCGTCATCAGGTGTTCCGGGATGTAGTCGCCGTTGAAGGCGTCCAGCAGGATCAGGTCGTAGTGGGCATCTTTAGTGCGCGCTCGCTGCGTGCGCGCTCGCTTGGCGAAAACCCGTCCGTCCTGCTCGATTACGCGTACCCGGTCGCTGGGCTTGAAACCAAACCAATCGCGGGCGACCTGGGTGACCGCAGGGTCGATCTCGACCACGTCCTGAACGAGCTCGGGGTAGAGCTCATCGAGCGCGAGCGGTAGCGTGCCGCCGCCGAGGCCAATCGTCAGCGCGCGCCTTGGGGCGGGCTTTACGAGCAGGCTGGTCATCATCATACGCGTGTATGGAAACAGCATCTCGCGCGGGCGCCGCTCGTTTAAACACGACTGGTTGCGCTGGTCGCGACGCACGCTGAACTGCATGCAGATGACGGGTCCTTGGCGGTCGACGATGATCGTGCTGTAGAGCGAGCGTTCACGGTGCACGACCCGCGCGTCCGCCGCAGGCGGCAGAGCCATGATCGCGCCGAGAATGACAAGGAAGCTAGCGGCAACGCGCCTCGCAGAGCAAACGATGGCGGGCGGTTGGAAGAAGAGGTCCTGCCGCCTGGTCATCACCGTGTCCCCGATCGCCCGGCCAACCAGGCGATCACGGCGCAGGTGAGGAGAGCCGTGGTGAGCCCGGTGAGTGTTGTGTTCATCTCAAACCACAGCACGAAATAGAACGACGTGATGAGCGTGCCAAGCGCGCTGCCCAGGGTGGAAACAAAGTACAGGCGTCCCGCAACGTGTCCTGCCCGCTCAGTGGTTTCGGTGAGGAGCCGTACGGAGTAGGGGGAAATCATGCCGAGGATGATGGTGGGCACAATGAACAAAATGCCGGACGCAATCAAAGAGCCGTAACGGGGATCCTCCACCCGTTCAAAGACCGCAGCCATCACGTCCTCCGAGGTCAGCACGAGAGGATAGAGGCACGCGGCGCTTGCAAGAAAAATTGCCGCGTAGCGCCCAAGCGTGGGTCGATAGAGCGATAAACGCCCCCCGATCAGGTAACCGATCGACAGCGACAGCATGAAGACGGTGATGATGCTGCCCCACACATAGACGCTGCTGCCAAAATAGGGGGCCAGTAACCGGCCGCCCAGCAGCTCGATGGACATGATGGAAAAGCCGGAGACAAAAGCCAGAAGGTAGACGATCAGGTTTGACGGCATGCCCGATATCTCTTGCTTCGACCAGACCGAAGGGTGAGCCCAGTATAAGCAAAGAACCTCGGCACGGTTGTTTCCTCATAAGCGACTACACTCTAATGGCGACCCCGTTCACCAGAGGAGTTTCGAGCGCCGTGTCCCCTCTCACCCATTTGCAGCGGCTCGAGGCTGAAAGTATCCACATCATGCGTGAGGTGCTGGCCGAGAGCGAGAATCCGGTGATGCTGTATTCCATCGGCAAAGACTCGTCGGTGATGCTGCATCTAGCGTTGAAGGCGTTTTACCCCTCAAAGCCGCCGTTTCCCTTGTTGCATGTCGATACCACCTGGAAGTTCCGGGAGATGATCGAGTTTCGCGACCGCACGGCGCGTGAGTTGGGGCTCGACCTTATCGTGCACACCAACCAGGAAGGCGTCGCTCAGGGAATCAATCCCTTCGCCTCCGGATCCCAGGTGCACACGGACGTGATGAAGACACAGGCGTTAAAGCAGGCGTTGGACCATTACAAGTTCGACGCCGCCTTTGGTGGCGCGCGGCGTGACGAAGAAAAGTCACGCGCCAAGGAACGGGTGTTCTCGTTTCGTGATGAAAAACATCGCTGGGATCCGAAGAGTCAGCGCCCTGAGCTCTGGCACTTGTATAACGGCCGCGTCCGGCGTGGCGAAAGCATCCGGGTGTTCCCGCTATCGAATTGGACGGAACTCGACATCTGGCAATACATCTATCAGGAAAACATTCCGATCGTGCCGCTTTACTACGCCGCGCCCCGTCCGGTGGTCGAGTACAACGGCATGACGATCATGGTGGACGACGACCGTATGCCGCTCGAGCCTGGACAGGTTCCGGAGCAGCGCATCGTTCGTTTCCGCACCCTCGGCTGTTATCCACTCACCGGTGCGCTTGAGAGCACCGCGTCCGATTTGCCGTCCATTATCGAGGAGATGCTCGTCTCGAGGACGTCGGAGCGGCAGGGGCGAGCTATCGACCACGATTCCTCGGCCTCCATGGAGAAGAAGAAGCAGGAGGGCTATTTCTGATGTCTGCTGCAATCGAAGCCTATCTGCAGGAACAGGCTGAAAAGACCACTCTGCGTTTCTTGACCTGCGGCAGCGTGGACGATGGCAAGAGCACGCTCATCGGACGCCTGCTCTATGATTCCAAACTGATCTTCGAGGATCAGCTGGCGGCACTCGAGGCCGACTCGAAAAAATTGGGTACGCAGGGTGAGAATATCGATCTCGCCCTCCTGGTCGATGGTTTGGCGGCCGAGCGCGAGCAGGGCATCACGATTGATGTGGCTTACCGGTATTTCGCCACGGATCGGCGCAAATTTGTGGTGGCTGACACGCCTGGGCACGAGCAGTACACGCGCAACATGGCGACCGGCGCATCTACTGCCGATGTTGCGGTGATACTGATCGATGCGCGCAAGGGCGTGCTGACGCAAACCCGTCGCCACAGCTACATCGTTTCGCTCTTTGGCATCCGCGATGTTGTGCTCGCGGTTAATAAGATGGATCTGGTGGACTACAGCGAAGAGGTGTTCAACAGCATCGTCGCGGATTATCGCGCGTTTGCCGAGGCGCTCGGCCCGCTCGACATCAAGGCAATTCCGATGTCGGCGCTGAACGGCGAGAATGTCACCCGACCCAGCGCAGTGATTCCCTGGTACCAAGGCCCGACGCTGCTCGAGCACCTTGAAACCGTCCAGGTCCACCGGGATCTTGAGGCTCAGCCTTTCACGCTGCCGGTGCAGTGGGTGAACCGTCCAAACCTCGACTTTCGGGGCTTCTCCGGCACCATAGCGACAGGCTTGGTGAAGCCGGGCGATCGCGTTCGTGTCCTCCCCTCAAGCCGCGAGTCGACCGTGACGCGAATCGTGACGATGGACGGCGACTTGCCGTCCGCCGGACCGGCCCAAGCGATTACCGTGGTGTTGGCCGACGAAGTCGACATTAGCCGCGGCGACGTGATCGTTGCGGCCGATGCGCCGCTGCAGGTCACCGACCAGCTTGGCGTGCATCTGTTGTGGATGAGCGATCAGGCGATGTTTCCCGGGCGGCAGTACTACCTGAAGTGTGGCACGCGCACTGTGCCCTGCACCGTGACGGACCTGAAGCACACGATCAACGTCAACACGATGGAGACTCAGGCGGCGAAATCGCTCACCCTGAACGAGGTCGGTGTTGCCAACCTGAGTCTCGGTGCGCGGATTCCGTTCGAGCCATTTGGCGTCAATCCTGAGCTTGGCAGCTTCATTCTCATCGATCGCCAGTCGAATGCGACCGTGGGTGCAGGCTTGTTTGACTTCGCGCTGCGGCGGGCTGACAACATCGTCTGGCAGGCGCTCGCGGTTGACAAGGCTGCTCGGGCGGCGCTTAAACATCAGCAGCCGTGCGTGGTCTGGCTGACGGGGCTCTCTGGCTCCGGCAAGTCGACCATTGCCAATCTGCTCGAGGCGCGGCTGTTGGATCTTAGCCGCCACACCTACCTGCTGGATGGAGACAACGTCCGCCATGGGCTTAATCGTGATCTTGGGTTTACCGAGGCGGACCGGGTAGAGAACATTCGGCGCGTGGGCGAGACCGCGCGGCTTATGGTCGACGCCGGGCTCATTACGTTGGTCTCGTTCATTTCGCCCTTCCGCAGCGAGCGGCAAATGGTGCGCGACCTGCTGGCACCGGGTGAATTCATCGAGGTGTATGTCGATACGCCGATCGATGTGTGTGAAGCACGCGATCCGAAGGGGCTTTACAAGCGCGCTCGCGCCGGTGAAATCAGCAATTTCACTGGAATTAGCTCGGAGTATCAGCCCCCGGTGAGCCCGGATCTGCACATTCGCACCACGGAATGCACGCCGGAACAAGCGGTCGATCAAATCCTGTCGCTCTTGCGCGAGCGCGGCATGATCGGCGCTTGGTGATGTCAGGCGCCGCGCGGGGGCTGAGCCTCCGTGGCGGCGCCAGCGTCTTTCCACGCGCGATACCCGCCCCCGACATGGCACACATTCGCTAGCCCCATGTCCTGCACGGTTCGAGTGGCGAGTGCAGAACGCCATCCGCTCTGGCAGTAGAAAACAAACGTTTTCCCTGGGGCGAATACGTCTTTGTAGTACGGGCTCTCCGGATCCACCCAGAATTCCAACATGCCTCGCGGCGCGTGAAACGCGCCGGGTATTTTCCCCTCGCGCTCAAGTTCGCGTGGATCACGCAGATCAATGAATTGCACGTCGGGACGACCGTGAAGTTCACGCGCTTCTTCAACCGAAAGCGTGCGCACGCTGCGTGCGGCCTCGTCGAGCAGTGCCTGGTAGCCTTTCTTGAGTGTCATGGTGTCCTCAGAAATGGGGGACTTATCAATGCAAGCGCTGTCTGGGTTCCGGAACCCGCAGCGCTACCATTAGACCACCGGCGGCGAGAAAGACAACGGACACCAGAAACATTGCCGGGTAACCGAAGTGATGGGCGAGAAGGCCCCCGGCAATAGGGCCGAGTGTGCCTGCGAGTTCGGCCGCCGTATTTGCAATGGCGATACGCATCGGCAGATCGTGCCGATTGCCGAATTCGAGGGTCAGGTTCTGCGACGCATTCTGAAAGCCTTGCGACGCGGCACCGATACCGATGAAGACCGCGACGCTGGCGACCAGACCGCTCGTAACAAGCAGCAACAAAGTGGACGCGACCCAGAGCGCAAGACTCGCGAGATAAACGCTGCGAAAACCATAGCGGTCTCCCATGCTGCCCCATAACAGGTTGGAGAACGTGGCTGCGAGCGTAAATGCCATCGTAATCAGGCCCAGCGCGCTGCCTGTCAGCGCCATGCTTTGGCCGGCATGAAGAATGTAAAAGGGTAGCGCCATGCGTCCGAACGTGGCTAGGGCACGGGCGATGAAGTAACGGGTGAACAGGGGGTCATCGCGCAACAGGCTGGGAATGCCACGCAGACCGATGAGCAGCGAGCGCTGCGGGCGAAGAGTCGGTGGGATGGGCTCTACCGTGAACGACAGGGCGAAGAGCCCGAGCATGGTCAGGGCGAAGGACAGCAAAAATGTATAGGAATAGCCGGCAGCGTTCGGTTCCGCTCCGAGAAAATAGTGTCCACCGGCCAGCGCCACGCCAGCGGAAACGACGCCGGCAGTGAAATTGCGCAATCCTGTGAGGCGTCCGCGCTTGTTTGGTGGAATCACTTTGGATAACAGAACGTTGAAAATTACGCCCTGAATACCCTGCGACAGCCCGAATACCGTAAGCCACAGAAACATCGCCCAGAGCGCCCAGGGGGGATCCAGCAAAAGGCCGCTTAAGCCCATGCCAAGAATCGAGATGCGCATGGCGCCGCCGGTCGATAAACCAGCGGGCAGCACGCGCGGACGATGCTCAATGAGGTTTGCACCAATGAGCGGGGTCAGCGTCATGCCAAGCGCCTGCAGTGCGAGAGCGATACCGACAGCGATATCGGAGCCCGAGAGCAACAAGATGTAGGCAGGCAGGAACGTGGGAGCGTTGACGAGGCGGAAGCCCGTCTGTCCAAGCATGCCGTGGACAAGATGGATGAAAAAGTTTCGTTTAAGGTTGCGGCGGATCTCTAGCTGATAGCGTCGTTCAGCGCGCCGCGTATCTGCCAGGGGTTCAAACGCCTCGGGCACCGTAGCTTCCTGAAGGATGGAGGACGTCCGTTCCCCGTCCGCCCGCCGCAATGGCAAACGGACGGAATCCGGCGTTGCTTATTTGCCCTGCCAGTTCGGCTTACGCTTCTCGCTGAATGCGCGCGGACCTTCGATAAAATCCTGGCTCTGCACCATAGCTTTCACCGAGTCGTACTGTGCGGACATGGATTCCTCGAGCGAGCCCATGCTCAGGCTCCGATAAACCACGTCCTTGGATGCGCGGATAGACAGCGGTGCGCATTCGCAGATCTGCTCCGCCCAGCGGCGAGCGGCGCTCATGAGCTGATCATGGGGCACCACTTCGTTCACGAAGCCAAGCTCATAGCCTTCCCGTGCAGCGACATGTCGTCCGGTCAGGATCATGCCCAGGGCGCGCTTTGCACCAATCTGGCGCGGCAACCGGTTTAAACCGCCCGCAAGGGCCGCGAGGCCCACCTTTGGTTCGGGCAATGCGAACGTAGCCTGCTCGGAAGCAATGATGAGATCACAGGCCAGCGCAATCTCGAATCCGCCGCCCATCGCCACGCCGTTCACGGCGGCAATGACGGGCTTGTTCAGATCAAACCGAGAGGTCAGTCCGCCGAAACCTT
>JBMTYG010000112.1:0-10237 GCA_049454295.1 Pseudomonadales bacterium
GGTGGGCCGGTTTGGGGTCGAATCGGTCGCTGCGCACCAAATCGCGATGAACCTGGGCGGCATTACGTTCATGGTCCCCATGGCGGTGGGCATCGCAGCATCCATCCGCATTGGCTTTCATGTGGGCGGGCGCCAGCTTCCAGCCGCGCGACGCAGTACCGTGGTTGCTGTGACCTCGGTCGCAATCTATGCCTGCCTCGGGGGCCTGCTGGTGCTGCTATTCCGATCTGGCATTGCGGCCCTGTATACGAGCGACGAGGCGGTGCTGGTGCTGGCTGTCGAACTGATGCTGTTCGTGGCGATCTGGCAGCTGGTGGATGCCACTCAGGCAGCTGCTATCGGTGCGCTGCGCGGATTCAAGGATACGCGGATGCCGATGTTGATTGCCCTCCTGGCCTATTGGGGGGTGGGCATGCCCGTGGGTACGGCGCTCGGCTTTGGCTGGGTTGCCATCGACGGGTTCACTGGCTTGCGCGGGTTCTGGGTGGGTTACTGTGTGGCGCTGTTGTTCGCGGCCGTGGTGTTGCTCTCCCGGCTCGCCTGGCTGACGCGGCGTGACGAGCGTGTGCTCGCCTTTTCGAGCCGCTGATCAGCCTTCGAAGCGGTAGTACTCGATGCCGTGGTCGTCGAAGGAATGGTCGCGGCTGCCCACGCGATCGATATAAAACACTCCCGTCGGGCGTTGTGCCGACGACAGCTCGGTCACCCGGCCATCGTGGAGGGTCGTGTAGCCGGACTCATCGAGATCGACAGGGTCTTTGAGCGCCTCGGCAAAGCCAATGCTGCGCGCCGCGGTCTCCCAACCAGGAACCACCTGCATGGGGATGGCTTCAGCGGCGTCTCCGCTGCCATACCCGAGCGCGAGTATGCGTCTGCCCGCCAGGGAGACCTGGCGCTCTGCGGCATCCTCCATGCCCGCCGCGAGCCAAGCCGGTAACGATGCGGAGTACAGGTTCCCGATGTCTTGAACCGATGCGCGCCCAAGCGATGTCATGAGGCGCTCGAACATGGGCGTGGAGCGGAAAGCTCGGGTGACTTCGGTGGCAAGCGGGTAGAGCTCGGTGCCAAGGGTTCCCTCGCGCACCAGCTGGTAGACCTCGGGCGCTGCGCCGAGCTCCGCCGTGAGTTCATCGAGCGACACGCCCGCCGCTGTGGCATAACTCGCAAGCTCAGCTCGGTCTTCGCTGCCGCCGAGTGAAAGTGCGAGGAGATAGCTCATGATCAGTCCGGTCTCCGCCATGCGCTGATATGGCCGGTGCAGAAAGGTTGCAGCGATGTCGCGCAGAAATTCCGACGGTCGCGGCGCTGGGGTGCAGCGCTTCTGGATGCGCTCGAAGAGATCGCGCATGGCGGCAAGCACTTCGTCGACGTAGCAGGTGGTCGAGTACTTGCCATTGAAAACGGGAAAGTCACGTGGCTGTGCGAAAGCGCCGGGCGCTTGCTGCATAAAGCGTAAAAAAGGCTTGCGGAAATCCGGACCTCGATAATCGGACGCGCTACCTGAGATGGGCAGTTCGAGATCGAGCAACGTCGGGTTCGCGCTCATGAGCATGGCGACGGCACCCGCCCCTTGGGTCGGTTCTCCGGAGGTGCCGCGCGCGTACTCCGCCACGTCGGCCGATACGACGATAGCGAGGCGATCACGCCCGTCGCAGGCGAGATAGCGGGCGGCCGACTTGATCGCATAGATGCCGCCCAGACACGCGTGCTTGAATTCGGGTACCTCGCATGCGCGGCTCATCGGCGAACGGCCCTGTTGCCGCAGCGCATCATTCAGCATGCCTTTGACGATGACGGCGCCGGCGGAATTGTCGGTACTCGATTCGGTGCCGAGCGCCAGGAATCCGATGCGTGTGGGATCGATTCCATAGCGGTCGATAAGCCGTAGCGCCGCCGTGGCGGCCATGGTGTAGGCGTTCTCGTCCGGACCTCGCATGCGAAAGCCGCTGCCGACAACGGTTCGGACCTTGTCCCAGTTATCCCCGGTCCAGCGGCACCAGTCCGCCAGGCGCACCCGGTAGCGGGGCAGGTAAACGGAGAAACCACTGATTCCGATACCTGTACGGTTCATGTTTCGGATGTCCTGAGCGGCATGGGCACGCCGTAACGTGCCAAGCGGTCGGCGTATTGCAACCGCAGAGTTGACCATTCCATGAGGAACCACGGCGTAAAGTTTGCGGGCTCGGCGGTGAGCGCCGCGTCCAGTTCGGCAGCGGACATCCAGCGCCAATCGCTGATTTCCGTGGTATTGACCAGGGGCTCGGCAAGCGCCTGGGCCAAGTACACGGAGCACACCTCATATTCGCTGCCGACCGTGCCGAAGCGCGCGCGATATTCGAAGCGGTAGACAAACTCCGCCGAGGCGAGCAGTCCGAGTTCTTCCCTCACCCGGCGCAATACGGCAACCGAGAGGCTTTCTCCCGCGCGCGGATGGGAGCAGCAGCTGTTCGACCAGAAATTTGGCCAGAGGCGCTTGTTGTCAGCGCGCCGCTGCAGGAGCAGGTGCCCCTCGCTGTTGATCAGGAAAACCGAGAAGGCACGATGACGCACCCCGTCACCGTCGTGGCAGGCAGCCTTGTCGAGTTCCCCGACGGGATGATCGTCGCCATCGACCAGAATCAGGCGATCATCTTCGCTGGATACGACCTGGCTGCTGGATGCCTGTGCTGCCTCGGCCACCCGTTCTCCGGTTCTTGTGTGAGCGGTCGGCAGTGTAGCGAAAGGCGTCGGTCGGGCATACCATGCGGGCGGTTTCCGTCGACCGCAGGGGAGGGGCGATCGCCGATGCAAAGCGACCCCAGGCATCAGGTTTTTACCCATGAGGGCGTCGACCTCCATTGGTTCGAATGGGGTGAGCGACAGGGCCAGACCGTGCTGCTCGTCCATGCCACCGGATTTCACGCGCGCTGCTGGGACCGTGTCGTTGGCGCGCTGTCGCCGGGGCAGCATGTTGTCGCAATCGACATGCGCGGGCATGGTCGGAGCGGCAAGATTCCGCCTTATAACTGGTCGGCGTTTGGCGCTGATCTCGAAGCCTTTGTGCGTTTTCTCGGGCTACGCAGCGCTATCGGCGTCGGTCATTCCATGGGCGGTCACTGTGTCGCTCATGTGGCAGCGCTGGTACCCGACGCGTTTGCGCGGCTGGTGTTGGTTGACCCGGTCATCATGAGTCCAGAGGCCTATGCCGCGGCACGGCACCAGAACTTCGCTTCGCCGGCGGAGCACCCGGTGGCGCGCCGGCGCGCGCGCTGGTCGTCGTGGCAGGAGATGCAAGAACGGTTCCGTGATCGTGCGCCGTTCTCACGCTGGCAGCCCGAGGTGCTCGCAGACTATTGCCGCTTCGGCCTGCTACCCGCGGGTGACGAGTGGACGCTTGCCTGCCCGGGAGAGGTCGAAGCCGCGATCTACATGGGCAGCGCGCGCACTGAGATCCATGACGACATCCAACGGGTAACCGTGCCTGTGACCGTGCTGCGTGCGCCAGGGCGCGATCCGGGGGACACCAACGTCATGGATTTTTCCAAATCCCCCACCTGGTCCTCTCTCGCAGAACACTTTCCGCATGGCCGGGACGTGTATCTGCCCGACCACACGCATTTCATACCAATGGAAGATCCGGCTTTGGTGGCACGGTTCATCCTGGATCCGGACGCTGTGCCCTGAAGCTATGCTCAGCTGGACGCGAGGGGTGCTCGGTATTGCGGCAGTCCCGTCGCGAGGCCGCCGATCGCGACAATCAGAACCGACACGACAATGCCCGGCCACAGTGCCGTGAGGGGGCTGGTCCAGGCGGCAAGGGCGCCGAGCAGGGCCGCGCTCGCCGGCGCCGCGATCATAAAGCTCAACTGCAGCCAGGACAGTACTTGCGATCGATAACCGACGGGCGCGCACTCTTGCACAGTGGTCCGAACCAGCGTGCTGGTCACCCCCATGTTCACGCCCCACAGGAACAAAGTGGCGAGCAGGACGGTGCGTGAAGGTTCGAGCATCAGCACGAGTAGAATCACCACGCGCACGGGTTGCATGAGCAGAAACACCCGTCCCGGGCGCATCAGGGGCATGAAGGTCAAGAGCACGAGGTTCGAGCCGATACTGCCTGCCGTGAATACCAGCAGGACCGTGGAAAAGAATGCGGCATCGCCGTCATAGACAGTCTTGACGATCACCGGCAGCACGACGATATAGGCGCCGGCATTAAACAAGCTCGAGGCCAGGTTAAGCCCGATCATTGACCTGACAATCGGCGTTGCCACCACGGCGCGCAGACCCGCACGAAGCTCGCTAGCCGTCTGCGAAATGCTCGGCGCGGGGCTGCTGTTTACGCTGGGCGGCAACGGCGGCAGCTGCCCGATCGCGGCCATACCAATCAAGAAACAAACCGCCTGCACTGTGAGCAGAAGCGGCAGCCCGAGCTGGTCGAGCCAGCCGCCGACATAGAACGCGCCCATGCCAACCAGCGTCGTGACGAGGCTAGTCAGCGTCACGGCGCGCTGGGTATCGGTGCCAGCAAGCAGGCTGAGCATGGATTGCCGCGCGGGATCGGACAACGCCTGAAGTGCAGCGAGTGTCATGCCAAAGGCGACGACGGCGCCGTAGTCGAGACCGGATGTCGTCATCAGCATGGCGAGTACGAGCGGCGGTAGCGCCATTGCGGCGTGCAGGATCAGAAGCAGGCGCCGCCCGTCCAGGCGGTCTCCGAGTAGTCCCCCGACGAGCAGTACGAGCAGCGCCGGGAATTCGGCGAGGCTGCGCGCGAGGCCCACGTCATCCGGCGGGCGCTCCAGAATCCCGACGAGCATCCAGGTGAACAAGAATCCCTGCAGGCTCATTCCGCCCATCCACAGGCTTGACCCGGTGAGATACCAGGCAAACCCCGGGCTTCGCGCGAGCGGCGGTATAGAACGCGGTTCGGACATGCGCTAGCGCGGTCCGTACTCTGCCGAACGAATCACTGACATCTCGCGTACAGACCGGAGGGTGCCACTCGCGGCACAGTCGGAACCGCTGGCGGCGCGGCGCTTTTGACCGTGCGAGCGCCGAGCAGCGTTCCCGGCAACAGCGAGGGTAATGCAATGAGACGCTTGAAAGGAGAATGCAGAGTCAACGACGAACGGCGTCGGCTCTATTTTCGATCGCTGAGAGTCTATATGCGCGACGGCAACTGGTTCGTGCGGACGCGTGAACGCATCGAACTGGGACCGTTCCGAAGTCGCTTCGAGGCTGAGGTTGAAGCTGAGCTGGTGGTCGACATGCTTGAGCAGCTCGGCGGCCGGCGCGATGCGCGCGCAGCCTTGGAGGCCTTTGTGCACCGCTCGCGGATGGACGCGACCGCCTGACATTCGATCAGCGCACCGCGTCCAGATACTGGGCCAGACGGCGTAGATGTCCGTCGACCCCGGTCTCGCCCGCGTTGTGAGTGGCAAGGGCCAGGTGTGTGGCGCCGAGCTCGCGCCAGGCTTCCGCGTGGGTGCGCCAGCGTTCCGGTGTGCCACCGCGATATTGCGCTTGCGCCTGTATACCGAAGCCGGACATATCGCGTCCGGCCGCGGCACCGAGCGTCCGCAGTGTTTCGATGCACTGCCGCGCTGTTTCATTGGCGCCCATCAGCGGGATCCAGCCGTCCCCGAGGCGCGCGCAGCGCTCGAGCATGGCTGGCGCAGACCCGCCGAACCAGATCGGGATCGACCGTGACGGCCGAGGATTGATGCTGGCGGCATCCACACGATGGAATTCGCCGTCGAAGGAGAGCGAGTCTTCGCGCCAGAGCGCACGCAGCAGGTTCACCTGTTCCTCCTGACGCCGTCCCCTCGCGCGGAACGGGACACCGAGTGCCTCGTATTCGATGGTGTTCCACCCCGTGCCGATGCCGAGGCGGAAGCGGTTGCCTGAGAGCAGCGCAACCTGAGCAGCCTGCTTTGCCACGAGCGCCGTCTGGCGCTGGGGTAGGATCAGCACCGCCGACATGAGATCCACGCGTGTGGTCACCGCTGCAATGAACGCAAAGGTCGTCAGCGGTTCATGAAAAGCGGTGTCCTTGTCATAACCACCCTGCCAACCGCCGGGCCGGTTTGGGTCTGCGCCGAGTACATGGTCATAGATCAGTATGTGCGTGGCGCCAAGTGCCTCTACACCCTGAGCCCAGGCGCGCATTGCGCCGGAATCAGTGCCAATTTCGTTGTGTGGCAGAACAGCGCCGAACTGCATCTTCTGGGTCTCCCGTCGCTTGGCGTCGATAGAACGCGCCTGTATCACCGGATTCTATCAGCGCCCTGACCCCTGCGCCTTGTGGATGGAGTCGCGCGGCTCGCGCCGGTCAGCATCTCTTGGCGTCCGGGTTATACTTGGCGGCTTTCCGACCTCAAGGCGAGCCCATGGCTGAACCCGCGCAATCTGCTTCCTCGTTCTCGTTCGTCGAGATGGAGCACAGCATCCTCGAGCGCTGGGCGGCAGAGGATGTCTTTCAGGAATCCCTGCGCCGCACCCGCGATGCGAGTCCGTATATTTTTTACGACGGTCCGCCGTTCGCCACGGGTCTGCCACATCATGGCCACATCGTCGCCAGCACGATCAAGGATATCGTGCCGCGCTACTGGACCATGCAAGGTCGGCACGTCATGCGCCGGTTCGGCTGGGATTGCCATGGGTTGCCGATTGAACACGAGATCGACAAGCAGCTCGGTATGTCCGCGCAAGAGGCGGTGCGCGAACTCGGCGTTGCGGGCTATAACGATCAGTGTCGAGCCATCGTGCAGCGCTATGTTGCGGAATGGCGCTCCACCATTACCCGCCTCGGGCGCTGGGTCGATTTCGACGACGATTATAAGACCATGGACCCTTGGTACATGGAGTCCGTGTGGTGGGTCGTTAAGGAGCTCTGGGATCGCGGTCTGGTTTATCAGGGTGTGAAGGTGGTGCCGCTGTCGACGGCCCTTGGCACGCCGCTCTCCAATTTCGAGGCGAACTCGAATTATCAGGATGTCCAGGATCCCGCTATTACCGTGCTGTTCCAGCTGGAGGATGAGGAGGCCTGGCTCGCAGCATGGACCACCACTCCGTGGACGCTGCCCTCGAATTTGGGCATTTGCGTTGGTCCTGACATCGACTACGTAAAGATCCATGACGCGGCTCAGAATCGGGATATCTATATCGCTGCGGATCGTTTGGCTGCCTACGGCGATTTACCGGTGCTCGCGCGACTCAAGGGCCGTGATCTCGTGGGACGGCGCTATCGGCCGCTCTTTCCCTATTTCTCGGACGAAGCCTCGCGGGGCGCGTTTGTCGTGGTTGCGGATGGATACGTCAGCGCGGACAGCGGTACCGGACTTGTGCATCAGGCGCCGGCGTTCGGTGAGGACGACTACCGCGTGATGCGCGCGGCGGGCATCGAAGCCTTCGTTTGCCCCGTTACGCTGTCCGGGATTTTTACCGACGAAGTGCCCGATTTCGCGGGACGCCAGGTCAAGGAGGCGGATCGCGACATTATTCGCTGGTTGCGGGACGCAGGCGCTTTGTATCGTCAGGAGGTCATCCAGCACAGTTATCCGTTCTGTTATCGGTCCGATACGCCGCTCATTTATCGCGCGATTCCATCCTGGTATGTCGCCGTGACCCGCATTGTCGATCGTCTGCTGGCCGCGAATGAGCAGATCCGCTGGGTACCGGACCACATCAAGCACGGCCGTTTCGGCAATTGGCTCGCAGGGGCGATCGACTGGTCGATCTCCCGTAATCGCGTGTGGGGCACGCCGATTCCCATCTGGATCAACGATGTCACCGATCGCCGCGTGTGCATCGGATCCATCGACGAACTCGAGCGTCTCACCGGCGTGCGCGTCACTGATCTGCATCGAGAACACGTTGATCCGCTCACGTTCACGCTGCCCGGTGAGCCCGGTACCTATCGCCGCATCGAGGAAGTGCTCGACTGCTGGTTCGAATCTGGATCCATGCCCTACGCGCAGCTGCATTATCCGTTCGAGAACGAAGCGCTCTTTGCGGCGGGATTTCCTGCCGAGTTCATTGCTGAGGGTCTCGACCAGACACGCGGATGGTTCTACACGCTGACCGTGCTCGCCGCGGCGCTCTACGACAAGCCGGCGTTTCGTAACGTGATCGTCAACGGCATGGTGATGGCCGAGGACGGCAAAAAGATGTCGAAGCGGCTGCGCAACTACACGCCGCCGGATGACCTCATGGAAACCTACGGCGCTGACGCATTGCGGCTCTACCTGATCAACTCTGGGCTAGTGCGCGGGGAGGAACAGAGGTTCGCAGACGCCGGCGTGCGTGACATTGTGCGTAGGGTGCTGTTGCCCTGGTACAACGCCTTTTCGTTCCTGCGCACCTATGCCGAGATCGATGGCTGGCAGCCTGCCTCGGCAACGCGGTCGGACAATATCCTCGACCGCTGGCTGCTTTCGCGCCTGCAGTCGCTCAAAGCGCGCGTGGCGGAGGAGATGGAGGCCTATCGACTCTACAATGTCGTGCCCGCGCTGCTCGAGTTCGTGGATGACCTCACCAACTGGTACATCCGTTTGAACCGACCACGCTTCTGGGCGAGCGGTATGACGGCTGATAAGTCAGCCGCCTTCACCACATTGCATCTGGCGCTTGTTGATCTGTCGAAGCTCATGGCGCCGTTCGTTCCGTTCCTGGCGGACTACCTGTACCGTGCGCTGCTGTTCTCAAACAAGAAAGCCGACGCGCAAGAGTCCGTGCACCTGGCGCGCTACCCAACCCCTGATCTCGAGCTGATCGAGTCTGGACTAGAGGGGGCGGTGCTGCGCATGCAGCAGGTGATACTGCTCGGGCGGCAGCGACGCGAAGACGTGCGGATCGGTCTGCGAACGCCGCTGCGTCGTCTGACCATTGTGAATCGTGATGCTGGGTTGCTCGCGGATCTTGAGGCGCTCGAGGGTTATCTGCGTGCCGAGCTCAACGTACTGGAAGTGCGCTACGACACCCATGAGTCGGACTACATCGAGACTGTCGCGCGACCCAACTTCCCGCTTTTGGGCAAGCGGCTCGGCAAGCGTATGAAGGCGTTTCAGGCGCTGATCGGCGCGCTCAGTTCTGAGGAACTCGAAAATCTCCGAACGACCGGCGCCATAGAATTGGATGGCGAACAGTTCTCGAGCAAAGAGATCGAGGTTCTGCAGAAAGCGCGTCCCGGGACGGGCACGGTATCGAACCGCTTCATTGCCGTTGATCTGGACACGTCTCTGGATGAATCACTGATTCAAAGCGGGCATGCGCGTGAAATCGTCAACCGCATTCAGCGCCTGCGCAAAGAGAGTGGTTTCAACGTGAGTGATCGCGTGCGGGTGACCTATGCGGGCTCTGAGGACCTGGTCGCAGCCGCCGGGGCGCATGCGACGTACATTCAGGGTGAAACGCTCGCCGTCGAATTGCTGCACGACCCAGGACTGAATGCTCCCGTTGAGGGGGGTATCGATGACAAGGTATTCCACTGCCACGTGGCGCGCGCCTGAGCACGCTGATTACGTGGATGGGTCGTTGCCTCCCCGATACGCCATGCGTCCAGCGGCCCGTGCAAGGCGGCCGCTCGCGGGCACTTGGGCATAAGCGCGGGCTAACCCGAATCGCGGCATGTTGTGGTACACGCATTCGAAGTCGCCTGGCCGCACGCGAAAGGTCTCGTGCCAGATACCCACGTCGCCGTTTGAGCCGATGGTCTGATTGAATTGTTGCCACGCGGGCAGATGAGCATTCGCACGACCGGTCGCATAGGCCTCAAGCGCTTCCGGCGAACTCCAGTACTGAACCATGATCGTGGTACGTCCAAACCAACTCTCCACGTGCCGAAAACCAATGTCCGGATGCTCGTAGAGCTCTCGGATCATCCGTCCCATTGCGCGTGCAACGGGAAGCCAGCGATGAATCTTCCACGGACGATTGATGCGCATGCCGATGAGGAACACGGTGAACTCTTCGCTCTCGACCGCGGCAGTCACGCGCTGAGTGATGATCCGGCCATCGGTGGCTGCAAGGTTCTGGGCAGAGGACGTAGGGTCGTCGGGCATGGCGCGTCTCCGGCGTGGCTCAGGCTCGAGACTCGCTCGCCGGTAACCGTCTAGTCAACGGTCAGCGGTCGGGCTTTTGCGTTTGGCCAGGGTGTTGGAGAAACCCGCCGGTGTGAAGGCGCCGGCCTGAGGCCGGCGGCTGCCGGTGTTTAGCCGGCGAAGAGGGATCGTTGGAAGCCCAGGCGGTCGGGTTG
>JBMTYG010000113.1:0-10208 GCA_049454295.1 Pseudomonadales bacterium
TATGATAAAGTTGTAGGACTTGGATCACAGTTATTCAATTTATATATCGAAACAAATTATGAAGGAAATGCTAAAAAAGCTATAGAAAAAATTACAAAAGAAAATTTTTCTTCATTTGGGTTCGTCGCATGTCGAGTCGAGGCTGGTGCGGAAGCCAAGCTGCTTGAAAAATTCTCAAACCAGCTGATTCATATTCAGGATGGGCAACAAGATAGCCATGATGATGAACATCACCATACCTCCCATGAAGAGAAGCATCAGGGGCTCAAATAAACGCACAAGCGTGGTGACTACCCGGTTCACTTCAGCCTGCTGATAAACCGCCACACGATCGAGCATAGTGTCGAGCTCACCACTGGCTTCTCCGCTACCCACCATATGCAAGAGCATGGGTGGAAACTGATCGACGCTCTCCAGCGCCGCGCGAAGGCTGCCGCCCTCGCTTACGCGCTGCGTAGCCTCCAACAAACGGCTGCGTAACCACCGGTTCGTGACCACATTAGCCGCGATGTCCATGGCTTCGACCAGAGGCACACCGCTGCTCGTCAGAATACTGAGCGTATTCGCATAGCGCGCGGCGCTGCTGCTTCTTGATATTTTCTTTACCACAGGCAGCGCGAGTTTCCGACGATCCCACGCTTGCCGGATGCTGTCGTTCGCGAGCAACCGACGTCCCACCCAGACCCCACCGGCCGCCAAAATCGCAATCAGCCACCAGAGATCCCGGACGAGTTCCGAGAGTCCAATGAGAATCTGAGTCGAAACAGGGAGGGTCTGCCCAACGTTCTCGATGACCCCAACCATATCGGGCACGACATAGATCATGAGCGCGCCCACGATGCCAAAGGCGAGAAGCGTGAGAACGACAGGATACATGAGCGCCATTTCGACATCACGCGTGGACTCAAATTGGCGCTCCTGATAGTCCGCCAGATTTTCCAGCACGAGGTCCAGGTGTCCGGATTGTTCCCCCGCTGCGACGGTGGATCGATACATATCGTTAAAGGAGCCCGGATATTCGCCCAGCGCTCGCGCTAACGAATATCCCTCAAGGACGCGACTGCGCACGCCCATGACCACTGCCCGAACGTGCTGCTTTTCCGATTGCTGCGCAACCGCATTCAGCGCCTCTTCAATCGGCAGACTCGCCGCAATCAACGTAGCCAGCTGGCGGGTAAACAGAACGCGGTCAAGGCCCGCCAAATTGCGCGCAAACAGTGTCACCAGCGCGTTAGAGGAGGCTCCCTGCCGCGATGCAGGCGTCACAGACAGAGGGACGAGGCCCTGATCGCGCAGCATTTGGCGGGTTTGACGAAGGCTATCCGCCTCCATCACGCCGCGGGATTGTCGACCTCGGTTATCGAGTGCGGTGTATTCGAAAGCTGCCACCGGCGACTAGTCTTCCATGCTGACCCGGACGACCTCAGCGACAGTCGTGAGACCTTCCAGAATCTTTGCTCGGCCATCATCTCTCAACCCGGGCATCGACAACCGCGCATGCTGTACCAACAGGTGTTCCGACGCGCGATCATGGATCTGCTGCCGCAGCACGTCATCAATTGAAATCAGCTCATAGATACCCAGTCTTCCGCGGAATCCTGTGTGCTGGCAGTGCTCACACCCATCAGGCTCCCAAACCCTTGCCGACGCGAGCTCAAGGAATTCGAGCTCATCAGAGTGCGCATCGCGGGGACGCTTGCAATCCGGACACAGCACACGCACTAGCCGCTGCGCCAAAACGCCGATCAGGCTCGATGACAACAGGAAGGGTTCAACCCCCATGTCAATCAGGCGATTGACCGCACCAATCGCGGTATTCGTGTGCAAGGTCGACATCACCAGATGCCCTGTCAAACTCGCTTGCACCGCGACTTCCGCAGTCTCCAGATCACGTATCTCACCCACCATCACCACATCAGGGTCCTGACGCAGGATGGCACGCAGCCCGCGCGCGAAGGTCATATCGGCCTTGGTATTGACCTGTGTCTGGCCAATACCCGCGAGGTTGTACTCGATCGGGTCCTCGACTGTGAGAATGTTGAGTGCCCGTGTATCGAGTTCCGCAAGCGATGAATAGAGCGTGGTGGTTTTGCCGGACCCCGTCGGCCCTGTCACGAGGAATATTCCGTGCGGCTTTCGCACCACGTCGCGAAGACGCTCGAGGGTTGAGGGGTCCATACCGAGGTTTTCCAGCCTCAGCCGACCCGCTTGTTTGTCGAGGAGGCGCATAACCACTCGCTCACCGTTGCTCGAGGGCAACGTAGAGACGCGGACATCGACCTCCCTGCCGCCAATGCGCAGGGAAATACGCCCATCCTGAGGTACGCGTTTCTCCGCGATATCGAGCCTTGCCATGACCTTGATGCGTGAGACCAACAGCGGCGCCAACTGCCGCTTCGGACGCACCATCTCCCGCATGACGCCGTCAACGCGGAAACGCACCACCAATTCCCGTTCGAAGGTTTCGATGTGAATATCAGAAGCGTTTTCTTTTATCGCCTCAGCCAACAAGGCATTGATGAGACGGATGATCGGGGCGTCGTCCTCCTGCTCAAGCAGGTCTTCGGTTTCGGGCACTGATTCGGCAAGCCGCATGAGATCAAGCTCGTCGCCCATGTCCTCGACCATCTGTCGAGCGGCCGAACTGTCCCGGGCATAGGTCGTCGCGAGCAGCTGTTCAAACTCTTGGTCAGGTACTGAGCGCAATGCGAGCGGGATTTCCACAAAGCGCTGTAACTCAGCGAGCGTGGCGAGCTTAGGCTCACCACGAACGATCACTTCAGCAGCGCCCTCGGACAACCGACCATCGAGTACTAGGACGCCAAACCGCTTTGCAAAGGAAAAAGGGAGAAGACGCACGGGGTCTTCGTGTGCAACGGGGCTCCCCATAGATTCTGTCGCCAAGCTGTTCATGGCCGACCGCAATGACCTCACTGGTTGAATGATAGCAGCGGGACGGACAGCCGCTGAAGCCGATAGGGAAGCACGATACCGGTGACATTATCCACCTTGACTAAGCGTACTCCAGCGTTTGCACTGGGCGTAACGCTGCCAACGCATCGGTCCATTGATTAACATGGCGCGTCGACAGCATCAGACCCACGCGGACAGACCTCATGGATTTTCTCGGAAGCCACATTCTCTCGGTGAGTCAGTTCGATCGCGGCAGTATCGCGGAAATTTTTCGAGTAGCCGATGAGATGACGCCCTATGCACGGCGAGAACGCATTACGCGAGTCCTTGAAGGCGCCATTCTCTCCAACATGTTTTTCGAAGCCAGCACCAGAACAAGAATATCTTTCGGCTGTGCTTTCAACATGTTAGGAGGAGAAGTTCGAGAGACAACTGAATTAAAGTCGTCGTCCCTCGCCAAGGGTGAATCCCTGATGGACACCGCGCGCGTGCTGTCTGGCTACAGCGATGTGATAGTCATGCGACACTTCGAGTCGGGGTCGGTGGCCGAGTTCTCCCGCGCTAGCCGAGTACCCGTCATCAATGGCGGCGACGGCACGAACGAACACCCCTCACAGGCACTGCTCGATCTCTACACGATCCAGAAAGAGCTGGGAGAAAACAGAAAGGATATCAATGGTTTACGGATCTCTTTAATCGGAGACCTGAAGCATGGCAGAACCGTCCACTCGCTGTGTCGACTCCTCGCGCTCTACGCTCACGTGCACTACAAACTGGTATCACCCCCAGGGCTTGGGTTGCCAGGTGACATCATCGAAGAATTGCGAAGCCAAGGCCACCGAGTCGAGACCTTTGACCAGCTTGCTTCCGGCATCGAGCAGGTGGACATTCTGTATGTCACTCGAACACAAGAAGAGCGTTTCGCCAGCCAGGAAGAAGCCGATCGCTATCGAGGATTGTTCCGTCTCAACCGCGCGATTTACACCCGGTACTGCGAGCCCAACACCGTCATCATGCACCCTCTTCCACGAGATTCGCGAGCCGAAGCGCAGGAACTCGCTGCCGATCTGGATGAGCACCCCAACCTCGCGATTTTTCGCCAAACGGACAACGGTGTTCTGGTCCGAATGGCTCTGTTCGCCCTAATACTTGGTGTAGCGCACCAGGTACATGACTATGCTCGTCCGGTGGCATGGCGGGTTGCCAAACAGTTCGCTTAAGTCTTGAACGCGATCGCCAGTCACAGGTGCCGGTCGAGTCGATACCGACTCGACCCGGCTTCACTAAGTGCTGCTGATTACTCGATTGTGGGCATACGTTATGCCCAGACCTTCGGAACAGTCTTGTAGCCCCGGCATTCAGCAAGAAAACGAGTCGCCTGAGTCCACGCTTTCTGTCCGCCCAAGCGCTTGATGGAAAACTCACGCACGTGCGACTTGCCATCGGTCTGAACCTGCACGCGAAACGCGGGCGAAGGACGCCGGACCAGATTGATCCCTCGCACGCCCGTGCTGTGCTCGCTTGCCGTCGCGGCGTCACGAATACGGCGAGCGCGTGCCTTTTCTTGGTCTGCCTGCCATTCCTCGTCCAGCGCCTTGGCATCTTTCACAACCTGACGCTGCTGAGTCTTGTTGAGTCCAATCAGGCTGAAGTAGTGCTGACGAAGCTTTCCATCAATGCTGCGAGCGACGCGAAGTAGTCGCCCATCGTTGAGTTCATAAACGGCCACGTTGGCTCCTTAACATGACAGGGGACCGGGCGCTCTCCGCGGCGGATTTAGCCACGGCGCCCGGTCGTATCCATAGGACTTAAAGCTTTGCTTCGAGTTCCGGCAGCGCCTGGAACAAATCTGCCACGAGGCCGTAATCGGCCACCTGGAAGATTGGCGCGTCTTCGTCCTTATTGATCGCCACAATGACCTTGCTGTCCTTCATGCCAGCGAGGTGCTGAATGGCCCCCGAAATGCCGACTGCGATGTAGAGCTCGGGCGCGACGATCTTGCCGGTCTGACCGACCTGCATGTCGTTCGGAACGAATCCCGCATCGACGGCAGCTCGTGACGCGCCAATGGCCGCGCTGAGCTTGTCAGCAATGCCATCGAGTAGTTTGAAGTTGTCGCCATTCTGCATCCCTCTGCCGCCCGAGATAATGACTCGTGCGGCGGTCAGTTCAGGACGTTCGCTCTTCACGATCTCTTCGCGGATAAATCGAGAAGTGCCGGCGTCGTGAGCCGCAGATACGGTCTCAACCGTTCCTGAGCCACCGCTCGCCGGCGCAGGGTCGTAGGCAGTGCCGCGTACGGAGACCACCTTGATAGCGTCCGTCGATTGAACTGTGGCAATGGCGTTGCCCGCATAGATGGGGCGTTTGAAGGTGTCCGCACTGACGACTTCGACAATGTCAGATACCTGCGCCACCCCCAGGAGTGCAGCGACGCGCGGCAGATAATTCCTGCCGTGAGTCGTATGCGCGGCCATAACGTGGGAATAACCCTTACCGAGGTCCGCTGCCAACAACGCGAGATTTTCCGCCAAGTTGTTCGCATAACAGTCCTGGTCAGCCACCAACGCCTTGCGGACACCCGCAACGGCTGCCGCCTGAGCCGCAGCCGCGCTACAGCCCGACCCCGCAACCAGTACGTCTATGTCACCACCCACCTTGGCTGCGGCCGCGATAGCAACACGCGTGGCGGGCTTGAGTTCTGAATTGTCGTGTTCTGCGATGACTAGAATGCTCATCAAATCACCTTTGCTTCATTCTTGAGTTTGTCAACGAGCACTTCGACGCTCTCCACTTTGATACCGCCCTGACGCTCTGCGGGCGGCTCAACGGCGAGAACCTTGACCGTCGGGGTAAGATCGACACCCAGGTCTTCCGGAGAAACGACGTCGAGCGGCTTCTTCTTTGCCTTCATGATGTTAGGGAGGCTTGCGTAACGGGGCTCATTGAGACGCAGATCGGTGGTCACAACGGCAGGCAACCGCACGCTAATCGTCTGGAGACCACCATCGATTTCGCGCGTCACCTGCAGCTCGCCGTCCTGCACTTCGACCTTGGAGGCGAACGTCGCTTGCGGCATCCCCGTTAAAGCCGCGAACATCTGTCCGGTCTGGCTGTTGTCGCCGTCGATGCTCTGCTTGCCGAAAATCACCACACCCGCCTGCTCGCGTGACTGTAGTGCTGCCAGCGCACGGGCGATACCAAGCGGCTGGACGTCAAGATCGGTCTGCACCAACACGGCGCGGTCGGCACCGAGAGCGAGACAGGTACGCAGCTGCTCCTGACAAGCGGTCGAACCAACGGCGACGGCGACCACCTCGGTGGCTTTGCCAGCCTCCTTCATACGAACTGCTTCTTCGATCGCGATCTCGCAAAACGGGTTCACGGACATTTTGACGTTGGCGAGATCAACGCCTGTTTTGTCGGGCTTGACACGAACCTTAACGTTGTAATCGACCACGCGCTTGACTGGGACCAGTACCTTCATAGGTGCCTCGATCGGATGCTGATTGGCTGAAAGTGAACGGTTTCGCTAACGGGGACCACAACAATTCGGCCACAACGCGTAGGTGGTGAAGCCGCCGGACCCGAGGGTCCGATATTGTGTCCCGTGCCCGCCGACAGGGTCAAGGAAAAGGGATACCTCCTCGCGTGCAGAGCGGCTTTGGCTATAATCGCCCGCTCTGATAGCGATCTGGCGGGTCTACGGATGGAACGGGAATCAATGGAGTTCGATGTGGTGATCGTTGGCGCGGGCCCCTCCGGTCTCGCTACCGCATGTCGACTCATGCAACGCGCAAGTCGTGACGGTCACGAATTGTCGGTTGCCGTGGTGGAGAAAGGCTCGGAAATTGGCGCCCATATTCTGTCCGGGGCCGTATTCGAACCAACCGCGCTGAACGAATTGTTTCCCGATTGGCGTGAGCGCGGAGCACCGCTCAACAATCCGGTCACTCACGACGATGTCTACTACTTAGTGAACGGCATCAACCGCATCAAGATTCCCTCGTTCTTTGTGCCCGCCGCCACGCATAACGAGGGCAACTACGCCATCTCCCTCGGCAATCTGTGCCGATGGATGGGAGAACAAGCAGAAGCGCTTGGGGTGAATTTGTTCCCGGGATTTGCTGCCTCGGAAATCCTTTACCGAGAAGATGGCAGCGTCAAAGGCATCGCCACCGGTGATATGGGTGTCGGGGCAGATGGCGAACACAAGCCGACGTTCACCCCGGGCTATGAGCTGCATGCGAAGTACACGGTATTTGCTGAGGGTTGCCGCGGCCACCTCGGCAAGCAGCTCATCAAGCAATTCGACCTCAATGCCGATGCGACCACCCAGCACTATGCCATCGGCCTCAAGGAGGTTTGGGACGTTGCCCCAGAGAAACATGTTCCGGGCAAAGTCGTCCACACGGTTGGCTGGCCGCTCGGGCATCTTCCAGGCAGCCCCACTGGTGGGTCTTTTCTCTATCACCTCGAGAACAATCAGGTTGCGCTCGGCCTCATCGTCGACCTCAGTTATTCGAATCCACACTTAAGCCCGTTTGAAGAGTTCCAGCGCTGGAAACACCACCCGCTGATTCGAGAAACGTTAGAGGGCGGCAAACGGGTCGCCTATGGCGCTCGCGCCATCGTCAAGGGCGGACTGCAGGCGCTGCCCAAGCTCTCGGTCCCTGGGGCACTCATCGTGGGAGATGATGCCGGCTTCCTCAATGTGCTGAAAATCAAGGGCAGCCATACAGCTATGAAATCGGGCATGATCGCTGCCGACACCTTGTATGGCGCCCTGGCCAACGGTGACGAAGGTGGCAGCGACCTCACCGGGTACGACCAATCGTTCCGCCAAACTTGGCTGCATGAAGAGTTGGATCGGTCCCGGAACATTGGCCCGGCGCTGCATAAATTTGGCGTGCTCGGCGGTTCAGCCTATGCATTCCTGGACCAGTTTATGCTGCGGGGTCACGCGCCCTGGACCCTCAAGGATCCCGTCCCCGACCACGCCACGCTGAAACCGGCATCGAGCGCCGCGCGCATCAACTACCCGAAGCCTGACGGCGTGATCTCCTTCGATCGCCTCTCGTCGGTGTTTCTCTCGAACACCAACCACGAGGAGGATCAACCCTGTCATCTGAGACTGACCGACCCCCTGATCCCGGTCGCCAGTAATCTCCCGCAGTTCGACGAGCCGGCGCAGCGATACTGTCCCGCAGGGGTCTATGAAGTCGTGCAGGAGAGCAGCGGTCCGCGCTTCCAGATCAACGCGCAAAACTGTGTGCACTGCAAGACGTGCGACATCAAGGACCCGGCCCAGAATATCACCTGGGTCGTACCAGAGGGCGCCGGCGGACCCAACTACCCGAACATGTAACGGCGGCGCAAACCTGCGGCGTTCAAAGAGTCCCGAGGGTGAAGCGCTCTCCTGCGCTCCACACTTGCAGCGTCTCGACGCCTGAACCCTCGCCATCGACCTGCCCGAGTTCAACCAGGCGATAGAACACGGGGCGGGTCAGTCGCGCTTCGAGCCCTGAGCGCACAGCCAGATAGGGCTTCGGGGACGCCGCCGTGCCGCCCATGCGCAAGGGGTGCGTAGCGTCCAGGGGCACAATGTCGCCCACGTTGGTAATGAACAGCACGTCCTGCGAACGGTCCTCGCCCCTTGTTTCCATATCAACGGCAACGAAAGGGGCATCCTCAACCGTGATGAATAAGCGCTCAGCCGGGGTCACGAGACAAAAGCCCTCGGGGTCACGGCGGAGAATGGAGGCGAACAAGCGCACCAGCCCGTCGCGGCGAATCGGATCCCCTTCGTGAAACCAACTGCCATCGGCTGCTATCCGGATATCGATGGTGCCAGTATGCGCCGGATGCCACGACGATACGGGAGGCAGAGCCCGATTGGCGCCCATCGCGATCAGCTCATCAAAGAGCGAGTTGAGCTTTGACATGAAAGGTGCCTGCGCGGATTCAGCCGCCGATGAATTTCATAACCGTCACCTCACCTGTGAAGCTCAGGTCCTGCTTATCCGCCAGCGCCCCCACGAGCACCGTCTGGAGACGTGCCAACGCCTGATCCTCAGCCATGGAGAGAATCGGTTTGATGTTATGGGCTCGGGTATTGGACAAACACCCATACAGCAATCCGTTCGACGATAGTCTGAGTCGTGTACAGGTGCTGCAGAACGGTTCGCTCTCATTCGCGATCACGCCGAACACGCCAACACCCGCGATCTCATACCGACAGGCCGTGGAGTCGAAGGGCGCGTCAGTGCGTGCGAAGGTGTAGCGCTCGCTGATCATTTCGAGAATTTCGGGCATGCCAATGAAATCACGAGCAAAAGCATTGCCCTGCCGCAGGTGCCCCATGCTCATCAGCTCAATGAAGCGCAGTTCGAATCCGCGCTCCAGACAATAGTCGAGCAAGGGAATGATCTGGTCAGCATTTGAGGTGCGCATGGGCACCATGTTGATCTTGATTTTCAGACCCGCGCGCTTTAACGCGTCAATGCCGCGTAACACTGTGGCGAGGTCGCCGCCGCGAGCAATATGCCGAAACCGTTCGGGATCCAGCGTATCCAGACTCACGTTTATCCGGCGCAAACCCGATTCCGCGATCACATCGAGCTTGCGCAGGACAAGCTGACCATTGGTCGTGAGGGAAACATCTTGGAGCGGTAGTTTCATGACCGCCGGGAGGACAGCATCGAACTTGGGAGACAGCAAGGGTTCGCCGCCCGTGAGCCGAAGTTTCTCAACACCGCCGGCATCGACGAGGAGACTGACCGCGCGCACAAGATCTTCCGCGGACAGCTCGTACGCAGCAGGCATTAAGCGCTTGCCGTTGGGCACGCAATAGGTACAGGCATAATTACAGGCCGCCGTCAGGCTGACCCGAAGGTTTCGGAACCGACGCCCGAAACGATCAACGATCATCGCAAAACGCTCCTGCTGTCGTGAAACCACCCGCGACACGGATGCAGCCTTCTCGCCTCGAGCAGTATGTCATGGTCGATCGCCGCCCCCCAACCTTGCCGAGAGCCGCCTGACAAAATCATGCTGCCAGAACACCCGGTTGGAGCCCTTGACCAATAACAGGTCGCCGGGCGCACTCAGGGCAAGTATGAACTCCAATAAAGTGTCATCAGCACGCTCAAAGCAACGTGCGGCAATGCCCTGTTCTGACAGCACTTCGAATAATGGCATCGTGCCCGGACCGACGCAGATCACATAGTCCAGCTGCTCGCAGAGCGGCGCCAGCTGACGATGAAAGTCAGGCGCTTGGGGACCGAGCTCGAGCA
>JBMTYG010000114.1:0-10125 GCA_049454295.1 Pseudomonadales bacterium
CCGAGGTGGTGGCAGCGACCGGGCATACCGTACTGATATCCAATTATTTTGAGTACCACCGGCTCGCCGCCTATCTTGCCCGGTATACCGATCGCGAAGTTGCCATTGTCATGGGCGTGCCCTCGCTGCCCGAGTTGTTTAACGATCACTACTACGTTGACCTGCTCGGCGGCACGCTGGAGGGGTTTGGGCGATTGTTCAAAAACGCCGTACGGATAATGGTTTACCCCATGCGCGACGGACAGCAACTCGTCTCCGCACCAGATTTTCGCCCCCAAGGCGCGCTCGGTCTGCTGTATCAGTTTCTGCTCGAGCGCGGTTCAGTTGTGCCCTTGCGGTACTACGACGAGAACGTTCTGCACATACGCTCTGATGAAGTCCTTGAACTCATCCGCGAGGGGGACCCGGCATGGGAGGATATGGTGCCTGCTCCCGTCGCCGCCGCTATCAGACGACGGGGTTTGTTTGGGTTCAGGCCAGATCGCGGAATCTCATGACCGGCTTCGGGATTTGATTTTTACCGTCAGGAAGGCTTATGCCGTATTGCTCTGTTGGCGATGCAAATCTGTACTACGAGGTGCATGGAAGCGGCTATCCCGTGTTGCTTATCGCGCCCGGGGGAATGAATTCAGCGATTCCGCTATGGTCGCGCGCGCCTTGGAATCCCGTTCCGCTGCTGAGTCGACACTACCAGGTGATCCTCATGGACCAGCGCAATGCGGGCCGGTCTTTCGGCTCGATCCGCGTGGGTGACGGCTGGCATACCTACCTGGCCGATCAGCTTGCGTTGCTTGATCAACTGGGTATTGCCCGGTTCCACGTCGGCGGCATGTGCATTGGGGGTGCGTTTGCGTTGGCGCTTGCCGCGCTTGAGCCCTCGCGCGTGAGCGCAGGGCTGCTGATGCAGCCGATTGGGCTCGATGACAATCGCCAGCCCTTTTTCGACATGTATGACGGGTGGGCGGATTCGCTGCGGCTAGAGCGCACAGATGTCGCGTCGGAAGCCTGGTCAGCGCTGCGAGAAGCGCTTTATGGCGGTGATTTTGTCTTCGCGATCGATCGAGCGAGCGTACGGCGCTGTGCCACACCGCTGCTCGTGCTGGCGGGGGACGACCTCTACCATCCGCACCCCATCTCCGTGGAAATCGCGGACCTGGCGCCTGCAGCCCGGCGGATCGATGCATGGAAGTCCCCTGAGGCGCACTCAGCGGCTCAGGCAGCGGTGCTTGATTTTTTCGCCGCGCACGGATGATTGGCGCTCCCGAACGGCTCACTGACGAATGTCGCTCTCACAAACACCGTGCTGACAAAAGGAAGTTGCTATGACCCAAGCTTCGCTCACGGTCGCATTCGTTGGTCTTGGCGTCATGGGCTACCCGATGGCGGGGCATCTCGCGCGCGCTGGGCACCGGGTTCGGGTCTATAACCGCAACCAGGCTCGAGCGGAAGCGTGGTGCTCGGAGTATCCCGGAACCATTGCTGCGTCCCCGAAGGAAGCCGCGACGGGCGCTGATATCGCTCTGCTCTGCGTCGGTGCCGACAACGACGTGCGTGCTGTCGTTCACGGCCCGCAGGGTGTGCTCGAGGGGCTCGGGGAGGGGGCGCTACTCATTGACCACACCACTGCGTCGGCAGAACTTGCCCGAGAGATTGACGTGGCTGCGCGCGCGCGAGGCGTCGGCTTCCTTGATGCGCCGGTATCCGGGGGACAAGCCGGCGCTCAGAACGGTGCCCTGACCATCATGGTCGGGGGTGATAGTGCCGTTTTTGAACGGGCTCGTTCGTTGCTTGAGGTCTATGCGCGAGCCGTCCTGCGAATGGGGGAGGCAGGGGCGGGGCAGCTCACCAAGATGGTGAATCAGATCTGTATCGCGGGAGTGTTGCAAGGATTAGCCGAGGGCATTCGGTTTGCCGAGCAGGCGGGTCTTGATCCGCTCGCGGTGGTCGATGTGATTTCCAAGGGAGCCGCGCAGTCCTGGCAGATGGATAATCGGGCGCCCACCATGGCACGTCGCGCGTTCGACTTTGGTTTTGCGGTCGACTGGATGCGGAAGGATCTTGGGATAGCACTGGCAACGGCCCGTGGTATCGGGGCTCGGTTACCGCTCACGGCGCTGGTTGATCAGTTCTATGCAGACGTGCAGGCCCTCGGCGGAGGTCGTAACGACACGTCGAGCCTCATTCGACGTTTCGACTGATTGTGTTTGTGGAGATCGGTGTCTCCCCAAGGATTGTGCTGGCTCGGGCGATCGCCCGACCCGCGCTCGCCGAGCCGGCGTTGGTGCTGGCTGCCGCTGATATTCCGCATTCGCAGGAGTTCGACGGGCATCATTGGCTGTTGTTGGTTGCTGAAGATCATGCCAAGCGCGCTCAGCGGGAGATTGCCGACTGGCAGGCTGAGAATCAGCCGGGTCCGAAGCCGACGCCGCCCCAGGTCATCGATAAAGGGCTTTGGGGTGCGTTGGGTTATCTGCTTGTCATCTGGAGCTTGCCCTGGATTGAGAACGCCGGATTGACCGCTGATCGCTGGCGCGAGCTGGGAACTCTGGCGCCCGATGGGGTTCGCTCCGGCGAGCTTTGGCGCGCGGTAACCGCGCTCACCTTGCACGGCGATCTTGGACATCTGATGGCGAATTCGGCTTTTGGCGTCCTGTTTGGGGTGCTGGCGTCACGTATGTTGGGCTCAGGGGTTGCCTGGCTGCTGATTCTCTTGGGCGGAATCAGTGGCAACCTATTGAATGCGTGGGTACAGGGTGACGCCTTTCGCTCGATCGGAGCCTCCACAGCCACCTTTGCTGCCCTTGCGCTCGCTGGCGCTGTGGCCTGGCGGCGCGGCTGGTTCCGTCATCGCGATATGCGCCGCAGCGCGGCGCCGGTCGTTGGCGGAATCGCGCTCCTCGTGTATACGGGGCTTGGCGCGGAAGGAGAGAACGTCGACGTGTTCGCTCATCTCTTTGGCTTTGCCGCAGGTTTTTTAATCGGTTGTATCGTCGCGCGTATACCGGTGGAGGCAGGCGGCGTCGGTCTGCAGCAGGGTGCTGGAATGATTGCGGTCGGCGTGGTGGGGCTGTCCTGGTGGGCGGCCTGGCTGGCAGTGTGACGTGCGCAGAACGCCGGACCGCCGTCGAACGCCTGACCTGCGTTAACGCCCGACGCTCCTTGACGGACTGATCTCTGCAGAACCCCGGGCGAGCAAGCTGTCAGGCGCCAGGGAGACTGTCGAGATATTTCTCTGCATCGAGTGCCGCCATGCAGCCAAAGCCAGCGGACGTGATCGCCTGCCGGTACACGTGGTCAGCCACGTCGCCGGCGGCAAACACGCCGGGCACGTTCGTCGCCGTCGCGTTGCCATCAAGCCCGCTTTGGGTCCGGATGTAGCCGCCTTGCATATCGACCTGTCCATCAAATACCTGGGTGTTAGGAGAATGGCCAATCGCGATGAAGACGCCGGTCACCGCGAGCTCGCGCACACCGTCACCCGTCGTCGCACGTAGCCTGGCGCCGGTGACGCCCGCATCGTCGCCGAGCACTTCGTCCAGCGTGTGATTCCAGACGGTCTCGATATTTGCTCTGCTAAACAGTCGATCCTGCAGGATTTTTTCCGAACGCAAAGTGTCTCGCCGGTGGACCAGATAGACCTTTCGGCAAATGTTGGAGAGGTACAGCGCCTCCTCCACGGCGGTATTTCCTCCGCCGATCACAGCGACATCCTGATTGCGGTAGAAGAAGCCATCGCAGGTCGCACAAGCGCTGACGCCGCGTCCCTTGAAGGCTTCTTCGGAAGGCAGCCCGAGATAACGCGCTGAGGCCCCAGTCGCAATGATCAGCGCATCGCAGGTGTAGGTGGCACTGTCACCGGTCAGGCGGATCGGTCGGATACTGAGATCCGTGGCCGAAATGTAATCGTTGATGATGACGGCGTCGAAGCGCTCCACGTGTTCGGCCATCTGCTGCATCAGCTCCGGTCCCTGCAGGTGGGCGTGGCCGCCGGGCCAGTTTTCCACTTCCGTGGTGGTGGTGAGCTGACCGCCCACTTCAACGCCGGTGATGAGGGCCGGTTTCAGATTGGCCCGCGCGGCGTACAGTGCCGCCGTATAGCCGGCCGGGCCCGAACCGATGACGATCAGACGATGATGAACTTCTGGCACTATGACCTCCGCGTCGCGACGCGCGGCATTCTAGCCGCGCACCACCAAGGATTCACGGTGCGCGCCGTCTGTCCTCGTCAGCGCCACGGTCACCGGCACCCCGGTCATATGCGCTTGATTTGAAAGCGGCTCGAAACTGCCCGGCCCCGAGGGCAATAGCACGTTGCAATTCACACCGGGGGTCGAGTTCGCAAAGCTCATGCCGCGTGATTGCGCGTGACCCCAACCGTGCGTCATGGCGACCACGCCGGGCATGACCTCATCGCTCAGCTTGACCGGCGCTTCGATACTGCCGAACCGGTTGCTGATGACGACCTCTGCACCCTCCGCGATCTGGCGCACGCGGGCATCCTCCGGGTGCATGAAGAGGTAGTTTCGATCGCGATCTTTGCGCTTCATCTTCGGCAGGTTTGAATACCAGCTGTTCATCATGTAGGCGTCGCGTTTGCTTATCAGGCGCAGTTGGTCGGGAGGCGCGGATTCGAATTCCACACAGATTTCAGCCATGCGCTCGAGCGCATCGGCAAACACTGATGGGAAACAGTCGATCTGCTGATCGTCCGTTTGCAGGTGCTGTTCGTAAAACGACTCCGGGGTCGAACGCTCGAAGGTCAGGATGTCCCTTGCGCGCAGGTTAGCCATGCTTTCCCCGCGGGAACGAAGCATGGCGTCCACCCGCGCCCACATATCCGGTGCTTCGTCATGGTCAAAGGCTGATTCAAACCCCAACTGCCGGCATAGCTGTTCATAGATCCACCAGTCAGGTTTGCGGTCGCCGGCGGGGGCTACAATCGCGGGCGTGAACTGCACGCTCGGCGAGAACTGCAGGCCGATGCCGGTGATGTTGATATCTTCGCGTTCGAATGCGCCTGCGGCCGGCAGGATGTAGTCGGCATACTCTGCGGTGGCGTTGCGGTAGATGTCGACGCAGACGAGTAGCTCAAGTCCCTCAAGCGCGGCCCGCATCTTTTCTTCGCCGGCAATGGAAAGTACTGGATTGCCGGAGTTCACGAACAGTGCCCGGATCGGGTCGTCTTGCAGCGTGATGTAGTCAGCCATCAGCGTGCCGGGCAGCGAGATACCGACGCCGCCGGGTTTTCGGATCTGTCCAAACGGGGTGTCCAGGAACTCCTCCGGCGCGCCCCTTCCTGATGCGGTACTTCGCGCGTAGAAACCTTGGGAATAGAAGTTGCCGCCGGCTCGGCCCAGGTTACCGGTGAGGAACACCAGCATGTGCAGCAGCCAGTAGGCGAGGGTGCCTTGGCGCCCCATGTTGACACCGGTCGACATGTGCGCGCACGCGCTCGGCGCCGTGGCGAAACCGCGCGCGAGCTCGCGGATGCGTTCGGCAGGAATCGCGGTGACTTGGGCAACGCGCTCGACCGGGTAGTCGGACAGGAACCGTCGCAGCTCGGCGACGTGCCGACCGTGACGGCGCACTGCCTCGGCATCGAAGCCCGTGGTCTGATCGATTTCATGTAACAGGCCGGCCAGCAGGTAAACATCGGTGTCTGGCCTGATGGGGACCAATTCTCCGGCAATGTTGACCGACTCAATTCTTCGCGGATTCACGTAGATCACGCGAGCACCGCGAGCGACGGCGGATTTGAGGTGCTCCATCGGGTTCGGCAGGGACATGAAGGACATGTGACTGACGGCAGGATTCTCGCCGATGATCAGGATGTAATCGGACCGATCGATGTCCGGCAGCGGGTGTAGCGTCCGCGTGCCGAAGACGGCCTCGCTGCCCGCGAATTTGTTGGAGCAGTCTTGGGTGCCTGAACTGAAGAACTTGCGCGCGCCCAGCTGACGCATGAAGCTGCCAAAGGAGGGACCGTACAGTGCGTTGAATGCTGTGGGGTTACCCGTATAGCTCGCGATGGCGCCAGCGCCATGTCGATCAAGCAGGGACCGCAGCCGGTTCGCGATGTCGCCCAGCGCTTCTTCCCATGAAACCGTGACGAATTCACCCGGGGCAATGCGTTTCAGGGGGTGCAGAAGTCGGTCCGGGTCGTTATGGATATCGAGACCGTAGATGCCCTTGTTGCAGACGAAGCCGCGCGAGATGGGGTGGTCGCGATCAGGGGCAAGGGCGATGAGGCGGTCGTTCTTGACGGTTGCCACAAGGCCGCACGCAGGCTCGCATACGCGGCAAAAGGTACGCTGGGTCTTCTCGGTCATAGGGACTCCGGGGCGGGGGCTTTTCCCCGATCATAACCCCGAAGGCAGGTGGGCTCCACGTAACCCGTTGAACTCGCGCGGGTCATTAGCAAGACGGATAGAGACCGAAGATCGACGAGCCCGGTCATGATCGTTCTGCTCTGGCACGGGGTTGATCAGACTTGAGCAGTCTGCTCGCGTTTAACAGCACGAGCGATGAACTGGCTGTCATTCCGAGTGCAGCGAGCCCGGGGCTCAGGAGTCCGAGCGCTGCGAGCGGAATGCAGGCGATATTGTAAAGCAGCGACCACGCGAGGTTCTGGCGCAGTACCCTCTGCGCGCGTTGCGCGGTCTCGAATAGAAGCGGCAGACAAGTTCTGCGGTACCCTCGATCACGCTGCCATCGAGTGGCACCTGCGCGCCGGAGGGCACCCATAGCCGCGCTCCGACTGGAATTTCATCCAGAGGCGTGGGCACCCGTTCTGTACCAGTCTCAACCAGTGCTGTTTCGGGCAACGCGGCTAGCAGGGCGTTTGAGTGATCGAATCGAGCCTTGAGACTTGTGTCCAGATGGCGCGCCGCCAGCAACAAAAAGGTGAACATGGTGACTGAGTCGTAGTAGACATCGCCGGTCCCGCTCATCGTGTTCCAGACACTGAGAACAAAGCTCATGATGATTGCTAGCGAGACCGGCATATCCATTCCCGGCATTCGCGGTGGCCTTGCTATGGAGTGCCAGGCGGACAGATAGAACGGCTCTGCGGCATAGCTGACAACGGGAATTGTGAAGACACGAGAGGTATACGCCATCAGGCGTCGGTAGGGCTCCTCGATGCCGTGCAGCGCACCGCTATGCAACATGAGCATCGTGGTCATGGTCTGCATCATGGCAATTCCGGCCACGCCAATGCGCTTCAGACTGTCGCGAGTAGAGCCGTTGCTGATGGCCCCCGTCTGCAACGAGGGATGAAAGCCGATGGATTCAAGCGGTGCAAGGAAGCATGTTGGATCGACGTTGGGCGCGTGTTCTATCAGCACCTGTCGGCGCGCGGGATTGACGAATGCCGCATCGACGCCGGGCACGTCGCGAAGCGCGGCTTCGATTCTTGCCGCGCAGTTGGCACAGTGCATGTCGTGGACATCAATGGCGGCTAGCATCAAGCAGGTCCGCTAATCCCCTCGCGGCCAGAGGGTATGCCTAGCACAACCCAGAGCACGTTCGGCTTCCTGGATCGGAGCGTATGGGCTCAGGAAAATGCAATGATGTCGCCTACGCTCATCCCGACAAGACCCCAGACGACGGTCATTAGGGCAAAGGCGCGGACCACGTCAGGCACATAGGTCGGATGGGATTTCACAGAGGCTCCTTGCACACGCCTCGATCAAAGTGCTCGGTGTTGACAGGTTGATCGGTGAGGAAATCGATCAGGCTTTGCTGTATCAACGGCTTGAAGAACACGTTGCTGACGCCGCTTGCCTGTGCCCGAGCCATGACGTTGCGGTCTTTGCGGCTGGTCAATAGCGCAAGCCGTGCACTGGGGTGTCGCCCGCGAACCTGGTCGATGAGCGCGTAGCCGGACCCGTCCGGCAGGTCTGTCTCGCAGGCGAGGCAAGCGATCGGGGAGTTGTCGATGGTTTTGAGAAACTCGCCACCGGTGGCGAATATCTGGATCGGGTGATTGTCGAGCGCGAGCAGGGTGGCCAGGCTGTCGCGGATAGCGGGGTCGCCATCGATAACAATGATTCGGCCTTCCGCCGTGTGCACGAGTGCGCTGCTGTTCCAGTTCATCAGCGCGTAAGGTTAGAGAATCTAGCTCGCTGCCTGAATACGGGAAAGCCGCATACGGCACAGCCGCAGCAACGCCCTTGGGGCGGCTGCGGCTCGCGGTGTCAATGGGGATCAGGCGGTGGCGGTTGCCTGGTCCAGTGTCAGCTTCATTCGAACGAGATCCGCGAGGGTGCGCGCCCGCGTTTTTTGCATCACCTGACTACGATGAATCTCCACCGTCCGCTCGCTGATGCCCAGTTCGATCGCGACCACCTTGTTCGCTTGGCCTGAAGCGACGCGTTCGAACACCTCATGTTCTCGTGGCGTCAGGGAGGCGACATGGTTGCGGATGCGTTCCAGATTTTGCCATTCTCCGCGCTGCCCGCGGTCCAGCTGCAGGGCGTCCTGGATGCGGTCGAGCAGTTCCTGATCGCGAAACGGCTTACGGATAAAATCCACCGCGCCGCGCTTCATAGCCTCGACGGCCATCGGGATGTCGCCGTGTCCCGTGATAAAAACAATCGGGATCGGAGCATTCATGGCATGCAAGTGGGACTGTAGTTCGAGACCGCTCATACCGGGCATGCGAATGTCCAGCACCAGGCAGCCACTACGTTGGGGAGAATACGCCGCGAGAAATTCCTGGGCGCTTGCGTAGGCCTCGTGTCGCAGGTCGATGGTCTCGAGCATAAGCGCAATGGCGTCGCGCACCGGTTCGTCGTCGTCAACGACAAAGACGGTCGGCTGCTGTTCAGATGGATTCATGATCGTGATCGCTCCCTGGCAAGGTGAAGTGAAACGTCGCGCCGGGTTCTGGTGCCGCGTGATTGCAGAACCCGAGTTCGCCGCCGTGTTCGGTGATGATCGTGCGGCAGATTGAGAGCCCCATTCCCATGCCGTCTCGCTTGGTGGTGTGGAAAGCACTGAAAATGAGGTCGCGCTGGTCGTCAGGAACGCCTGGCCCCTGATCATCGACGGCGACCATCACGCCGCCTTGAGGCAGCGCACGCGTTCTGACGCGCACTTGATTGCCGTGCGCGCGCTTGATGTCGTTCATGGCATCGATCGCATTTCGGATCAGGTTCAGGGCAACCTGTTGAATCTGGACCGGATCTGCGCGAACGCGGGCGACAGTTGGGTCGAGGTCAAAATTCAGTTCGATATCGTTCAACCGAGCGTCGCCCTCGGTCAGCTTGAGGAGATCGGTTAGCAAAGCATTGATGTTGACGAGCTCCCGCTCCGCGGGATCAGCTCGGGTGAAACGCTGAATCCGCTCGATGATGGCCCCTGCGCGGAGGGACTGGGTGTTCAGCTTGTCCAGCGCCATGGATAGCTTGTTGAGGTCCGGTGCTTCTCTCTGCAGAAGCTTGAGGCCTGACTGGGCGTACATGGCGATTGCCGTCAGCGGCTGATTGATTTCGTGGGCGATACTGGCGGTCATTTCCCCCATGGTGGAGAGCCTACCGACATGCGCGAGCCGCTCACGTTGCTCGGTGAGCATCTCCTGGGTTGCTCGTTGTTCGGACAGGTCACGCAGAAAGCCGGTAAATCGTCGACGACCAGCAAGCCTGACTTCGCTCACCGATAGGTGGACGGGCAAGCGCTTGCCTTGCTTGGTCACCGCTTCGAGTTCCCGACCGATGCCTATGATCCGGGCCTCGCCCGTTTCGATGTAGCGGCGGATGTAGCCGGTGTGATGTCGCCGGTGTTCCGGACCCATGAGCACGTCGACTTGGGCGCCCGTGAGCTCTCCGGGTTGATAGCCCAGGAGCTTTTCTGCAGCAGCGTTTACCATTTCGATCCGGCCGGTTTCGTCGATCAGGACAATGCCATCCACGGCTGTGCGCAGGATGGCCATCATTTCCGCCTCCCGGCGGGTATGGTCGGTCACATCGACAAGGACGCCGAGCGTTCTGTGGTCTTGCTCGTCGCTCTCGAGCGGCTGGCAGTGCACGTCGAACCATCGTGGATCTCCGCTCGCAAGTGTTGCTTGCACGCGCGGTGGTGCTGACGGGTGCCGGTCGTGCCTTCAGCGCGGGTGCGGATCTG
>JBMTYG010000115.1:0-9981 GCA_049454295.1 Pseudomonadales bacterium
CCCCCTGTCGGTAGTGCTCAAGCAGAGCGAGCGCCCATACTTCACCCTCGTGCTTACGAACTAGAAAATCCTCTGGCGAACCGTTGTCTGTCGCGGGCCAGAAGCGCCACCCCCCTTCATCGGCCTCGCTTAGGAACGGCTATTCTGGTATCCCTGGACTCTCCGGGCAAAACGCCGGAATTCATGCGACCCCCTGTTATCAAGAGAAAAGACCCTATTCCCTCAAATTAAGTAAAGAACAGGTTGTGATAGACATTACATCGCGCCCCCCCGACCCGAGAAATGGACGATGTCGCACAAAACCGTATAGCTTCACCACTTTTTAACTGAAATTCTGCGCGACTGACAAGCTGCCCTGTTTTCTTGCAGGCTCGTCTTTCCTCACGGGTTAGAAGGGAGAACAATTACGAGATGACATTAGGTAGAGCCATTCGCGAACGTCGGCTCTCGATACGCGCCACGTTAGAGGAAATCGCGCATCGAGCCGGCATCGACGCCAGCAATTTGTCGCGCATAGAGCGCGACATGCAGGCGCCGTCTGCTATGTGCCTGTACCGGATCGCCGAAGCGCTCAACACCCCGCTCTCTTCGCTACTCGGGGAGAAGCCGCCGGAGTCCACTCAGGAGCAGGCGCACGCGATGGAGCGCGCTCGCACGAGTGAACGGCAGACCGACGCACTGCTGCGCGTCTTCTATCGCCTGAACGATGAAGACCGCGCCCTCGCCATCGAACTGATCCGAGCCCTAGACAAGCAGCGCCGCGGCTGAGGCGCGAGCGGCTGAGAACCAAGCGGTTCGAGGCACAGGTAAGAGCGGCCAGCAGACAGCCCTTCCCCTTATTCCGTCAACCGATCAACTCAAGCGCTTGTTCGAGCAGACTCACGGTCGAGGCATGCAGCCGGTCTCCAGTCTCCTTCGGTGCCAGTCCTGCGCAGGCACGCGCGTGGGTGCCCTCCAGAATCAACCCCAGACGATAACAGGCGAGCACACGATACCAAAGCAGATTTGAGAGATCTCGCGTGGTGTGTCGAGCGTAGTGCGCGATGACCTCATCCTGCGACGGAAGCCCTGGAGGATTGAATCCGACCACAGAGGTGATGCCCCGCCGTGGCCATGAGCAGAGCAGATGGCCCAAATCGAGGAGCGGGTCGCCAATGGTCACGAGTTCCCAATCGACTACCGCAGCAAGCTCTCCTCCGTCGAAACGAAACAGCACGTTGGCAAAGTGGAAATCTCCGTGAATGAGTCCGGGGCGCGCATCAGTTGGTTGATGCTGCTCAAGCCAACGGCCCACATCGTCCACCCCTGGAATGTCAGGTCCCGGATAACCCGGTAGCGCGCCGTAGCTATCGAGCTGCTTGCGCCAGCGACCAACCTGACGTTCTGCCCAGCCATCAAACTTGCCGAGGTCAGCCAGACCGCGCGCGCGGAAATCAACCGCGCCCAGGGCCGCAATCGCCTCCGGCATGGCCATGCCCATGCGTCGCTGCACGCCCAGGTCGGCTTCGTGCAGGGCAGGCAGTCCCAGCGAAGGGTTGAATCCTTCCACCGGTTCCATGAGATAGAACGCAGCACCCAGAATACTCTCGTCGGGACAGGCGGCCACGAGCCCTGGATGCGGCACTGCGCTTCCAGCGAGCGCAGCCAGCACACGCGCCTCACGGCGCATCGTCTCATCACTATTGGCGCGCTTGTGAGGAGGCGGACGCCTGAAGACAAAGTTGCGGTTGCCGCGACGGAAACGCATGAGGATGTTCTGCGTACCCCCGGTAATGAGTTCCGGATCCTCGATGAGACCGGACTCCAGTCTCTGCGCGTCCATCCAGTCCGCCAGTACATCCAGATCCACGACCTCGGCAAACATTCGGCTCACAGTGCGCCTCCTCCCTGGTTCCAACCCTTCAAAAATCCATTGATACGATCAATGTCCGGTCTCGGTGACCGGCAACAACTCACGGCGACCGCGCAAACCCACGGCCACCAAAGCGCCCAGCATCAGCAATGCCGCCATCAAGAACAGACCCCCGCCGTAATGTCCCATCGCGTCCTTCATCAACCCGACGGCGTAGGGCCCAACAAAGCCCCCCAGCGAGCCCACGGTGTTGATGAGCGCAATACCGCCCGCGGAAGCTGCCGCGGTCAGGAAACGCGTTGGCAGCGACCAGAACGGCCCTCGCGTTCCCATATCGCCGACTGCCGCAACCGTGAGCGCGATCACCCCGAGAACCGGGGAGATCACGAACCCAGCCGCAATAAAGCCAAGCGCACCGATGAAACTCGGGACGGCGATGTGAAAAAAACGCTCTCCAGAGCGATCCGAACTGCGACCGATCAGCACCATGCCCACCGCGGCGGCGAGATAGGGAATCGCCGTGATGAGACCCACACCAAAAGGGTCGAGCCCCGACCAGTTTTTCACGATCTGCGGCACCCAGAATTGCAGACCATAACTGCCTGTTTGAAAGGCAAAAGCGAGAAACGCGAGCAGCCACACCACAGGATGCAAGAGCGCAGCGCGAACGCTATGGGAATGTCGCGCGCCCGCGGCGGCCTGTTCCGCCCTGATCTTCGCGGACAACCACTCGCGCTGCTTTGGCGTCAGCCAATCCGCGTGATCGGGGTGGTCGGTCAACAGGCGCAGCACCGCGACGGTCAGCAGAACCGCGGGCAGCCCCTCGATGAGATACATCCACTGCCAGCCATGCAAACCCCCAAGCCCGTCGCGGCTCAACAACAGGCCCGCTAGCGGCGCCCCGATGACCTGAGCGAGCGGAATGCCGATCATGAACCAGGAGACTGCCTGGGCACGCTGAGCGGCCGGGTACCAAAAAGACAGGTAGTAGAGAATGCCGGGGAGAAATCCTGCTTCCGCCACACCGAGCAGGAATCGAAGGACATAAAAAGTGGTCGCGTCCTGCACAAACATCATCGCGGTCGCGAACATGCCCCAGGTAAAGAGAATGCGCGCGATCCAGCGCCGCGCGCCAACTCGCGCAAGAATGAGATTGCTCGGAACCTCGAACAGTGCATACCCCAGAAAAAAGATGCCGGCACCAAAACCGAAGACGCTGGCACTGAAACCGAGGTCCTCATTCATCTGCAGGGCTGCAAAGCCGACATTGGTGCGGTCGATCATGGCAATGATGTAGAGCACGAGCACAAAGGGCAGGATGCGCCCGTTAACGCGCCGCAGGGTACTGCGTTCCAGTTCGTGCTCTGACATGGGGCCTCGCTTGCCGGTGGTTTTCGCCACGCGCCCCAAGTGAAGGACCGCGCCGGACGGCACCAAAATGCCGAAGACGGATGGTAACTGGCTCCCGCGCGGAACGTCGATCTGCTACGGTGCCAGCTTGCGGGGATGGCAGGGGAAAATTGTGAGCGAACTGCGACTTGTGGATGAACAGCCAGCGTTGAACTCGGCTGTCTCTCGCGCCCGCGCCCTGCTGCCCCTCGTGCGCGAACACGCCGCCGCCGCTGAACGCGACCGGCGTTTGCCGCCCGTTGTCGCACGCGCATTCGCCCGTGCAGGGCTTTACCGAATCGCCGCGCCACGCCGCGCCGGCGGCAGTGCAGAAAATCCCATGACGCAGATCGAAGTGATCGCGAGCGTCGCCGAGGCAGATGGCAGCGCCGGATGGAATCTCATGATCGGCGTCGAGTCCTTCGGACTTATCGCGCCAGCGCTCGATACCGCCCTTCCTTTGCTTGACGACCCGGAGCTGATTCTCTGCAGCTCGACCGCTGCAGTCGGCAGCGCGACACCCGTGCCAGGCGGCTACCGCATCAACGGTCAATGGCAGTTCGTCAGCGGTTGCAGCAACGCGGACCTGTTTGCGGCCACCGTAGAGGTCAGCGCCACGGCCGGGGACCCGCTGGCAAACAAACGCATGTACGCGCTCATAGCCCGGGAAGACTTCGAGGTGCTGGATACGTGGCACGTCAGCGGACTGAACGGATCAGGGTCCCACGACGTGCGCGTGAACGATGTCGTCATTCCGGCCGGTCAGCTGGTTCCGCCCATGGGCGGCGGTCAGACGCTCGGCAGCGCCTCGAGCGGCAGCACAAGCACCGCGGAAGATGCGGGAGAAAGAGCACTCGCCGCGCTGCCACTTGCCGCCCGTCTGGCTTATAACAAGGTTGCGGTAGCGCTCGGCATCGCGCGCAGCGCAGTCAGCGCTTTCGACGCGCTCGCGCGCGGCAAGATCCCGCGCTTCAGCAGTTCGTCGCTGAGCACCCGCGCCACAGCGCAAAGGGCGATGGCCACCGCGGAAATTCGCGTGCGCGGCGCGCATGCGTTGCTCATGCAAGAAGTGACCGGTTTGTGGGCCCATGCTTGTCGCAGCCAGCGCCCACAATCCCGCGATCTGGCCGCATTTCAGGCAGCCTGTTCCCTCGCCACTGCTGATCTCTGTGCAGCCGTTGACTTGCTCGCCGACGCGGCAGGCACCACTGCAAACTTCAAAGATCACCCGCTTGACCGTGCGAGCCGCGACATTCGCGTTATCCGTCAACATGCCAGCGTCGCGTCCCACCATGTGGAGGATGCAGGAAGGGTCTTGCTTGGGCTTGCGGCCGAAGGCCTCATGCTGCGAGGGGTGAGTGGCGCGGACTGAGCGCGTGACCGACTAGTGTCGACGCCGTATCCGACTGATGCGGGCACAAGCCGACGAACAACAGTGATCACGGTGCGTGGCGGTGACATAGGCATCACCACAGACCACACACTGACGTTCGACCATCGTGACGCCGGCTCCGGCGGCACGTGCCTCCAGCACCCGGGCCAAACGACGATCCGATTGCACAAGCGCGTGAAACTCTCGATCACCTATCTCGAGTAGTTCGAGTACCTCGGTCACGGACCAGCGCGGCGAGCGCAGCAGCAATACCGCCGCTTCCACCAAGCATTCTGTGCCACTGTTAGCCGTTGTATTGACCATAGCCGAAAGATAGCAGCAGAGCCGTGACGGTGGCAGAGGGGCATGTCACACAAATGTAAGCGGCTCTGACGGCTGGCTTCGCGCAACATCAGCCCTTGGCATACACTTGAGCCTTCACGGGGAGGATTCATGCATGACTGTCAGCACCACCACCGGTTGCCCTTATCAGCGCGCGGCTGAGATCGACTTCATGGACCCGGTAGTCCAGGAAAACTGGTTCGAAGCCTACGCTGTACTGCGCGCCGAGGCGCCCATCTATTTCATGCCGCAGATCGGCATGTATGTGCTCACACGATACGATGACATTGAATATGTGTTGCGACGCCCAACCCTGTTCACCGCTGGACCTGATGTGCAGGATGCAGAGCCCCTGCTAAAACATGCCGAGGCACGTGCCCTGTACGAGCGCAAAGGGTGGCCACGCTACACGCCCCTTGGCGAGAACTTGCCTAAGCATCGCCATTACCGTGCATTGGTGGACCCAAAGCTCACGCTCAACGCAGTCCGGTCGCGCGAATCGTTCATCCGCAGCACGATCCACGAACTCATTGACCAGTGGATCGACCGCGGCGAAGTCGAGTTCATGAAGGATTTTGCCGAACCGCTGCCGATGATCGTCATCGGCGAGCTGCTCGGTTTTCCGCGGATGGATCTGCCGCTGCTCAAAGAGTGGTCCTACGCGTGGGTGCTGCCTTTTTCGCGCGGGTTGAGTCTGGAACAGGAAACCTGGGCTGTCGAAAAGCACATTGAGTTGCAACACTACATTCACGACACGGTGCGCGAAAAACGCCGCGCCCCCAAAGACGACATCATCACCCACCTGACCCAGACGGAGATCTTTGATGTCGATCTCGGCCGCAACCGCCCGCTTACCGACACGGAGATTATCGGCGTTACCGATCACCTCCTGATCGGCGGCAACGAGACCACCGCATTTGCGCTGGCCAATGGCCTTTGGCTGCTGTTCCGCAATCCGGAGATCGAATCCCTGCTGCGCACAGACACAGGTCGCATACGCAATTGGGTCGAGGAAGTGCTGAGGATCGAATCGCCGACTCAGGGTCTCTTCCGCTACGTGACCGAAGACACAGAAATCAATGGGTTCAAGGTGCAAAAGGGTGCGACGCTGTCGATTCGCTACGGAGCCGGCAATCACGATCCCGAGCGTTTTCCCAAGCCAGAAGCGCCCGATCTCGAGCGCCGAAACGCCGGTCGGCATCTCGCGTTCGGTATCGGCGAGCACGTCTGCCCGGGAGCCACGCTCAGCCGTTATGAACAGTGGCTCGCCTGGGAGATTCTGCTCGAGCGTCTGCGCAACCTGCGCCCGATGCCGGACGTCGACGACTACAGCCACATACCTGGATTCTGGCTACGCGCGCTGAAACAGATTCACGTCCGTTTCGATCGCGCCTGACGCCGAGTCATTCCTCGCGCAGCGCGCGCTTAGAGCGCGCGCGCTCGAAGCGCAGCCTCGAGGGACGCATAGTTGGCAAAGCCCGTGCGTGGCGCGGCATCGGACGCCCAAAGCGCATCCAGCCCCGCGCTAACAGATGCGGGCAGCTCTTGCTGATGCCCACCGACGCCGCCTTTGCGCACCTTGGTCGAATCGCTGCCAGCTGGCACGCCGCCAGGCAGCTCGGTCAGCCTGCGCATCAGGCTATCGTCGAAGCGATCACCGTGGCGACGCATGAAATCAAACGAGGTGTGCTCGAGGGTACAGGCGAGCAGCGCTTCCGTCAGCTCGATGCCGATAAACTCTGCCACTCGTGCAATCGTCGTGACCGGGTCATCGATCATGTGCTCATAGGAGAGCAAGAGGACATCCGGGTTGTCGCGCTGATCCCACCAACTCGTCAAATGGGACCAGTAATCCATGCCGCGGGCTCGTCCGGCCATCAGACCCTCGAGGTATGCCTCGTAACTAATGCTACCGGGCTCGAAGAACCACCCCTCCATGAAGCGATAGTGGGAGACAAAGGCATCCTTTGGATCACGCAACGAGACCAGGTAGCGCGCGCCTTTGGGAACTTGCGGCCAGGAGGCATGGCTCTTGAATGCCCGCGGCACGCCACGCTGCGGGGCATTGATGTCGATTCCGAGGAGGACCGACATCTCAATCCAGGGCACAACGCGGGAAATGTCATCAAAATCCATGTCGCCGCCGGTGCGCAGTGTATGCACGGTCTGCTGCAGCCAAGTAGTGCCACACTTGGCGAAAGGCGTAATGATCACGTCCAAGGAGTCTGGTCGATAGTGAGCCAGCGCCTCACCAATCCGTTCCCCGGAAAAGATTGATTGCTGAAGTTCCGTCATTTCCGCCATGGTCCTGGCGCGGCGACCGGAGAAGGAGAGACTCATGGGGTTCTGCTGCTCGTGAGGTTCGGAGAGCTCCGAGTGTAGACTGGGTTACACTGCCGCGACGACACCCGCCGGGAGACGACACGGTCACCCATGCCACCGCGTTTTCATGCCATGGTCTTCCGCTCGTCCGTGACCCTTATTTTGCTGCGCCTCACGATCGGTATATGCCTCCTGATGGGGGCGACGTACGGTTTTTCTTTCGACGCGCGCAATGCCATCGCGCGAGCGGAGGCGCTGCTTAAGACCGGTGATCTGGTTCTCGCCCGAAGCTATCTCGCGCCCGCGCTGATTGATCCGCGACTATCGAGCAGCGAACGCGCTCACGCCTACTACACGCGCGGCTTCAGCTTTCAGAAAGAACGTCTTTTTGTCTCGGCGGCGGCGGATTACCACCGCGCGCTCGAATTCGATGCCAATAACGCAACCGTCATATCGGCCCTTGCCAGCCTGCACGTGGACGGCCTCGGCGCTGACGCTTTGCCCACGGTCGCTCGGGAGCTGCTTCTACACGCGGCGGAGGCGGGTGTGGTCGAGGCGCAGACGCTGCTCGGCTACCTGTCCCTTCGGGGTATCGGTACCCACGCCGATCTCGCCGTCGCTCGCGAATGGTTCGAGAAGGCGGCGGCAGCGGGTTCCGCCCGGGCGATGCTCGAAATTGCCCATACCTATCGACGACCCTGGACTGACCCGCCGGACGCCGCCGCCGCACTGTTCTGGCTCGAGCGTGCTGCCGCCGCGGGATTACCACGCGCGCTAACGATTGCCGGCTATATGGCTGAGCGTGGCGAATTCGGCAAGCCTGACCTCCCGCGAGCGCGATCTTTCTTCGAACAGGCGGCCGCCGCCGACGAAGGACTTGCCGCAGCCAAGCTTGCCCACTTTCTGCTCGACGGCACCGCAGGCCCGCGCGATTCCCAGCGCGCGTTCAAGCTCTTTCACATTGCCGCGGCGCAGGATCTGCCAGCGGGGTTCAGTGGCCTCGCCTACCTTTACGACGCCGGTATCGGCACCCGTCAAGATGCCAACCGCGCGAGACACTGGCGCGAGCGCGCCGCCGAAGCCGGTGACATCGCCGCCCAACGTCACCTCGCGATCGATGCGCGCGCACGCGGGGATTCGGCTGCGCTTGCGCGCTGGCTATCGCTCGCGGCAGGGCAGCAGGACCCTTGGGCGCTGAATGCTTACGCCTGGATGCTGTCCACGACGCACGGGCGATCATCGCGCGACGGAACGCGAGCCCTGCGCTATGCGCAACACGCTGTCGCGTTGAAGCGGAGCGCGAGCCACCTCGATACGCTGGCGGCTGCCTCTGCGGAGGCCGGTCACTACGACGCTGCGGTGGAGTTTCAGCGCGAGGCACTGAGACTCATTTCTCAGGAAACCGATAGCCCAGAAGCACGCGCCGCGCTTAAGGTCGAGTTCGAGGCTCGGCTCGCGTCCTACCAGCAAGGACGCCCCTGGCGGGAGCCCGCAACCTGACCCATGAGAGCGTCCGGCAACTCGCACGAGCACATCCAAAGACACAAGCAACAGGTGCGCATCGGGCACTGAAGCGAGTTAGAATGCGCGCCGTTTTCGCCCGTCGCCATTGGCTTATCCACAGGGGATACTTGTGAGCATCGCGCAGCGCCGAACCAAACTCATCTTCGCCATCTTCGAAGAGTTGGCAAAATCCGGTCGTAGAGATATTCGCCCGGGTGACATCACCACCGTTCTGCGCGAACGCAACCAGCCCCTCGCCTTCTGGGAAGTCCGGGGCGAGCTCTCCAATCTCGAGTCCGCCGGACTGATCGAGGTTGACCGTGAAAGCGGTAGCTGGCGACTCGCAGCAGACACTGCACGCAAGGCGAGCTGACTCATGGCGGGCTCGAAGATCGGGGCCACAGAGGATGCTGCGCAGGACTCCACGTCCGCGAGTGATGCGATCCCCGACTTCGAAACCGCGCTTGCTGAACTCGAAAGCCTGGTCAATCAGATGGAAGGCGGTGACCTCTCGCTCGAACACTCCCTTGCGGCGTTCGAGCGCGGTGTGCGCCTCACCCGCCAATGTCAGACAGCTTTGCGCACGGCTGCGCTGCGCATCCGGCAGTTGACTGCGGACGACAGCCTCGAGGATTTGGGGCTCGAGACGCTGGATGACGAGTGAACTCGACGCGCTTCGAGAGCGCCTCGAGTCAGCGCTCGCGGCCCATCTTCCAGCGCGATCAACCCTTGCTCCGAACCTGACTGACGCCATGCGCTACGCCACCCTGAGTGGCGGTAAGCGCCTGCGCCCCTTATTTCTCACCGCGACCTGCACGGCGGTTGGCGGCCGCGAGACCGCGGCGCTCGCGCCCGCCTGCGCGATCGAGTTCATCCATGCCTACTCGCTGGTCCACGATGATCTGCCCGCGATGGACGATGACGAACTTCGTCATGGGGTACCGAGCACGCACATCCGATTCGGTGAAGCGACTGCCATTCTTACCGGTGATGCGCTTCAGGCGCTCGCGTTTCGCACCCTGGCCGGGGCACCCGGGCTGGCACCGGAAACGCGGCTGCGAGCGCTTGCGTTACTCGCAGACGCCGCGGGTTGGGACGGCATGGTGGGCGGTCAGACGCTCGATCTCGACGCGGAACATCGGTCGCTCGAGCTCCCCGAACTCGCCCGCCTGCACGGCGCCAAGACCGGTGCGCTCATCCG
>JBMTYG010000116.1:0-9852 GCA_049454295.1 Pseudomonadales bacterium
GCGGAGGCATTGGACGATGCCTTCCGCTATGTCATCGACATACGTGAAATCCCGTGTGTGATGCCCGTGATTGAAGATATCGATCGGTTCGCCCGCGAGAATGCGGCGCGTGAATGTGAAGAAAGCCATGTCTGGTCGCCCCCACGGGCCATAGACGGTGAAGAATCGAAGGCCTGTGCACGGGATCGAGAACAGGTGGCTATAGGCATGCGCCATGGCCTCGTTTGCTTTTTTAGTTGCGGCGTAGAGGCTCACAGGGTGATCCGTGTTGTGTCGCGAGGAAAAGGGAAGGGCCGTATTGCTTCCGTAGACTGAACTGGTCGAGGCATAGACCAGATGGTCACAACCCGTTTCTCGCAGCGCCTCAAGCAGGTTTAGGAATCCTGTCACATTGGCGTCGACATAGGCCTGGGGATTCTGTAGTGAGTAGCGAACGCCCGCCTGTGCCGCGAGATGTACAACCCGGTCAGGGCGCTCTCTTGCAATCAATGCTCGAAGCGCGCCAGGACGAGCGATATCGAGGCGCTCAAAGGTGAAGTTCGCGTGCTCAAGTCGCTGGAGCCGCGACTGCTTCAGATTGACGTCGTAGTAATCATTAAGATTGTCTATGCCAATGACCTCATCGCCCGCGTGGAGTAACCGCTGCACTGTATGCATGCCAATGAAGCCCGCTGCTCCCGTTACCAGCGTTTTCATCTGTTGGTCTTTCCTCTCATGTCATTGGGTTCGCGCATCGACTCGATCCGAAGTTTGCGCAAGTTCGATGGCGCGCAGATAAGGGTAGTTCGGGGAATGATGACTCTGCACACCCGTCTGCAGCGGCGTGAGCCCAGCCTCGGCAAGTGCCATACGCATTTCTGGGACTACAGTGAAAGGGGTACCCTGCGCGAGCAGCATGCTTGAACTATGAAGTTACGGTGTCGTCACAGTGTGCGCAATTGCGTGACCTGGTACCGAGTTTCGAGATCACATCGGTTGCTGGTCGGAATTTCCTTACATTTTCCTGAAGTCTGGTTGTCTAAAGCCGACTATGATTCGGGACAGCGGAATCAAGGATGATTCGTAGGTCATGAGCACTATCGAGAAAGCCGCGGCGCGTTTGGCTGCTGGTCGAATGGCGATGCCGACAGGGACGCAGAGGATCTCGGGTCCAGACGTTCATTCAGTGCGGCGCCCAGTGACTCGCGAACGAGCGATGGTCGATGTGCTGCCGGACGACGGTTTGCAGTCCTTCTCGCTTGACCTGGCTGAACTGGGTCAGCGCGGGTTCCTCGTGCCGGGCAGCTCACGTTCGGCGCTGGCGCAACAGCTCCGGCGGCTCAAGCGCTCCATTCTGCTGAATGCGCAGCGAAATCGCGTGGTTAACGAGCACGGATTACCGGGCAACTTGATCGCGATCACCAGTTCGCTTCCGGGCGAGGGCAAAACCTTCACGTCGATCAACCTGTCGCTCAGCATGGCGCAGGAACTGGACCACGAAACCTTGCTGGTGGATGCTGACGCTGCGCGGGGCGATATCTCCACACAGCTGAAGTTACCCGCTCGGAATGGGCTGACCTCGCTGCTGGCGCGCGGTATTGATTATCCGGAGGGTGAGGTACTGAAGACGAATGTAGAGCGCCTGTCGGTCATGCCGGTGGGACGCCCTATCGAGCATGTCGATGAGTTGTATGCCAGTGGCACAATGAAGAACATTGTTCATCGGCTCGCGTCCGAGGATCCCAATCGCATCGTGATCTTTGATTGTGCCCCGCTGCTGCTCGCAACGGAGGTTGCAGTCCTCGCGCGAATGGTGGGTCAGGTACTAGTCGTTGTCGAAGCGAATCGCACGCCTCGGGACGCCGTGATGCGTTCGCTCAGCATGCTCGAGGGCTGCCGTAACGTGAACTTGATTCTGAATAAGTCCATGGGCGCTGATGTCGATACCTACGGGTATGGCTATGGGTACGGGTATGGATACGGCGCTTTCCGTACGGATGCTGAAGGGCCGGCCCAGGTGGCTTCGAGAGAGGAACACTGAGCATGTACCAGGATTACTTTCGGCTGAGTGGTAAGCCTTTCCAGCTTTCACCCGACGCCAATTTTTTCTACCCAAGCCGGGAGCACTCCCGCGCGCTTGCCTTTCTCGAGTACGGGCTCGATCAAGCCGACGGCTTTATCGTGGTCACCGGTGAGGTGGGCACGGGTAAGAGTACGCTCGTCCAAACCCTGCTGCGCAAGCTCGACAGCCAGCAGATTCTTGTCGCCACGATCTTCACAACGCAGTTGAAGGAAGACGACCTGCTGCATCTGGTGGCGGCGAATCTCGGGCTGCGAGTTCCTAATGCCAACAAGGCGGTGCTGCTCCGTGAGCTGGAGCGTCTGTTCCAGCAGCAGGCAAAAGAGGGGCGGCGCGTTCTCATTCTTGTTGATGAAGCTCAGAACCTTCCGCCCGGATCGGTCGAAGAGCTACGCATGCTGTCCAATTTCACGATGGACTCGAAGCCGCTGGTCCAGATCTTTCTGCTGGGTCAGCAGGAGTTTCGCGAAACGCTGCTTGGACCTGGTTTTGAACAACTGCGCCAGCGCGTCATCGCGACCTATCATTTGAACCCGCTTGATCAGCAGGAAACGCGTACCTATATCGAGCATCGTCTGAGTCGGGTGGGCTGGAACAACGATCCCGCGTTTACCGAAGACGCGTTTGAGGCAATCTACAACTTCTGTAGCGGCGTTCCGCGACGAATTAACAACCTGTGCGATCGGCTGATGCTCTATGCATTCCTCGAGGAGCAGCACCTGATTGACGGAGACCTGGTCGTCAAGGTGTCCGAGGAAATTGGAAGCGAGTTTTGGAGTGGTCGCAGCGTTGAGCCTGTGCGAGCGCCGGTAATACAAACGCCGCAGCCTGCGCCTGAGAGTCAGGGGGCAGCGCTCGAGGCCATCACCAAAGCGCTATTCGACAAGGTCAGCATTCAACAGCGACTCACTGCGCTCGAATGCGGAATCGATGGCTTGGGGCAGAGTCTGAAGCCGGAGATTGCGCAGCTGCGCGAAGAAATGTCGGCCATCCGCTCGGTGCTGCAAGACGTTTTGGTCGAGCTGCGATCACAGCAGGGAACACCACATCCTTTGAGTGGCACGAATTCCCCATCGACGGTTTCTATGCCCTTCAGTATTCGCTGATCCGACGCGATCAGTGGAAGTCGCGCGATCGGAATGACGATGTGGTTGGCTGTGACTCAAGCGCCTGCAGCAGTTCAGTACAATCTTCCACGTGTCCCGCAATCACGTGGATGACTTCGTTTTCACGTTCGACCACCCCTGCCACTCGCAGTAGCTGACCCTGCAGTAATGCGGCGCGAAACTGCTCCAGCACGGACACCCAGACAACCAGGTTGATGTTTCCGCTTTCGTCCTCGAGGGTCACAAACAACACGCCGGAAGCAGTGCCCGGCCGCTGACGCCCGGTGACGAGGCCAGCAACACGAACCCATTGCCGATGTCGGCATGTTTCGAGCATTTGTGCGGTATAGCATCGCCCTAGCCGTTTACCGAGTCTCTCGTCTGCCCGAAGCAGCGCGAGGGGGTGCGCTCCCAACGTCAGCCCCAAATATCGATAGTCATTAGCCATATCATCTGCGGGGGTAGGGGGCAGAATACCTTCCAGCGGCACAGACGCTCTGTGGAGTGCTTCGGTGTCTCGACTCCCGGTTTGGACCGATGGTGCTTTGACAGGCGCGGCTTCGAAGGATATCGCTTCGGCGGATACTGTTTCGAGAGGCAATCGTTCGCGCACGCCGGCTGCTATCCAGTGTGACGCATGGCGATGTCCTGCGAGAGATCCCAGAGCACCCGCACGGGCAAGACAACGAACTGCGCGTGTATCCAGTGCTGCAGCGTGTACTAATTGATCTAGCGTCTGAAAAGCACCACCACATATGCGCCGTGCTTCAACGATTCGTCCAGCGGCTGATTCAGCAAGCCCCTTGATTTGGCGCAATCCGAGGCGCAGAGCATTTTCCGCCGTGACGGTATGCTCCCAGTCACTGTGCTGAACATCCACGGCTTCGACCTGAATATTATGGCGTACGGCGTCTTGAACCAGCTGCGAGGCGGAGTAAAAACCCATGGGCAGACTGTTTAGCAATCCGCAGTAAAAGGCGGCAGTTTCATGGCATTTGAGCCAGGCTGAAACATAGACCAGCAGCGCAAAACTGGCGGCATGAGATTCGGGAAAGCCGTATTCGCCAAAACCCTGAATCTGGCGAAACACGCGTTCGGCGAAATCCAGATCATGTCCACGCGCGAGCATGCCGTTGATCAGTTTCTCACCGAAATGGCCAAGACCGCCGCGGCGGCGCCATGCCGCCATCGCCCGCCGCAGCTGATCAGCTTCTCCAGCACTGAAACCTGCGGCAACCATAGCAAGCTCGATGACTTGCTCCTGAAAAATAGGCACGCCGAGTGTCCGTTCAAGCACTTGTCTTACTTCGGGGCTTGGGTAAACCACCGGCTCGAGTCCCTGTCGACGTCGCAGATAGGGATGAACCATATTCCCCTGTATCGGTCCCGGTCGGACAATTGCAACCTCAATGACAAGGTCATAGAAATGTCTGGGCTTCAGTCGCGGCAGCATGGCCATCTGCGCGCGGGATTCAACCTGAAAGACCCCAACACTGTCGCCGCACTGCAGCATTTGGTAGGTAGTTGGATCTTCTGCGGGAATGCCCGCAACGGTCAGCGGTACTGTGCGCCGCTTGTTGACTACATCCAGCGCCTTGCGAATCGCCGTGAGCATGCCGAGACCCAGCACATCGATCTTGAGCAGGCCTAGCGCTTCGAGATCATCCTTGTCCCACTGGATAATCGTCCGTTCCGGCATAGCTGCATTTTCGACCGGGACCAACTCTGCGAGCGGTCCCCGTGATATGACAAAGCCTCCGACATGCTGCGAAAGATGGCGCGGAAAGCCGAGAATGGCGTCGACAAATCGACGCAGCTGTCGCAGCGGCAGGCTCTCTGCGTCGAGCCCGCAGGCAGCTAGACGCTCGGTCAATACGTCCTTCCGATCCCACCAGGCGAGCGATTTTGCGATTACATCAACAGCATCGGGATCGATCCCCAGAGCTTTGCCGACATCACGAATCGCGCTGCGCGGTCGATAGGTGATTAGACTGGCCGCCAGTGCCGCGCGATCACGTCCGTAGCGCTTGTAAATGTATTGAATGACCTCTTCGCGCCGTTCATGTTCAAAGTCGACGTCGATATCTGGCGGTTCATTGCGTTCCCGCGATATGAAGCGCTCAAACAGCAGGTGCATTCGCGCGGGGTCGACTTCTGTGATGTGCAGGCAATAGCACACGGCGGAATTGGCGGCTGACCCACGCCCTTGGCAAAGAATTCCCCGGCCCCGGGCAAAGGCGACGATGTCCTGGACAGTCAGAAAAAAGAATTCGTAGCTGAGCTCGCTGATCAGTTCGAGTTCGCGTTCGATGAGTGATCGCACCGCATCAGGAATACCGTTGGGCCAGCGTGACCGTGCGCCCTCCCAGGTTAGTTGCTGTAGATAGTCGCTCGGAGTGAGGTGCGGTGGAACGAGTTCGAGCGGGTACTCATAGCGAAGCTCATCAAGCGAAAACGTGCAGCGCTCGGCAATGCGGCAGCTTTCTTCTAGCAATTCGTTTGGGTACAAGGCTGCGAGTACAGGGAGACTGCGCAAATGGCGCTCGGCATTGCTGAAGGCCTGTTGGCCCAGTGCGTTAACAGGTTTGCCATGACGTATTGAAGTGAGAACATCCTGCAACGGTTGTCGCTCGCGTACATGCATGTGCACGGCATTGACAGCCACAAGCGGTAGCTTCATTCCTTGCGCGAGAGTCAATCCCTGAGACAGCACAGAGGCATCGTTCGCGCTTCTGAACTGTCCTAGCCCGATCCAAAGATGTCGAAACCGTTGCTTCAGCATCCGTCCCTGCCCTCGGTAGGTGGAGGGCTGGTCTGTGCCAGGAATCCAAATGACAAAGCAGTCTGCACACCAGCGAAGATCGTCGATGCGTGTGTGATAACTGCCTTTTTTGGCGCGTCTTCGGGATAGGGTAATCACCGATGACAATTGGCCATAGGCACGGCGGTCGGGCGCGAGAACTACCAGGTGCAACGCGCTCTGGGTGTCGGGTGCGTGCAAATGAAACTCTGCGCCGACGATCAGCTTGAGTCCGCATTCCCGAGCAGCGACGTGCGCCTTGACCAATCCAGCAAATGAACACTCATCCGTCAGGGCTAGCGCCTCATAACCCAGCGCTGCTGCCTGCTGTACTAACTCTTCCGGGTGCGAAGCGCCACGCAGGAAGCTGTAGTTGCTGATGCAATGCAATTCCGCGAACCGCATGATGGTGTCTCAACCGAAATAACCCTGCAGATACCAATCTCTAGAGGCATCGGTGAATATCCAACCGATTGCGCCATTACGAAGCTGCGCGATGTAGTAGTCGCGCCAGCAGGGTTCGCCGCTGTCCGTCATCCACCAACCGCTCTCGATACGCTCTGGCCCCTGCAGCAAGGTTGCTGAATGGATATCGATTACGTGCGCTTTGGTAAATATCCAGCTCGGTTTAAGAGGAGCTGTCTGTTTTGGGATGTTTTGCTGTGTGGCGGGCGCACGTGATTGGACCCTGTGTTGATGCCGCTCGGACGATTTCGGAGCGAAGGGCGCTGTCATTGCCCAGGAGGCCTCAGGGAGCGGCTGATCAACGCTTTGTAGCCCATGGCAGATGCCTTTACCTAGCCGTGTTTCGAGGCGATCGACTAGTGTTGCCAGGGTGGTCGTGTCCTGCGCAGCGGCCATGGCAGCGTGCGATATGCGTGAACCTGGAGTCAGTAAACCGGCAATAGGGCGATTGGTGCCGCAGGAGGTTTCAAGCTTGTCGACTCGAAGCTCGAGACTCAGCACCTCGGCTGGCAATGCAATCCGATCAAATCCGAGTCGGCACAGGCTTTCCAGATAGCGATATTCCCTCTGCGACTGCGCAAGACGCACGTCGAATCTGACGGCAGACTCGTCTCGTGCCCCGCTTTCGAACCGCCAGTGGAGAAGCGATGTCGCCAACTGGTGTGAAACAAGCCATTGCACAAGCTCTGCCAGAAGTCGGGACATGGGACCGCGCAGCAGAATATTTTTGTCTCGGATGGGAGACAGCAGATGCAGTGTGCTGCGGAAACGCAGCGGAAACCGGAGTTCTGTCATGGGATCAGGCTGGTGGCCTTCCACCCGCTCTAGGTGGCTGACGAGCGTGCTGCCGAAGCGAAGGGCGATGTCTGCGCGGGGCAATCGGCGCAGCTGACCGAGCGTATGAATACCCATGGCCGCAAGCTGTTCGCAGTGGTCATCGGTGAGCACTCGAGGTTCGATTGAGGCCTGCGTCAGCGAAATGCTGTCAAGCGTGTCGTGCCCAGCTCGAGCCAGCAGGAATGCGGCACGCGGGGTGAACGCTATGCGCCACACCACGGCATGACCGAGAGTCCGACAAAGTGATTCTGCTTGTTGGGCGATAGCAGTTTCGCTGCCGAAAAGACGCAGGCTTTTACCGATTTCGATCACAAGACCCGCCGCCCCGATCATGCTGATGCGATTGCTGAAACGGTATAGAACTTCGCCCAGGCGCTTCAGCCTGTATTCTTCAGCGCGCTGGTCCCGACGGTAGTGACGTAGAGTGGGCACGATGCTCTGTGCGGTCGCGAGAGAACTCTCCAGTCGGATGCCCGCAGCGGCGGCCTGTGCGTTGCGATATATGATCCGGCGCCCCTCGATGACCACGCAGGGTGTATCGTCCTCTGCATCTGGCGTGGCCTCACGCTGACGGAATATCTCGAGCGATAAAGCCGGGAAGTAGAGTCCGAGCCAGCACATCAATGGGTGACTCTGAGTTGTCCCCGCTGTGATGCTTCTTCTTGTCCAAGCTCTGCAAGCAAATCCGCAAGTTCGGAAGAAGAGGAGGAGAGAGGATCCACGCGTTCGGCGGAGATGGGACGTGCAGTGTACGGAGGTCGGTGCGTCGACTGCCGACCTCTGCGCCATTCCGCTAGTAATTGCTCGAGAGGTTCCTGTGTTGCTATGCGCTCGAATTCGAGACAGAGACCGCTCACCGGCCATCCGCCGCGGCGCTTGCGGATATCTATTTGCAGCGCGCCTGATGCCGTAGGCGCAAGCTCCAGTCGTAGCTCAGCCATAGACTGATGTGCCGCTGCGGCAGCTGGGCGGAAGAGACAGGCAAGAGTGCCGCCCTGTAGCGCTGCAAACTGCAATCGGCGTGTTTGTTGTGTCTTGAGGCGACGCTCGTCGAGCCAGGCGAGAGCCAAGCTGCACGCGCCGGAACGGCTGGCTTGTTCCAGTGCCCATAGCGCCTCTTCATGGGTCTGGGTATGCACGATCAGCAGACGTTCCAGCATGATGCCAAGTCCGGCGAGTGCCGGGGCATAGGGGACGAAAGGTGGATCAATCCAGATGACCCAGCGTGGCTCTGTTGCCGTGAGGTGACGGATAAGAGGCGCGAGTAGTCGGAGTTCGCCGATGCCGACAGTATCGAGAAGCAGCTCTGTCAATCCTGCCTTGGGCCAGCCACCGCTCGGCAGATGCTTGTCCAGCAGTGGATAGCCGCTCGGATGGGCTGATACGGTGTGAAGCAGTTGCCCGGCGCGCCAGAGAGCCGGGTGCTGCAGGAGGTGGGAAAGCCCCGTGTTTGCTTCGCAGATGTCCATGAAGATACTGTATATCTGTACAAGGACGACCAAGAGTACCTGTACATAAATACAGTATCAAGCCCTCGATGCTGTTTCCTGAAACTTTTCGGGGCGTATTGTTTCACTGTGTCAGGCGATGGTCTCTCCGCGACCAATACCGTAATAGGTGAAACCGATCTCTTTGAGATAACGCGGGTCGTAGAGATTGCGACCGTCGAAGATGACAGGTGCCTGCAGACGTGCACGAAGATCGTCGAAATCGGGACTGCGGAACTGATTCCACTCAGTGACCACAACCAGCGCGTCTGCATGCTCGAGCGTATCGTCACGGTGTTCGCACAGGCGAAATCCTGCGCGTCCTGCAAGCTCACGCTGCGCAGCTGCGCCTGCGGCAGGATCGTAAGCTTGCACGCGGGCTCCCCGTGCCAGCAGATGCTCAATCAAAGCAAGACTCGGGGCCTCGCGAATATCATCCGTGTTCGGTTTGAACGCGAGCCCCCAGAGGGCAAAGACTCGACCGCTTAAGTCCGCGCCGAAGTGTGCAACGATCTTTTCGCCCAGCACACGCTTTTGCCGCTCATTCACTATCTCGACGCTGCGCATGATGGCAGCGTCATAGCCAGTTTCTCCTGCCGTGTGGATGAGCGCTTTGACATCCTTTGGAAAACACGAACCGCCGTAGCCGGTGCCTGCGTAGATAAAGTGGTAGCCAATGCGGGGATCCGTGCCGATACCGCGCCTTACGGACTCAATGTCTGCACCCAGACGCTCAGCAAGGTTCGCGAACTCGTTCATGAGACTGATACGCGTTGCGAGCATTACGTTGGCAGCATATTTGGTCAGCTCTGCCGAGCGCACATCCATGTGGACTATCTTGTCGTGATTGCGGTTGAACGGTGCATACAGGGTGTCGAGCAGCAGCGTACTTCTAGGGTTATCTGAGCCGATCACGATGCGATCAGGTTTCATGAAGTCGCTGACTGCAGCGCCTTCCTTCAGAAACTCTGGGTTCGAGACCACATCGAATTCGATTTCGACCCCCCGCTCGGACAATGTTTCAACCACGTTTGACCGCATGCCCGCCGCGGTGCCGACCGGCACGGTCGACTTGTCAACAATGACTTTCGGTTTCTG
>JBMTYG010000117.1:0-9721 GCA_049454295.1 Pseudomonadales bacterium
CCAAGCGCGCGGACGATGTCATTCCAAAGCCCCCGCTCCACCTCCGGCGCGGGTGGCGGTATCTCTTGCGGCACAAGCGGCGTCCACAAATCCGGGTTCACGAAGAATGCGCCGATACCGATGAACGCGATCACCACAGACACTTTGATGGCCACAATGACGTTGTTCACCCGCGCGGATTCCGATACGCCGAGCACCAAGAGCCCCGTGACGGCAGCCAGCGCGAGCACAGCAGGCAGGTTGAAGAACCCCGCGGTCTGCGATCCGTCGGCCAGCGTGACCTGCACGGCAGGCGCGGCGGCAAACACGGCGGGCACGTTGACGCCCATGTCCTTAAGCAAGCTCACACAGTAGCCCGACCACCCGACCGCCACTGTCGCAGCGGCAAGCCCGTACTCGAGCACCAGCAACAACCCCATGATCCAGGCTGGAAACTCACCCAGTGATGCATAGGAATAGGAGTAGGCGGAACCGGAGACCGGAAGCATGGCCGCCAGCTCGGCGTAGCAGAGCGCGACGAACGCGCATAGAAGCCCGGTGATGATGAAGGAGACCGTGATGGCGGGGCCCGCGAAATCCGCTGCCGCGCGCCCGGTTAAAACAAATATTCCGGTACCAATGATGCAGCCGATGCCGAGCGAGACCAGGTTAGCGGCGCCAAGGGTTCGCTTGAGCTCGCCCCCTGCGTGCTCCGCCTGCATTTGGGCGACCGACTTGCGCAACCACAGTCGCGCCAAACCGCCCGCTTTCTGGCTTTCCGCCATAACGCGTACTCCCGTGAAGATTCAGGGGAGTCTCACAGAGCCATCGCGAGCGGGCAAGCGCGTCTCGCGCGCACCGAGTTTGCTCGCCTCAGCAAGCGTCGTACGCGCGACAGAAATCTAGTGGTCGAAACCGACGAACGTGGCGACTTCACCCACAGGGCGCCGTCGCGATACCACCGCGTTGGCGGGGAAGCTGTCGTCAGGATAGCCCATGGCCACGCAGATCATAATCACCTGATCATCCGGAATGCCCGCATATCGACGTACCACGGGAGACTGCATGATGCCCTGGCTGTTGATCACGCAGCCAAGACCGCGAGACCAAGCCGCGTTCACCAGCGCGTTTACAATGGCTCCGCAGTCAAACGGCGCCACGTCTCCGCCCTCGAGCGCTTTGTCGAATGTCACCACCACCGAAAGCGGGGCATCAAACTGACGAAATCCACGCAGCACCCAATCCTGCCGCTTCTCCGAATCGTGGCGCGCTATGCCCATGGCTTCAAAGAGTTGCACTGCAATCTCGATCTGACGCTCACGGTGCGCGCCGGCATAGGCGCTGCCGGGGCGGATCTCGCGCGAGGGCGGCACGCCGCCCAGGTTTCGTTCCGTATTCTCACGCCTGATGTTATCGAGCGCCTCCCCCGCGACCACGTACAGGTGCCAGGGCTGGGTGTTCATGGATGACGGGGCCCGGACCGCCAGCTGAATCACCTCTTCAATCACAGCCTTCGGCACTGGCTGCTGCTTGAACCCCCGAATGCTGCGCCGACCCAGCACGACTTCATCATAATTCACCTGACTGCTCCCCTGCCTGCTCGCCTGCTCACAGGCGGCGTTCGAAAACGCCATGATCGCTGACCTCGGGGATTGGCGCAAAGCGGACACGGCCGCGGGTCGATGGTTGAGATTGGTCGGCAAGATCAGCTCAGCCGGTCCAGGACTAGGAGATCCGTCGCGCCACCGCAAGCCGTGGCCGGTTGCCGTGATCGCGATAGCCGATCAACGCGTGTTCGTCTCCCTCGCGCAGCTTGTAGCGCGCGCGCAGCGCCTCTGCACCCAGCGGGTGGTTGCGACTGATGACTTGGGCACGTCCCTCTGGCAGCAGCCGCCGAGGATCGGTGACACCATCCTTCTCAACCTCGAAAACACGCCCGGGAAAACTCTCAGGTTTCTGATCTGCCGAGTAAAGGTGGGTGTTTGGCGCCAGTTTGCGCAAACCTAACCCAGTCGCAAGATGGCGAAAGAGGCCCGCCTTCCGAATCGCTACGTCGGCATCCAGCAGATAACGCCCGGGCGGCCCAAAATCCGGGAGCGCTGCCGATTCAACCGCCCGGCTACCGACCCATCGAGTCAATCCGCCAACGCGATCAAAGACCGCGCAGGTGATGGGAATGTCATCAAGAGCGGGGGCCACAACCCCGGACTGCAAAAGAAACAGCACCTCGCGACAAACGTTGTCGACGCTAACCACATGGATTGCGGTCACCGCGCCAAGGGCCATTGCGCCAGCAACCAAATCGAGCATCGGCGAAGCCTTAATCAACACCGTGGCGTCGCGGGCTCGAAAGATCGGTAGCAGCGCCGTGACATCCGGGCTTGAGTCGGCAAAGGCAGCCACCCGAGCGGCGCCAAGACCCGCCACAGCCGTTGCATTCGGTGCACGGCGCGCGGGGTCGAGGTAGACCGTGCAGCCGGTCGGCAGCTCGTCTACGGCCTGCTCGGCCGTCAGGTTACACACCTCGACCTCGGGGAATCCCAAGCGTGGCGCGTTCCAGGCAAAGCAACGGCTGATCATCGGGTCACGCTCCACGTGGCGCGTGACACGCCGCGGGGCATCAGCCGGCTGGGCGCCATCGGCCAAGGCCGTCCGACGGGCTGCGAATGCAAGCGTGTCGAGACCAAGCCCGCCACAGAGGTCGATCACGGTATCCTGCGTGATGAGCGATGCCTTGTAGGCCGCAGCGAATGGCGAGGATGCCTGCTCGATACTGATCGGGCCGGGAAGCACAAGATCCGGCAGCGCCGCCCAGGTCGGCGCTTTCTGGCGCAGTTTCTGCCACGCCCGGACCTGCTCCAGGGCTAGTTTTAGATCAATACCGGGCGGTGCGCGCTTGAGCGCGAGCGCATTCGGATCTGCCTCGCGATGTGCCTGCACGAAGGCGCGCTGAGCGGGGTCAAAGCGTTGGTCAGCGGGGTCAACGAGCATGCTCATGCGCGGATGTTAACGCCGAGAGCCCGCGATAGACTCACGCTCACTGATTCAGTCTGGCCAAATATGTTACCGCCCGAATCTAAACCGCACTTCGTTGATCTGAACCTCGACATCGAAGGATCAGTCGCGACGCTAACCTTCAATCGTCCCCAAACACGAAACGCCCTGAACGCCAACATGATGGCTGAGATTGGCATGGCCGTGCGCTGGCTCGAACAATGTGAGGAGATTCGGGTCACGGTACTCCGTGGTAGCGGAGGCCATTTCTGCGCCGGCGGCGATCTGAACTCGATGCGCAATACGCCTCCCGCGCCGCCGGGTGAGATCGATCCCGAGCGGGCGCGTTACCGCGAATTCGGCCGCGTACTGCTCACGCTCAACCGACTGCCCTCCGCCGTGATTGCGCTGGTGCAGGGCACCTGCGTGGGTGGTGGTTTTGGCATGGCGGCATGCGCCGACGTGGTGATCGCAGACCCGACCGCGCGATTTGGTCTACCCGAGCCCCGTCACGGCTTCATTCCCTCGCAGATACTGCCTTTCCTGGTGCGTCGCCTGGGCGAGGCGCCCGTGCGCCGGATTGCGGTGACCGCGGATGTGATTGATGCAGAAGAAGCGCGAAGAATCGGTATGGTGGATCGGCTGGTGAGCACCGACGCACTGGATGTGGCGCTCAACACAGAGGTCAGCCGCGTTCTGGCTGCTGCACCCCGAGCGGTCAGCGCGGTCAAAACACTCGTGCTCAATGCCTCCGATGCAACCCTTGAACGCGTGCTTGATGACAGCGTAACTCGCCTGCTTGAACTGCTGCGCGGTGCTGAAGCTCAGGCCGGTATCGAAGCCTTTCTCACCAAGCGTCCGCCACCTTGGCGGATCCATTGAGACCCGCAGGAGACCGCACATGACGATCGACTGGATTCATTTCACGCCAGCCAGCGCGCTTGCCGGTGGTGTTTTGCTCGGCCTCGCGGCGGCAGTGCTTGCGCTCATGAGCGGTCGCATTCTCGGCATTAGTGGCATCGTGGGGGGACTCTTCCGACCCCAGACCGGAGACATCGCCTGGCGAGTGGTGTTCCTTGTCGGCCTGGCTCTCGCGCCGCTGGTCTGGGCCGCGTGGGGAAGCTTGCCAAAGCCCACCATCGAAGCCGACTCATTCACGCTGATCATCGCCGGTCTGCTCGTGGGCTTCGGCACCCGCTTCGGCGCAGGCTGCACCAGCGGCCACGGCGTCTGCGGTCTGGCACGCCTGTCGCCCCGTTCGCTGGTCGCAACGCTGACGTTCATGGCGTCGGGCTTTGCCTCCGTCTTTGTCCTGCGCCACGCGCTGAATTGAGGACCATCACCATGCAACGTCACAGGCTGCAGTACGTGGTTACGTTTGTTAGCGGTCTCACTTTTGGCGTAGGTCTGATCCTGTCAGGCATGACCGATCCCGCCAAAGTGCTGGCATTCCTTGATCTTGCAGGCGCATGGGATCCGTCGCTCGCGTTTGTGATGGGCGGCGCAGTCGTCACCGCGCTGGTGCCATTTACATTGGCGAAGCGTCGCTCAACCAGTCTACTCGGCTTGCCGATGCAGCTTCCCAAGCGACGCGACATAGACCGACCGCTGGTCGTCGGCAGCCTGATGTTCGGCGCAGGATGGGGCGTGGCGGGGTTCTGCCCTGGCCCTGCGCTTGTGAGTCTCGCAACAGGTCAGAGCGAAGCAGTGGTTTTCTGTCTCGCGATGCTTGCAGGCATGGCATTGCATGACCGGGTATTGCGGCGCCACGCCTGAACGCCGCGACAATCGCTGTCTGGACGCCGCCGTTCAGGAGGCGGGGCGCTCCGCGACCGTGATGCGATGCAGGAGCCGTGCATAGCCCTGATAACCTCCGGTCGCGGCGTGCACGATGCATCGGTTATCCCACATGACAAGCATGCCTTCGGCCCATCGATGGCGATACACGAGCGTCTCGTTCGCTTGGTGCGCGAAAAGTTCAAGCAGGATCGCGCGCGCCTCATCGTCCGGCAGCCCTTCGATTCCGATCGTGTAACCGGGACTCACGAAGAGCGCCGTTCGCCCCGTTTCAGGATGCACCCGAGCAATCGGGTGTAGCTGTGTTGCCAGCGCGCTGTCGTCATAGCGAATTGCCATCGTCCGCCCGGCATCCTTCTCGCCGTACGCGCCCTGCCGCGAATAGCCGTTACGCGCTGAATGCACACCGTTGCGACCGACCACCGCGCGGCGCAGCTCGGGGGGCAGTGGCTCCCACGCCGCATACTGGTTCGCAAACAGCGTGTCACCCCCGACAGGGGGTATCACATTGCCATACAGCAGCGTCGCAGCCGGCGGTATCGACAGAAAGCTCCAATCAGAGTGCCAGGATTCGGCAAACAGTGATGATGTTTCGTTGGCATCGCGCCGTATCTGCGCGACATGCGGATGCCCTGGGACAGATCGAAAGTATGGGTCCACACCAAAAGGACCGATAGTTTCAGCAAATCGTTCGAGATCGGTGAGTTCTAGCGCCTGATCAGGAAACACGAGTACCTGGTGTTGAAGCCACGCTGCGCGTATCGCGGCGCTATGCGCAGCCGAGCCCGGCTGGTTCAAGGACACACCGCGCACGACCGCCCCACAGGGTGCCGTGACTGGAGTGACTTCGATCGTTGATGAACTCATGCATCGTCCTCCACATCTCTACCGATCATACCCCGAACGCGCTTCCGCGCAAGGCGAGGCAGCTTACGCAACCGGGTAGTCCAGTGCTGCGGGACATCGAACAGCGGCCGTTTCATTTCGCCCACCAGGTTAAGGAACAGGCGACGATGCGGGGTAGGCTCGCGCACCGTAACACCGTGCAGCGCCTCGAGACCATTCACGAACATAAAGAGCACGTTGCGTCGATAGGGCACCGTGGCGACCGGTTCAACCAGTGCATCGTCTACGAACATCCCGTTGAAACGACGCGCATAGGCCTGAGCTGAGAGATCACGACGGAAGCGAACCACCTGCAGGTCACCCCCTTGGGCGTCATCCTCGGGCAGACGCAGGTACAAGAGCGCGGTGAAAAGCTTGTTACCTGAGTCTACGTGCACGGTCTTCACCGATGACGCGGCAGTCACCGGCGTGTTGCCCGCAATCTGGGCATCAAGCAGCAGCTCAGCGCGGTCAAACGAATCACGCTTACGCATGCCAACGACAAGCTGTCGAACGGCGTCTTCGTCGGGGAAGCGGCGTGGAAATTGCCGCACGATGGCCTCGCCGAAGACATCGCAGACTTCGTCGAAAAACCGCGCAGACGCATGATAGCCAACGAAATCCTGCCAAAGCGCGGGCACTCCCGGAGCACCGAGCGCCGCCGCGGTGGGCAAGCTCCAGCGCTGGTTACTGCGCGATCCCGCACCCACCACTGAAGGTGCAGGGTAAGAAGCGATCAGGTCATCACAGAGGGCGGCGGGCAGCGCATTCTCTATAATCAGATAGGGATAAGGGTCGGAAACCACATCCGATCGTCGCGCTGTCGCCAGCACCGAGAGCCTGCCGACATCATGAGCTCGGGCTTCTGCCATGGCGATTTGTGCCTCTCAGCACGGGAGCCGGTACGGGAGCGACATTTTGCGCGCTGGCAAGCGCTCGTACCAGAGCGCCAGCCAGCCTAAGGCCTCGATCAGGGCGGCGTACCGTTACCGCTTCCGTCCTGATCCGGCGCAGGTTCCGAGGATACCGCTGCAGCCCCGGGCGCCGGCGCACCAGCAGACGATGGGGGCGCTGCGCGCCAGTGATCCCCATCCGCAGGCTCATCGGGCCATTCGCCGATGGGGAATGGCATGTCCTCGCTGTTATAGGCGAGAAATCGATAAACCTGACGCACATAGGCGGCGATGTTGTTGGAGAGCCGCAGCAGCGGCTCGCTTGCCGCCCCGGTGAAGAGCAGCAGGAAGAACTGCACCAGGACAATGAGCCCGAGCACCATCTCCGCCACGCTGTAGGCGATGGCAAAGAGCAACATATACAGCACGCGTTTCCAGAACGCGGCTTCAGCGAACTGCGGACGGGGTTCAGACGACATGATTCCTCCGTTAGAGACAGATCACGCGAGGGACTCGCCACTTTACGAGCACTTCCTTAGCAGCAATTTGCATGCCATCAGCTCGCACCCCACGTTTTCTGGGTTGCAGCCTGACCCAGAGACTAGCGCGCAGCCCATTTCACCGACTATCGGTCATTTCCACCAGTACGTCGCCGGAAGCCTCGACCCGTATCTCCAGTATGGGATGCAGCCGACAAGTATGACCGGACAGGTTTTGCCCGGTTGCCAGGTCAAATTGATAGCCATGCCAAGGACAGGTTACCGTGCCCTCGGCAACCCCAGTCGCACTCAGCGGTCCGAGCATATGCGGACATTGGGCGGGAAAGGCGCGAAGGTGACCCAGTGTTTCCACCAAGATGAAGCTGCGCCCCCCGAGAGTGAATTCCAGCGGCAGAGAAATGCCGTCCAGAGGACCAAGGCACACAGACCTCGCCGCGCCTGGCGCAATGCCGCTTCGGCGTTCGAGTTGCCGCGACCGCTCCACCATCATCGCAACGTCTTCGTCGTACAAACGCTGATACAACCGCCCATAGGCAGCCCCGACAGACGCGCGGTCTGACGCGGCCACCTGCGGCAGAAAGAAATCGACCACAATATCCACCTGCTGGCGTCCCGCGACCGGGAAGGCGTGTGTCCAGATCTCGTTGCCCGCCCCCGATCCGGACAGCACCCGGGTAACCCAGCGTCGACTTGCGCGGTCCAGCGCGAGTTCTATGACAGATTCATCGCCACGCGGGCTTTGAGTGCGCGCACACCAGCGATCCGCTGTCAGATCCAGACATGAAATGGCACTAAAGCTCTCTGGGTGCACCCAGGGCAGGTGCTCCCAGTCGAGAGCATTCTCGTAGAGCCGCTCAAGGGCAACAGGTAGTGCTCGCCGATAGGTGCCGGCGTGCCCGGTGGCGGAGATCTCTTTTGCGGGAGTGAAGTCGAACATCGAAGCGCCTGTCTGCATCGCGACAGTTCATGATGCGACACGCGCCTCGAATGCTCCACTCAAAACCGGAATCCTTGTTACTCAAGCACTCCGAGCAGCGGGGTTACGATCCGCGGCGATGCAGTTTTGAACAGCTGTCTTGTGCATGCGCTTAAGTTCGCGGGCGGGATTAACCGACTTCACCAGCAGCATGTCCGCGTGATCCTGATCGTGATCTACCACGAGGTACGACGTTCCGCTCTGCTTGAAGATTTCCCCTTTATATCGCTTGGACACAACACCCTCCTCCATTCGAATGCTTTAAGACGATGAGCGCATTGTCTCCAAACGCAGAACGGTTGTTGTGATAGCAATGTCCGTTAGATGTAAGCCACGATGCACAGCGTTGGGCAGAAACAGAGACACCAATCACTCGGCAAACGCGCTGTCCGCTGGCTGGGTCACGTGTAACCAATAGGAATAGGCGAGATACCAGGCGGGGTAGACAAGCGAGAGCCAAACGGCCCATGCCGGCGGCGCATCCGTCAGGAGCAGCGCCACGCAGCCAAACCCCCATGCCGTACCGCCGCCGATCGCGAACCATTGCCCGTGACTGTTCTTTGTCGGATAGAGATAACGCACCGGCCAAAAGGTCATCCCAGCGAAACCGAGCATCACGAATAGCAACAGCAAAGGCGGCGGATCGAGCAGGTAAACGTAGAACGCCACCACGTTCCAGTAGGAGGGAAAGCCCGTAAAATACCCATCGCCGGTTTTCGCGGCGTCCGAGCAAAACCCATAGGCCGACGCGATTAGCGTCACTCCGAGCACCAGCACCCATCCGAGCGTGGCAAGGCCCGACTCGAGGGGCAATTCGAGAAACGACCAGCCGACAAAACACACGGGCACGAAGGTGTAGTTCAGATAGTCGATAATGTCGTCGAGCTTGCGCCCCGAGAAATGCGGCGTGTAATGATGCACGCGGGCACACCGGGCAAGCACGCCGTCGGACGCATCGATGATGAAGGCGAGCACAAGCCACAGAAACATCGCCCTCGGCTCGCCCTCCGCCAGCGCCCCGAGGGCGAGCAGCGCACACACCAAACCCAGCGCGGTGTAGGCGTGAACACACCAGGCCAGGAACACGTGATGATTCATGACAGCCGCGACGCTCACCAGTCCGAAGGCATCATTCTGCCAGCAGGCCAGGCAGAGCGCCCGCTGTCCCCGGAAGAAGCAGAGGCCCACCACGCCATCGAGCGTGTTTGGGGCGCGCTCTATCGTGCACCTCTTGATTATCAGCTGGTCGAAGGCGCCGGGTTCTCCGGCGAATCACGTTCGCTGCTTGATCACGCGGGAAGCATGACCCTAAGACTTGAATCCCACTGGCAGGAAACACTGCGGCTTCGAGTGCTGAGCAGTAAGCAAACAGGGGATTACCTTGCGCGGCTGGTCATACTCGAAGGCGCGCAAAGCGGCGTGATCCACCAACTCGCAGCGCTGCGTGTGCGTCTCAACGCGCTTCCCCTGCACCTACAGACCCATGTGCGCGAAGGGCTCGTGCCGCTCGGCCGGCTGCTCAGCGACGCCGGCATCGAATTTCGGCCGACGCGGCTTGCCTTCATCGACGCGCGCTGCCCCGCCTTGTCATCTATCAACACACGCCTGACTGCAGGAACCCGGCTGCCGGGCCGACTCAGCCGATTGCTCCTGCTTCCCAGCAATGAGGTGCTGGGGGAGAGTATTGAGATGCTGCC
>JBMTYG010000118.1:0-9667 GCA_049454295.1 Pseudomonadales bacterium
TGCAATCGCTGCGCCGTTGATCGCTGAGAGACCCACGCCGCCGCAGCCAATGACGGCGACGGTCGAGCCCGGTTCCACGCGCGCGGTGTGAATGACCGCGCCGACGCCTGTGGTAACGCCGCAGCCGATGAGCGCTGCGCGATCAAGCGGCATGTCTGGACGGATCTTGGCGATCGTGTGCTCATGCACCAGCATGTACTCGGCGAAAGAGGACAGATTCAGGAACTGAAACATGTTCTCGCTGCCTTTCGCGAGCCGCGTTGGCTGATCCGGCGCACGCTGTAGCTCGGGCTCCTGGCACAGGGACATATGGCCGGTCAGGCAATATTCGCAATGGCCGCAGAAGGCAGACAGGCAGGTGATGACGTGATCGCCCGGTTTGACGTAGGTGACGTCCGCGCCGACAGCTTCGACTACGCCCGCAGACTCGTGCCCAAGCACCGCCGGCAGCGGATAGGGATAGGACCCGTTCTGGAAATGCAGGTCCGAGTGGCAGACACCGGCGGCAACGGTGCGGACCAGCACCTCCCGCGGGCCGGGCTTGCCGTGCTGAATGTCCTCGATGACCAAGGGCTTGTTGATCTCCCGTAAGACGGCGGCTTTCATGCTGCGCTCTCCCTCAATTGTTCTGGTGCCTTTCGTCCAATGTCGTGGCATCCGTTTTCTAACAGACGCTGCGTTGGAGAAAGAAGTGGCGATCGCGGCGAGTGTGCCAAACGCCCCGCGTGAAATCGACCCTCGGACCACGCGCTGTCGAAAACGGCTCTTGAGCGGTTACCATGTGCGTCTGCGCAACACTCGGCCGGGCAAACCGGAGCAGTATGGTATTGGTTGGCCTTGGGTCGAATCTTGGAGCGTCCGCGCGGATCCTCGACGCAGCGCTGGCACGTCTGGCGGAATTTTCCGATGGAGCGGTCGCTTGTTCGTCGTTCTGGCGCACCTCACCCGTCGACTGTCCGCCAGCGTCCGGCGATTTCGTGAATGCGGTTGCGGCTTTCTCGCCGCGCGCGGGGCTCACGCCGGACGGGCTGCTTACGGCGCTGAAGTCGCTCGAGTCGGAGTTTGGTCGGCGCGAATCCGCGGTGCGTCATGCGCCCCGGGCCTTGGATCTCGACCTGTTGGTTTTTGGCAACGAAGCGCGTGCAACGGACAGTTTTGTTCTGCCGCACCCGCGGGCGACCCAGCGTCGTTTCGTTCTAGTCCCTGCGGCTGAGGTGGCGCCAGCGCTGGTCTGGCCGGGTTCGAGGCAGACCATTGCGGAGCTGTGCGCAGCGCTAGTCACCGATGAGCAGCTTTCGCGCCTGGAGCGCCACGATGGCTGATAAAGCAATGGGGTTGCGCAGGGCGCTTCATGCGTGCGCGGCTGTGTTGCTACTCGGCCTCAGTGCGCCGCTCGCGGCGTATGACGCGGCTGTGCACCAGTCGCTCACGTTTCTCGCGGCCAAGCAGCTGCAGCGCTGTCTGCCCGCCGATGCCCAGCCATTCACCGCGCTGGAAGTGCGCGCGATTGCGGCGAGCGCAGCCGATGAGGTTGGCGGCGGCCTGCTCAATCGCCCTTTTCGATGGCAGTACCATGACCCGCTCAACCGCAAGGAGGGGGTGCTCGATGCTATCGTCAGCACCCGCCTCAATGGCGCGTTCGCCGCAGATCTCGAGCGGCTCGAACGGCGGCCGGTGCGCGAACGCGCCTTGCGTGTGCTGGGGCGTGTCGTGGGACGTATCCAGCTGGTGACGGCGCCGGTGCGTGCGCTGCCGGTGTTCGCGCCGCGGTTCTGGCGCGGCGTCCTTCTGGATCGATTTGAACAATACCCGGTCAGGGAATCGATGCTGGAAGCTCGGCTGGCGGAATTTTGTGGCGAGCTCGACGAGCCGCCCGTGGACTGGACGGCTTTGCTGGCCGATACCGCAGCGGATACCCGCCGCGCGGTCGAGGCGCCGCTTGGCGGATTTCCAGCCACCTGGCGCGCGTTTTGGACACCCGCCGACACGTTGGGTGACTTTGGCAGCTACGGCCCCGCGGGTAACAGTTTCGGGCGCTACGTTGAGTTCGCGTGCCGCTCTGCCCCGATACACCGTTGTGTGCTCATCACTGATGATCCGGCGTATACCGCCTTTGCCGACGAACGCCATCTTGCTGCCGTGCGTGCGACGGCTCGAGCCATGCTGTTGTTCTCAGCCGAACAGTCGCCCCGATCGCCCGAGGAAGCACAGCTTTGAGAGTGGGTATCACGCCCTGGCAGCTTGGCGAGCGCCGTGCGATGGACCTTGCGGCCCAGGCACGGCACGCGGAAGCGCTGGGGTACGATTCGCTGTGGGTCCCCGAAAGTCATTTTTCATCAGATGCCTTGCCGGAGCCCTTGTTGCTGCTCGCAGCAATGGCCGCGGTGACCGAGCGTATCCGCTTGGGTACTACGTCCTACCTGCTCACATTGCGCTCTCCCTTGCAGGCCGCTGAACAGGTGGCAGTGCTCGATCAGCTCTGTGGAGGGCGACTCATCCTTGGCGTTGGTCGGGGGTTCTCCGCCCCTGTATTGCGAGCCTTCGCGGTGGATCCTCGGGATAAGCGAACGCTGTTCGAAACGCGCCTCGCCGATATGCGCAGGCATTGGGCGGGTGATCCGCTTGATCCGGAAGACCCCGCCTCAGCGCGCTTGGCCCCGCTGCCCCTGCAGCAGCCGCATCCACCCATCTGGGTGGCAGCTTTCGGACCCAAGGCGCTCGCCCAGGCGGGTCGACTCGGGCTGCCGTATCTCGCCTCGCCGGTGGAGACGTTGGCTGAGCTGGAAGCCAACTATGCTCTGCATCGCTCGGCACTTGCAGAAGCAGGGCACGTGCTGGCGCTGGAGGTGCCGGTGATGCGCACTCTGTTCGTCACACGGAACAGGACCGAGACGGCTGAACTGCGTGCTGCGGTGACGGAGGCGGCAATGCGGAGCGGTCGTCCGTCGAGCGCGATTGATGTGGAGGCGTGGTCCGTGATCGGTGAGCCCAGCTATGTCCGCGAGCGGGTCGCCGAATATCGTGAGCGACTGGGTGTCAGCGAATTCATTGTCACACGCCTGCGCATCGAGGGTGTACCGCTGTCCCGGCTTGAGCAGTCGGCCGCAGAGGCGCGATCCATTCTCGCGTGACGGCGAGTGGAACGGAGCTCACGCGACGCGGTCGGCAGGCGGCCGGCCCGACCGCAAGGCTTGCCTAGCGCTCGACCTGCCCGAGGTTGGCATGAATCACTGCGCCGTTGATAACCGGATTGTCGGCTGCCCAGCGTAGTGTTTCCGCGATCTCGCCAGGATCGATGAGCCGCCCGAACGCGGACATTACGCTCACCGCTCCCATGGCATCTGCGGGAACATGCTTGCGCAGCATTTCTGTATCGGTGAAGCCCGGGCAGATGCATGCGGTATGGATGCCGCTGCCAGCCAGATCCTGGCAGGTGGCACGCATCATGCCGATGAGCGCGTGCTTGCTCGTCACATAGGAGAAGCTGCCGGGCACAGCCTTTTCCGACAGGGTCGATCCGACGTACAGAATTGCAGACCCATTTCGCGCGGGCGCGGCACGCATGTGCGGCAGGAGCATTCGGTTCAGCGTGTTTGGCGCGACCAGGTTCACCTCGAACACGGCGCGCAGCGCCGCGTCGTCCATGGTTTCGACGGTGTCTTTCAGCATGCGCGCCGCATTGTGGATGACCACGACTCTGCTCGCGCCGCTGACAGCCGCCTCCAGTGAAGCGCGTATGCCTTCGAGGCTCGTCGAATCGCCCAGATCCGCCGAGAGCTGCACCACCCCGTCTGCGGGGCAGGGTCGGCGGGAGATGTTCACAACGCGAAAGCCCTCAGCGAGGAAACGCCCCGCCGTGGCAAGCCCGATCCCGGCGCTGGCTCCCGTGATCACAAGGCATTTCAGGTCGAGACTCATGGTGAGACCTCCGTAGACTGCTCAGTGGATAGCCAGGTGGCGCCGGCCCATTGTCCGGGTCCGGATGACACTCGAATCAGGATTCGGGAGACATCGAGCGCGGTGATGACGGGGTCGTTGCGCAGCTTTGCGAGGAACCAGGGCGCGAGCTCCTCGACGGTAATGTTGCGCAGGGGCAGCAGTCGCACATCCCGAGGCAAGAATGGAATCCTCTCGTCGGCGAAGTGCGCGATGATGTAGCCGTCCGACTCAGCGATGCGCAGGTAGGGCGACTGCTCGGGCAGCAGCACTTTTTCGTCCAGATAATCACACAGCGCAGCAAGGCGCTTTTTCATCAGGTTGTAATCGAAGGCAAGCCCGTCGGCCCCCACGGCGCTGTCGATCGTCGCCGTCACGTAGAAGGTGTGTCCGTGCAAATCCTCTCGGGCACTTGCCGAGAACAGCGTGAAGTGCGCCGAGTTGAAGTGCAGGTACTCCTTGCTGATCTCGATGGTGGTGATGCCTGGCGGCTTCACGCCGTCAAACTCTTCAGGTCTGTTGTGGGGTCCGCCAATCGCGCCTGATCGACGACCTTGCCAATCAGCTGCTTGCAAACCATGAACTCCTTGGGGCTGTTCACGGCGTCGACGGAAACGACGGCACCATCTTTGAGATAGAAGACGGCGAACTGGTTTTTGCCGATGTCGCCGCGCATGACCTGGCTGTCGCCGTCGGCAGAAAAACCCACCATTTGCAGCTTGAGCTCGTACTGATCCGACCAGAACCACGGCATGCTGGCGTAGGTCTTGTCGCCGCCGCACATGTTCGCCGCCGCCACCCGGGCCTGCTCCATGGCATTCGGGACTGATTCGAGGCGCAGGCGCCTGCCAAGCAGCGGATTCGGGTGGTTCGTGCAGTCTCCGGCAGCGTAGATGTCTGCGGTCGAGGTGCGGCAGTGTTCATCGACCACGATACCGTTGGCGCATTCGATGCCCGCGTCAGCCGCGATTTCGATATTCGGGATGATGCCGATGCCGACGATAACCAGATCCGCGGGAAACTCCTGTTCCCCGCAGAGTACCGCGCTGACACGACCGGTGCCGCGAAATCCGGTGACCCCGGTCGATGTGTGAATATGGACGCCACGGGATTCGTGCAGTGCGTGATAGTAGGCCGACATGGTTGGCGTGGTAACGCGCTGCAGGATTCGGCTTTCCATCTCAAGCACATGCACTTCGAGCCCGGCGGTGACCGCCACGGCCGCGACCTCGAGCCCGACATAGCCGCCGCCAACGATCACCAGCCGGCGCCCCGGCGCCATATCGGCGCGGATGCCGTCAACGTCAGCGAGCGTGCGCAAGTAATGGATGCCGCCAAGATCGCTGCCCGGAATCGACAGGCGCCGTGGTCGACCACCCGTTGCAATCAGCAGACGCTCGTAGCTGATCGTTTCGTCAGCGTCTGTGGTGACCGTATGGGCGTTACCGTCGATGGCGGTCACCCGTGTGCCAAGTTTCAGGGTGACGCGCTGATCGGCGTAAAATTTTTCCGGGCGCAGCAAAATTTTGTCCAGCGCGTGCTCGCCGGAGAGATATTGTTTCGACAGCGGAGGGCGCTGGTAAGGCAGTGGCTTCTCATCGCCGATCAGCATGATGTCGCCGGTGTAGCCTTCCTGCCGCAGGCTTGCGCAAGCCTGCGCTGCGGCATGTCCGCCGCCAATGATGACCATTGCCATCGCGTGTCCCTCCGGTGTTTGCAGTCGGGATTCTAGCCCCAGTCGCGGGCTCCTGGTCAGACGAGGACCCTCAGGCTTTCCCGATCCTCGACCAATACGGCGCCTTCAGCCCTTCTTTGTAGATCTTGCCGGTTTGGTGACGCGGCAATTCGTCATGAAAATCGATACCACGCGGGCATTTGAGATGCGCGAGCCGCTCGCGGCAAAAGGCGATGAGCTGGTCCGCGGTCACAGCGGCTGGCGCGGCTTCCGCAGTCTTCACCCGCTGCACGGCAGCCTGGACGGTTTCGCCAAACTCTGGGTCGGGGATACCAAAGACCGCGACGTCCTGGACGTCTGGGTGCATCAGCAGCACGTCCTCCACCTCCCGCGGGTAGATGTTCACGCCGCCGGAAATGATCATGTGCGACTGGCGGTCAGTCAGATAAAGATAGCCGGCGTCATCGACATGGCCGATGTCGCCCAATGTGGACCAGCCCAAGGCATTGTAGGCAGCGCGGGTCTTTTCCGGATCTTTGAAGTATTCAAAGCGCGGCCCGCCCTCGAAATACACCAGCCCTGTTTCGCCGGGCGCGCAGGGCTCGCCTGAGTCAGACACGATGTGTAATTGTCCGAGCACGGGTCGACCGACGGATCCAGGGTGCGCCAGCCATTCCTCCGGGCTGATCGCGGTCTGTCCGTTACCCTCGGTCCCCGAGTAATACTCGTAAACAATGGGTCCCCACCAGTCGAGCATCTGACGTTTGATCTCCACCGGGCATGGCGCTGCTGCATGGACCGCAACCCGATGGCTGCTGAGGTCGTAAGCGGTGCGAACGTTTTCCGGCAGCCGCAACAGGCGTACAAACATGGTGGGCACCCATTGGCTATGGGTGATCCGGTAGCGTTCGATCAGCTTGAGACTCTCTTCGGCATCGAACCGCGGCATGATGATCGAGGTGCCGCCGCAACGATGCACCATGGCGTTGTAGCGCAGCGGTGCCGAATGATAGAGCGGGGCGGTGGACAGGTAGAGCGTGTCTGAGCCAATACGGTGCAGGCTGACGCGCCGCTTGAAGAGTTCCGATACCGTGCCGAGCGGTGCGCCCGGGCGCGTAACGCGAACGCCCTTTGGGCGCCCCGTGGTGCCCGAAGAGTAGAGCATCTCGGCGCCTTCCGCGGCATCGGGAATAAGGCTTGCCGGCTCACCCGCGACCAGACTGCGCCAGTCATCGATTTCGATCCGGTGCGCCTGGGGAGAGCCCTCGGCCTTGTCGCGCTGGCGCGCGCTGGTGACCACGAGCCGCGCCTCGCAATCGGCAAGAATGTATTGGACTTCATCGCGCTGAAACTGCGCGCTGATGGCGGTGTAAGCGAGACCAGCGTGTTGGGCTGCCCAATACAGGGCGAGCACGTCCGGATGATTCTCGGTAAGGACAGCAATCCCTTCCCCGGTGCCCAGTCCCAGGGAGCGCAGGTAGCGCGCGCCGCGTAGCGCGAGCTCAGCGAGCTCGCGATAGCTGGTGACGGTGTCACCGAAAACGAGCGCAGGTTTGTCTGGGGCGACCTCCGCCCAGTGCAGGAGGCCCGCCCAAGGGACGGTCGGGCTCATCGGGCGTGTTCTCAGTTCCGGCCGCGGTCACCAGGCATCGGCAGCGGGAATGGAGTCACATTTCCACCCTTGCTGTCCGTGATCTTTGCAATGCCTTCTTTCTCGACTTCATCGATACGGATGATGGCGTGCATGGGGATGAAACTGCGCTGAACCCCCTCGAATTCCTTGCGCAGGCGGTCCTCACTCGGATCGACAAGCAGCTGGCTACGGCTGCCGAAAACGTAGTCCTCGATCTCCACGAAACCATAGAGATCGCTCTGGAATATGCCTCGCGCGTACACCTCGTATACCTGTCCCTGATTGTGGAACAGCACTCGGAACATTTCGCGCGGATTCTCGGACATAGTGGTTACCTGCATGTGGCTCGGTCACTGACGGTTCGAGTGTCGGGGTGCGCCGTCGTTTTTCAACCCACTATAATGGGCGACCGGTGAAAATCGGACGCCCACTATCTGGGGATTCTTACCCGTGCGCAAGAAGTTGTTCATCCGCACCCATGGCTGTCAGATGAACGAGTATGACTCGGCCCAGATGGCCAGTCTGCTCGCAGACAGTCGCGACTATGAACTGGTCAATACGCCGGAAGAGGCGGATCTGATCCTGCTGAACACCTGCTCGATTCGCGAGAAGGCGCAGGAAAAGGTGTTCCACCAACTAGGACGCTGGCGCGAGCTCAAGGCTGCCCGTCCGGATCTGGTGATCGGCGTCGGCGGTTGCGTCGCCAGTCAGGAAGGCGCGGCCATTAAGCGTCGGGCGCCCTATGTCGACCTGGTCTTTGGTCCGCAGACCCTGCACCGGCTGCCGGAAATGATAGACGCGGCCCGTGCCACCACCCCGAACGCGCGCCGTGTGCCGCTCGTCGATGTGAGCTTCCCGGAGATCGAAAAGTTCGATCGCCTGCCTGCGCCTCGCGCCGATGGTCCGAGCGCCTTTGTCTCGGTGATGGAAGGGTGCAGCAAGTACTGCACCTTCTGCGTGGTGCCCTATACCCGCGGTCGCGAAGTGAGCCGCCCGGTCGCGGATGTCATGCGAGAGATCGTTGCGCTGGCGCGCCAAGGGGTGCGGGAGGTCAACCTGCTGGGTCAGAACGTGAATGCCTATCGGGGCGCCATCGACGATGACCGTGCCGACCTGGCCGAGCTCATCCACTACGTGGCGGAAATTGAGGGCATCGAACGCATTCGCTTTACGACGTCGCACCCCGTCGAGTTTTCTGATGCGCTGATCGAGGCGTTCCGCGATGTGCCGAAGCTCGTCGATCACCTGCATCTGCCGGTCCAATCGGGTTCTGATCGCGTGCTCGCTGCGATGAAGCGTGGCCACACAGCCGCGGACTATGTGGCCAAAATTCGCGCCCTGCGGGCCATACGGCCCCACTTGAGCCTATCCTCCGACTTTATCGTCGGCTTTCCGGGAGAAACCGAGGCGGACTTTGCGGCCACCCTCGAACTCATCGAGACGGTGGGCTTCGATAACTCGTTCAGTTTCGTTTTCAGCGCCCGCCCGGGCACGCCGGCCGCCGCTATGCCTGACCCTGTGCCGCTTGCGGAGAAGGAGACGCGGCTTGCTCGCCTTCAGACATTGATTCGAGCCCAGACCGACGCGATTTCGAGGGCTATGGTGGGTTCGCGACAGCGGGTGCTCGTGACCGGTCCGGATAAGTTGGGTCGAGGCGAACTTGCGGGTCGAACCGAGAACAATCGCGTGGTGAATTTTGCGGGCTCCCATGCGCTGATTGGCGATTTCGCCTGGGTGCATATCGACTCAGCCTTGAGTAATTCCCTGCGCGGCACGTGGCAGCAGGGCGAAACGATCGGGCTGACCGCGCATTGACACGTTCTCCCTGCCCGCTGCTATGCTCTCAAAGCACTACCCTCCTGGAGCCCGATTGAGCGACGACCCTTCGCGCGTGGTGGCGATGACCACCACCGTCACGCTGATCCCCGACAATGCGGAACGCTTGTCCGTCCTGTGCGGACCGCTCCAGGAAAACCTGAAACATCTCGAGCGCCGCTTGGGGGTGCACATTCGCCACCGCGGGAATGTGTTCCAGATTGCCGGGCCAGAGAGTCGTCTGCGCCCCGCGACGGCGGTACTCAATCAGCTGTATCGGATGACCGACGGGCGCAACTCGGTGGAGCCTGATGAAGTCCACCTGCTGCTGCAGGAGTCGGGGGTGGACGCGCTCCTCTCAGCGGAGCCTGCGCCCGCCCAGGAACTGGTGATCCGTGCCGGTCGCAAATCCGTCATGCCGCGCGGCGTCAATCAGGCAGGGTACGTTCGCGCTATTCGTGCCCACGACGTGAATTTTGGCATTGGTCCTGCGGGCACGGGGAAAACCTACCTCGCGGTCGCTTGCGCCGTGGAGGCGCTCGAGACACAGCGCATTGCCCGCATACTTCTCGTCCGCCCCGCGGTCGAGGCAGGGGAGAAGCTTGGTT
>JBMTYG010000119.1:0-9532 GCA_049454295.1 Pseudomonadales bacterium
AGTGGTTAAAGGTAGCTGTGCACCTGCGGGCTGACTAGTTCTTTTAGTTTTTTGGGGGCCAACAGTTGACACAACGAATGAATAGTCGGAGTCTGTGTCGCCGCTCTTGTTAGTTTTCCCTAGAAAAGCCCGTCAACTTCAGCCGTTTTGGCATTTTTGTCAGAAATGGTGCGTTTGGGGCGTGGTTTAGCGGTCTGTTAGAGAGCTTCAATCACGTTTAGCGTCTTGGTCTCAGAAGAGGGTCTTAGAGGTCATGGTAGAGCGGACCTGTCTTTTACGACATTTCGATGCAGTTTTATTGCTATTTAGCCTGCTCTCGTTGTCCTCGGTTACGCCGGCGAATGTGATCACGCTAGCGTTTTCTGACGTCACTGGCGGGCAGACTTTTCTCAACAAGAACGTGGGATACGATTGGACTTTCTCGTTTTCCGACAACCCCACGTTTTCCACGGTTAGGGGTTCGTTCAGCTTAAAGGCGGGCGCGCAATCGACCGAAGACGTGATGTTAGCCATTTACCGCGTTGATACTAACGTGCTTCTCGGCAGTGCCTCGTTGGCCGTGGGGTCCGCTTCCTCAACAAACTTCCAGACTTATGCTTTCGACGTCTTGTCGAATTTCACCTTCAGTTCAGGGGTCAGCTATCGGTTACGTTTAACGTCGGCAGCCAATACGGGACCCGAAACCTGGTACATCAAGGACCCAAATGCATTGGAGGCTACAGGGTCGGCAACAATTTCTCTGGCTGCCGCGCCGATTATCTTCGACCCTACGAACCCTCCGGCTGCGCCTGCGCCTTCAACCGGAGCGTTGTTGATTCTTGGATTGGCGTATTTGATCTCATCAGCCCGAAAAAGGCTCAAGACTCAAGGCTCAAGGGATTGTCTTCCGATACTTCGCTAGATAACCCGCCGACAGTGGGGTCTTCCTAGCGCTCCTTGTCGGGCGCACAACCAGGGCGGTTGCTCCGCGGTGCAGAGCACATCATTGCATCGCTAGCAGCGCGTCCGGACCCAGCAAAAGTCAAAACGAGGGGTTGGAGCCATCTCTGTTGCAGAGCCTCAGCGTATCCCGGACAAGGTCGCGCGCTGTGTATTTCCGTACGCGGCGATACAGAACCCTCTGCAGCACTGGGAGATCCCTGGTTGGCACATACCTCCAGACGCTGTATCTGTTGAGCAGCAGTTCCACAGGCGATAGGCGCAGAAAATAAGGGATCTGCAGGTCAGAGGCGCTTTCAGGCACAGGTGCATGCGTTGGCGGCATCCGCAGTCGCTGCCCGCCATGAAACGCGTCCGAGATTCTCGAGGCGAGCTCTTCTCCGAAATAGTGCGGCGTATCGATCCAGACGTTAGGGCGCATGTCTGCTTCAACATACCAGCGCCCGCTGCCATCCTTCGCGTCGATACAACAGATATTGCAAAAGCCATCTGCACCGAGCGCCTTCCCGAGGGCTGTCAGCTCATCAAAAACCGGTTGCTCGACACGAGACAACGGTCGGTAGGTACGCAGAGAGGAAGGTCCAAATCGATTCGAGACTACCCGGTCCATCGTGGAATAGCTGAAGTGAATCAGCTCGGTACGCAGAAATAGCGCTGAAAGATCGAGGACCGTTCCGCTGAGTTTTTTCTTTAAAAGAACCGGTCGCTCCCAAAATTCTGCGGGAACCTTTGCCACGTCGACGTCACTTTTAAGCTCATGGATACCGCAGCCTCCGCCAGACGCATCGACTTTAAGCAGCACGGGAAAACCCAGTCGCTTGGCAGCCTCGCATGCCTCTTGCATGCTCGTCGCGACCTGAAACGGCGGTGTTTGGATACCCGCTCGCGAAAATGACCTCGAGAGACCAATCTTCGAGTGTAAATGATGGAAATCACTTTCACTGACCACGGGCAACAGCTTGAGCTTGGTCTGCGGGCTAAGGTCTGCACTCGCGATGGAGCCAAGCAACCCATCTTCAGTGGGTATGATCCAGTCGTAATCGTCGTGCGCTCGCGATTTCGCAAGCTGGATGAGGGCCGGTTGGCAGGAGACCCGATCCACGCGTTCGACGAATCGGGAATGCTGCATCAGGTCAGAACAGGTGACCACGTCCACGGTGAAACCCGCTCGGCACAGAAGCTCCGGCATGAACCACATCAGTTGGTCCCCGGTACCCAGCAACAGCGCGCGCAGGGCTCTGGTGGAGTGGCCGCCTGTCACCGAAGGGATCATGAAGGCATGGTCGAAGACACACGTCGGTGGGGTGCAACGAAGTATGACCCTGTCCGAGGCACGCGCTGTTTTGATCTTGTATCGGACTTGCGGTCGAAAAGGGGCGAGGTCGAATAGATGCATTGTCTGGCGGAAGAGGCAGGAGTCGAACCCGCCAGGCACGTAGACGCACCTCTACGGCTTTGAAGGCCGCGCGCCCCACCGGGGACGTTGCTCTTCCACCGCAAATGTTCTCAGGTTTGGAACAATCTGTCAGTGTTGCGTGATGCCCGCCTCGCTTGGGGGCATCCAGCGTGTTGGCAGCTATCGGCGGGGGACGATGATGGATCAGGTGAATGGACGCGTGGCGTTTGTCACGGGCGCGGCGAGCGGGATCGGGCTTGGGATGGTGCGCGCCTTTCTGGGCGCCGGAATGCGGGTAATGCTCGCGGATGTGGAGGCGCCCGCGTTGGCGCGCGCCATCGAGACCTTGCGCGAGGAGTTACCCGCTGAGCGCAAAGCCGACATTGCTTCGGTGCAGGCAGACGTGGCGGACCGGGCTTCGGTGGATCGGGCTGCGCAGGCGACGCTCGACACGTTCGGCAAGGTGCACATCGTCTGTAACAATGCCGGCGTGATTTCGGGCGGTCTCATTGACGAGACGCGTGATGGCGACTGGCAGTGGGTGATGGGGGTCAACGTCATGGGCGTGGTGCATGGCTGCCAGGCCTTCGTGCCTCATCTCAAACGCCAAGGCGAGGGCGGCCATATCGTCAATACGGCGTCCATGGCGGGCGTGCTCGGCGCCATGGCAGGCTGGTCCCCCTACAACACCAGCAAGTTTGCGGTGGTAGGGCTCACGGAGGTCATTCGTCAGGAAGGCAAAACGGCGGGCTACAGCGCTTCGGTGCTCTGTCCCGGCGGGGTCGCCACCAACATCTTTCACGCGCCGCGCAATCGGGGTTCCCATTACGGGCCGCAGCAGTCTGCCGTGGCGGAGGATCTGACCCATGAGGATGTTCAGCGCGGGCTGGATCCCGACATCGTCGGTCGCCTGGTGCTCGAGGCGATTCAGGCGAATCGCCTCTTCATCTTTACCGATCCCCGGCTGGCCGGTCGCGTCGAGCGCCGCCACCAGAAGCTGATGGCTGACTTCGAGTGGGCGTCTCGATCCCGCTCGCTGGTGGAGGCAGAGGCGCCAGGTTCACAGGCGCCTGCACGCAAGGACGATTAGCGCGCGGTATAGCCCCCGTCGACGGGCAGAATCACCCCGTTGATCAACGACGACTCATCGCTCGCAAGAAACGAAGCGGCGCACGCGATTTCCTCGGGGATGCCAAGGCGACCCATGGGATGGAGGCTGACGAGGAAATCGTTGGCCTCCGGCACTTCCCGGAACTGCGCGGTCATTGGCGTTTTGATGAACCCGGGCGCAAGCGCATTCACGCGCACGCCTCGGGCGCCGTACATCACGGCAAACTGGCGCGTCATCATGACGACCGCGCCCTTGCTGGCGGAGTAGGCGCCGACGCCGTAGTCGATCGGCACAATGGGTTCGCCGGGGAAGGGCGTCATGCCGACAAGCCCGAGAATCGACGAGGTGTTGATAATGCTGCCGCCGCCATTAGCCGCCATCATTTCGGCGCCGTAGTACAGGCCGTTGTAAACGCCCTCCAGATTGATCTTGATGGTGGCGTCCCAACCCGGTCCGGATCCGACGCCCGCATTGTTGAAGAGCACATTCAGACTGCCAAATGCTTCTGCCGTGACCCGGAGCGCCTGCTGCACGGCTTCCCGATCCACCACATCAAGTCGGATGGCTTCGGCTTTGCCGCCGAGCTGGCCTATGTGATTGGCGACATCCTCAGCCGCCGCCAGATCGATATCCGCACACATGATGGCTGCGCCGCCCTGGTGAAAGCGCATGGCGCTCGCGCGACCGATACCGGATCCGGCACCCGTAATGAGCGCGTTCTTGCCCTTGAGATTCATCTGCTCCCCTCTTTGATCGCCGGCAATCGCGTAACCCCGACGCCGCAGTATCTCCGCTTTCAGGCGTCGGGCAACAGGGTGAGGTCACCGACGACGATGCGCGTTTCGCCTTGTCGCCGCGTCAGGCGATGGGCATCGAAGTATTCGAGAAGATCAATGGCAATGTTGCGACCTATCCCGGCTGCGTCTCGGTAGGCGGCTGCGGTGAAGGGTCCCGCTTTGCCAAGCTCGATGACTTTTTCTGCGAGCGTGCGGAGTGCGGCCGGTTTGTAGATTCGCTTCTCATTCACTTCGACCAGACGACCTTTGGCGATCAGACCCCGAACGCCTTTCTGCACCGCGGGCAGCGGCATGCGCAGATATTTCGACAGGTCGCCGAGGCTCGGTGGCTGCAGTGAGTCGAGATGGGGCTCAAGGCGGGCAAGCAAACTCGATTCGTGTGGCGAAAGTTGTACGGCGTGCCCAGCGGGCAGGTAGCGCCCGGCGCGTTGACTGAGCGTGCCGCTCGCAACCAGTTCACGCAGAAGATCGGTACGAAAGGCGGCGGGTACCTCCGCTGCAAAGGCGTTTTCCTGCAGCCCCTGCAATGCCGTGTCCTCGCGGTGGCGGGTTTCGCACTCCAGGCGCAGGGCATTCTGCCAGTCTTGCCAGCGCGTGCCGGCAATCAGGGCCTGACCGCGCAGGAGTCCGCCGCTTGCGCCAGCAAGCGCATCGCGTTCGGCAGGCGTCAAATCCCAGACCCGAGCGAACGCGTCCAGATCGACGGGGCCGAGCGCAAGCAGCGCGGCCAGTGCATGAGCGGGATCATCGCCCGCAAGAGCCGCGACCGCGTTTACTCGCTCAACCGTCGAGCGACGCCGCGGGCGCAGCCGGTTGTCGATGACTCGGCCCCCGCCCAGGGTGCGATCAAGTCCCTGATCGCGGATCACGATACGGTCGCCGTGCCGCGCCAGGAGCGGCAGGTCACAATCAAGATCAATGAATCCCGGTCCGCCGTCAGCGACTGCGTCCGGGTTAAGCCAGGCCATCCGACCGGTTGAATGCTGGGTAGCGTGGTAGACGTGTACCGGCAACCAGGTGCGACGAAACTCGGGAAGAGCGTTTGCCGCATCGAACTGGATCACGAGGTGCCGGTGCCCGGGATCGGGAGCCGCGCACAGCCAGTTGCCGCGGGCGAGATCCTCAAGCGCAGGTCCCGCCAGATTGATCGCGGCGCGGTCGCCGGGCCCCGCGTGTTCCGCGGGCCGATTCTGCACGTGCAGCCCGCGCACGCGCGCGCGTTTTCCGGACGGCAAGTGAAAGACTTCATCGTCGATGCGAATGGCGCCGCTATGAACCGTTCCCGTGACCACAAGGCCCGCGCCGCGCAGGGAAAAGGCGCGGTCGATTGCGAGTCGGAAGGGGCGTCTGGATGCCACTGCCAGCGGATCAGACGCAGCGATCTCGAGCGCGGTCTTGAGGTGTTCCAACCCGACGCCGGTGGTCGAGGAGGTCTCGATAATCGGCGCATTCGCGAGGAACGAATCCGCGACCAGTTCCCGGATTTCATCCCGGGCGGCCGACACGCGGGTCGGATCGACCCGATCGCACTTGGTGAGCGCAATGACGCCGCGGCTCAATCCAAGCAGCCGAAGAATCTGCAGGTGCTCGCGGCTCTGTGGCATGGGCCCGTCATCTGCGGCTATGGCGAGCAGCGCGAATTGCTGCTCGGCGACCCCGGCCACCATGTTGTGGATAAAGCGGTGATGCCCGGGTACGTCGACAAAGCCGATCATTCCGGCGGGCGTGTCGAGATAAGCGAAACCGAGATCGATCGTAAGCCCGCGACGCTGCTCCTCCGCGAGGCGATCGGTATCGGTGCCGGTAAGCGCGCGCACCAGCGACGTTTTGCCATGATCCACATGCCCGGCGAGGGTGACGATCATGTCGGCGACTCGAGTGTAGCCAGCGCGTCTACAAGGGCGTCGATCGGGTCAGCGCCGCGCAGATCCAGCCACAGGCGACCGCGATGCAAACGTCCAATGACCGGCGTGGCGCAGCAGCGCAGCGCGTCCTGAAGATCGCGTAGCGCGCGATCCTGGTCGTGATCGATTACCACGGCACGGCTGTCGAGGCTTGCTTCGGGCAACGCGCCGCTGCCCATTTCGGCGCGGCTTTCTGCAACCTGCAGCCGAAACTCAGGACTCAGGCGATCGCCAAGCGCAACGAGGACGCGTTCGCCGCGCTCGAGAAGCAGCGCGGGTGCTGTTTCAAGCCAACGAAAAAGCGGCAGCTCGGCCTCCAGACGGACCGGGTCCTCATACAGGCCCAGCGTGTAGTCGAGGAGGGCGAGGGTCACTTTGTCCGCGCGCAGCGCACGTTTCATAGGGTTACGGCGACACGCCTCCACCAGATCCGCGCGCCCCAGAATAAGCCCCGATTGGACCGCGCCCAGCAGTTTGTCGCCGCTGCAGATCACAAGGTCGGCGCCCTGAGCGAGGATCTCGCCCGGCGTGGCTTCGTGCGGCAGCCCCCAGCGCCGCAGATCGAGCAGCGCGCCGCTGCCGATGTCGACACAGAACGGGAGGCCGCGCGCATGTGCGAGGTCGGCGAGTTCACGCACGGAGGGAGCCGAAGAGAATCCTTCGATCCGGTAGTTGCTCGGATAAACCTTGAGGAGAAGCCCGGTCTCTGGACCGATAGCTCCTTCATAATCATGCAGATGCGTGCGGTTGGTGGCGCCAACCTCATGTAGCGCGCAGCCGGAGCGGGTCATGATCTCGGGCAACCGAAAGCTGCCTCCGATCTCGATCAGCTCGCCGCGAGAGACGGGAACCCGTCGACCCAGTGCAAACGTGTTCAGCACCAGCATGAGAGCCGCTGCGCAGTTGTTTACCACGGTGGCGGCCTCTGCGCTGGTCAATCGTTTTAATCGATCGGTAACCGGTGTCTCACGCTCACCACGCTCGCCGGAAGTCAGATCGAACTCGAGATTCATCGGCCGGGTCACGAGATCCCGGGTTGCTTCAAATGCGGAGGCAGGCAAGGGCGCACGACCGAGATTGGTGTGCAGCAGGGTGCCCGTGAGGTTGAACACGGGGCGATAGCCCGTGCCGCGCAGGGTTTTCTCGAGAGCTTTCGCATACGCCGCAGGATCCTGAGCCCAATCAGGTGCCGTTCGTGCTGCTCGCCACGCGCTCTGAAGTGCGCGCAGCGCTGCCTTTATCTCGGCCAACCCGTAGCGGTGTGCCAGTGCACGCAGGGGCTCGGTCTGTAGCAGCGCATCGACGCCAGGTAGTCGTCGCAGGCTATGGGATGGGTTCGAGGGCTCCATGGAATAAAAAAAGCTCTTTATATTCTAAATGAGTCTTTGCTCGAATCGATTGAACCGATTAAGGTCTCACTCAATTCGATTGAAACGATTTAACCGATTGAATCGATGCAGACCGAAGGGGTCGCAAGGAATTCCGGTGACATCGGATCAACCACTCAGAAGCAGGGCGTTCGTGGAAGCCACGACGCCGCGGAGTGTCGCAGTCAGCAGACAATCCGCATCGGTTGAATGGAGACGATAACGAACATGGCAGCGGAGCGCGACTATCTGACGCCGAACGAGGTGGCAAACCTGCTCCAGGTTTCGCCCATCACGGTTCGCCAGTGGGCGCAGAAGGGCTTGTTGCCGGCGCAGACCACTGCGGGCGGCCACCGGCGCTTCCAGCGGTCACAGGTGGAGCGCTTTGCCCGTGATCGCGGCATGAGCGGCAGGACACCGGCACGCACAGAAAGCCTTCTCATCGTTGACGACAATCGGTCGTTCAACGAGTACCTGCAGGCGCTTTTTGCGGTGGAGTGCCCAGAACTGGTTGTTCATGCCGCGTACGATGGTTTTGAGGCGGGCAAGGCGGTGGTGCTGTATCGGCCGACCGTCGTACTGCTCGACGTGATGATGCCGGGTTTGGACGGTAGCGAGGTGTGCCGACGGCTCAAGCAGTCGCCGGAAACCGCTGCGATCCGAGTTGTGGCAATGACCGGGTTTCACTCCTCGGAAGTGGAGCGCCGGATGCTCACCGCGGGTGCCGAGAGGCTGTTGCGGAAGCCGTTTACGGGTTCAGAAGTGATTGCTGCATGCGGACTTGCGTCTGCAACTGAAATTAGTGTTCAAGAATCGTCTCAAGGGGTATAACGATGCGACTGGAACTCGATACGCGTGAAGATGATTTGGCCGGCGAGTGGCTCGCCGCCCGTGAACTTGAAGACGGCTTCGCGGGAGCGGAGGACGAGTCGGACGCAGAAGCCGACACGGAGCCCGGCACGGCTGCGACCGGCCGGGCCCATCAGAGCGATGCCGACCCGACGGACCTGTATCTGGCCGAGATCGGTCGGCACCAGCTGCTGACGGCGGAAGAGGAGCGCACACTGGCCCGTCAGGTCCAGAAGGGCGACGCCCGTGCTCGGGCGCGCATGATCGAGTCTAACCTTCGGCTTGTAGTTCGCCTTGCGCGTCGGTATCTGAACCGCGGTCTGCCGATCCTCGATTTGGTGGAGGTGGGTAATCTCGGGCTTATTCGAGCGGTCGAGAAATTCGACCCCGAACGTGGCTTCCGCTTCTCGACGTACGCCACCTGGTGGATTCGACAGTCGATTGAGCGTGGGCTCATGAACCAGGTGAAAATGATCCGCTTGCCGGTACATCTGGCAAAGGAACTCAACGGCGTTCTGCGCGCGCAGCGCCAGCTTGATCAACGGCTCGACCGTGATCCCACCGCGGCAGACATCGCTGCTTTGTTAGAGCGACCGGTGGCGCGGGTTGCGGAGCTGCTGCAACTGGCTGATGAAATTACCTGCACCGAAGCGTCGAACCTCAGCCCGGAGCGTGGCGAGTGGGAGACCATCGAAGATAAGGATGCTGAAGAGCCGGGCGATGACCTGCAGACGATGCGCGTCAATCGCGAACTCGAACGATGGCTCGATACCCTGCCGGAACGTTCCTACGAGGTCGTCGTGCGTCGTTTCGGACTGCGTGGTCATGAGGCGCTGACGCTGGAGGAGACCGGGCAGGAGGTCGGGCTGACCCGTGAACGTGTGCGTCAGATCCAGCTCGATGCTTTGCGAACTTTACGCGAGGGCATGGCGAGCGCGGGCTTCGACCGCCAGGCAGTTCTGGGTTGATTGAGATGGTGGCATCGTCCTAACGCTGCCCCCACCGTCGGGGGCAGCAAGGACGGGATCGCCGACCGGCGCGCTCTAGCGGTTAGTCAGAGGCACGTAGTCGCGGCGCGGAGCGCCGAGGTAGAGCTGACGCGGACGTCCGATCTTCTGCTCGGGATCCTCGATCATCTTCACGACCAGATCGAAGGCTGCTCCGATTTT
>JBMTYG010000120.1:0-9395 GCA_049454295.1 Pseudomonadales bacterium
GGCGCGGACACCATCGCGACCGGATCAGGTCTCGACACCATTCGTTATCTGCGGGTCTCGGATTCTGCGATCACGGCGGCTGACATCATCACTGACTTTACCAGCGGAGCTGATCGTATCGACCTCTCTGCGATCGATGCGAGCACGGCCAGGCGTGGTGATCAGGCGTTCCAGTTCATTGGAACTGACGCCTTCACGTCGGTAAACCAAAACGGCTCGATCCGCTACTCGTATGACGCGGGGACCAATCGCACCACGATCCAGATCAGCAATGACGCAGATACGGCGGCTGAGATGGAGATCGTGCTGGTGGGTCAGGTCACGTTGACGGCAACGGACTTCGTGCTCTGACTCCCGCGGACGGATCGGGAGTAACGCCCCGATCCGTCAAATCAAGCAAAAGAAAAACAACAAGGAGGCCGCCGGGAACCTCAGGTTCTCCGGTCACGCCCCAATGGCTCGCCCTGAAACACGATCCGGAGGTATTCTCCATGAAGAATAGAAATGATCGCTCTCCTGATGAGATCAAGTCCGCGCTGCTGACGTTTCGCAGCGCTTTCAAGTCGGTGGCGGCGTTCAGCGCCATCATCAACCTGCTGCTGCTAGTGCCCTCGTTGTACATGCTTCAGGTCTATGACCGAGTGCTGGCGAGCGGCAACAAGACCACGCTTCTCATGCTTACGCTGATCGCGCTCGGCGCGTTCCTGCTCATGAGTGCGCTTGAGTTCGTGCGCAGTTTCGTACTGGTGCGGGTTGGCGCTCAGATGGATGGACAGCTCAGTTCCCGTGTCTATACAGCGGCCTTCGAGCAGAATCTGCGCAAGGCAGGGGGTAACGCAGGACAGGCGCTGGCTGATCTGGCTAGCGTACGTCAGTTCATGACCGGTCAGGGTCCATTCGCGTTCTTTGATGCGCCCTGGTTCCCGGTCTATCTGGCAGTAATTTTCTTATTCAGCCCGATGCTTGGCTGGTTCGCGCTGGGTGGCACCGTTGTGCTTGTCGCTTTGGCGGTGCTCAATGAACGTCTCTCGGGTCCGCCGCTGGCCGAGGCGAACTCCCTCGCAGTCGCAGCCGGGTCGCTCGCGACTAACAATCTTCGCAACGCGGAAGTGATCGAGGCAATGGGCATGCTGCCCGCGCTCATGAACCGCTGGCACACGTTGCATGCGCGTTTTCTCTCGCTGCAGAGCCAAGCCAGTGACCGAGCGGGCATCGTGACTGCGGCCTCTAAGTTCGTCCGCACGACGATGCAGTCGCTGGTTCTCGGTATTGGCGCGCTGCTCGTGCTCAAGGGCGATATGACCGCAGGGATGATGGTGGTCGCCTCGATTCTGGTGGGCCGCGTACTGGCGCCGGTGGACCAGTTGATTCAGGTCTGGAAGCAGTGGAGCGGTACCCGAAGCGCCTATGGCCGACTCACCGAACTGCTGGAGAAAAATCCCGTTCGTGAGCTCGGTATGGCGTTGCCTGCTCCCGTTGGCAGAATTTCGCTTGAGAACACGACGGCTGTTCCTCCGGGTGCAACGATTCCGGCGTTGCGTGGGTTGACCCTCGCGCTCGAACCGGGAGATGTGATGGGTGTCATTGGGCCGAGCGGCGCCGGCAAGTCGACGCTTGCTCGGGTTCTGGTGGGCGTCTGGCCAGTGGCAGCGGGCAATGTTCGCTTGGATGGCGCAGATGTGCATCGCTGGAATAAGGCGGAACTGGGTCCCCACGTAGGGTATCTGCCGCAGAGCATTGAACTTTTCGCAGGCTCGGTGAGCGAGAACATTGCGCGATTTGGCGATGTCGATCCTGAAGCCGTTGTCCTTGCAGCCCAGCGGGCTGGTGTCCACGAGCTGATTCTGCGTCTGCCGCAAGGCTATGACACGGTCATTGGCGATGGCGGAGCTGGTCTGTCGGGCGGTCAACGTCAGCGTATCGGTCTTGCTCGAGCGCTTTACGGAGACCCGGCATTGGTCGTCCTGGACGAACCCAATTCCAACCTCGACGACGCGGGTGAATCGGCACTGGTGGCAGCGATTAAGGACCTTCAGCAGCGCGGCCGCACCGTGGTGCTGATCACGCATCGCAGCACCGTACTGGGCGCGTCGAACAAATTGTTGCTGTTATCGGACGCCACCGCGCGTCTCTTTGGCCCAACACGTGAGGTCCTCGCAGAACTGATGCGCCTCAACAATCCGTCCGCTGTGCGCAGTCAGGAAACAGGCACTGGCAGCGCTAATGCGCCCGGGCAGACTTTGGCAACTGACGTTACTGCGAGACAAGGAGCTCAGTCATGAACAAGATGTTTAACGCGATCAAGAGCACCTTGATGTCGGCCTCGGCACAGGGAGTGGCCTTCAGGAACTGGCTGGATGGTTTTGTCGCGGTGGCAGCGGAGATCCCGGCTAACCATGACTACCGTCGGTACACCCGTCTCGGCTGGAGTATTGTTCTCGGTGGATTTGGATCCTTCGTGCTGTGGGCAGGTGTGGCACCCCTTGATCAAGGGGTACCCATGGCGGGTACCGTCACCGTTGAGTCGAGCAGCAAGCCCATCGCCCATGGAACGGGTGGCACGGTAGAAGAGATCCTCGTGCGTGAGGGACAGCGGGTCCGTGCCGGTGATGTGCTCATCCGCATGAACGCCGTTCAGGCGACGGCGGACGCAGACACGACGCGGGTACAGCTTTACACGGCTCGCGCGATGGCTGTTCGTCTCGAGGCAGAGCGTGCGGGCCTCGAGACGGTGGTGATGCCGCCTGAACTTGCAGACGTCGCGACTGATCCCCGCCTCAAGGAAGCCTGGCGGGTGCAGGAGCAGCTCTTCAACACCCGGCGGGCGGCTCAGTTCAATGAACTGGGTTCGCTGAAAGAAAACATTGCCGGACTCAGAGCTCAGTCCCGAGGGATTGCAGAAGCGCTAGACGGCAAGCGCAGGCAGCTCGCATTCAAGACTGAGCAGCTCGAGAGCCTGCGCACGCTGTCGACAGACGGCTACGTTGCCCGCAACCGGCTGCTGGATCTTGAGCAACAGCATGCTGAAGTGAGTGCGGGCATCGCGACAGACGAGGGTTCGCTCGGTCGTGTTGAACGCCAGATTGCGGAATTTACGCTCACGCTCAAACAGCGCGAAGAGGCGTTCCAGGAGCAGGTCCGGACTCAGTTGGCGGAAGCCCAGACTCAGGCCGAAGCGCTGCAAAGCCGACTGCTGGGTCTCGATCACGATCTCGCCAACGAGGATCTGCGTGCCCCTGTCGATGGGATTGTCATGAATCTCTCGGTCTATGCCCCGGGTGCCGTGGTCGGTGCCGGCTCCCGGCTGATGGACATCGTGCCCTCGGAAGATGCGCTGGTTGTTGAAGGTCGTCTCCCTGTGCACCTGGTGGACAACATTCGTTTGGGTCTCCCGGTAGAACTCATGCTGTCCGCGTTTAACCAGAACACGACACCCCATGTTCCAGGAGAAGTGGTCCGAGTTTCGGCGGATCGGGTAGTCGATGAGCGCACTGGCGAGCCGTTCTTTAAGGTGCTGGTTCGTACCACCGACGAAGGCATGGCCATGCTGCAAGATTATGAGGTCGTCGCTGGCATGCCAGTGGATCTGTTTGTTAAAACGGGCGAGCGGACCATGGCGAGCTATTTGATGAAGCCGATCGCAGACCACCTGAAACTCTCGATGTCGGAGGAGTGATCATGGTGGTAGCGGCTTCTCAAGGAATCGGCTGGTTTGAATCACTCAGCCTTAGAGCTGGAAACCGGGGATTGCTCTGCGGTCTCGCGTTCACGGCGCTTAGCTTTTCGGGAACGGTTTGGGCGGAGACGACGGAGTCGGTGGCGGCTTCCTCGATAAGCCTTGCGGCTACGGTCGGATTGCTCGATGCCTACAACGCGGCATTGAACGAGGATCCGGGTTTCGCGGCCGCGGGCTATGCCTTGGAGGCGGGACTCGAATACGAGAAGATCGGGCGCGCCGCGTTGTTACCGTCCCTGTCAGCGAACTACGGTGTACAGCGCAATCAGGCGGATGTGGAGTTCAAAAACAGTCTCGCGACTCAGCGTGAGGATCGTGATTATCAGAGCATCAATGGCTCGCTCCAGCTACGGCAATCGTTGATCAATATGGAAGGCTTGGCGCGCTATCGCCAGGGACGGGCTGAAACCGAGGCCAGCGAGGCGGACTATCAGGCTGCTCGGCTCGAGCTCATGACACGGGTGTTCACCCAATACGCGGAAGCGAACCAGGCTGAGGTTAATCTGGCGCTCGCCGTGGCAAAGCGGGAGGCGCTTGCCGAGCAGCGCATGACCAACGATCGATTGCTTGCGGGTGGTGAGGGAACGGTGACGGATGCACTTGAAACCCAGGCCCAGCTTGATCTTGCCGAAGCCGAGGTGCTGGCGGCGAATGACAGCGTGTCCAATGCGCGTGAGGCGCTTGCGCGCACTATCGGGCGTCCCGTGAATGCGCTTGTGCCGCTGCGAGAGGATTTTGTCCCCGCGTCTACACCCGAGAACTCGCTCATCGAATGGCAGTCCCTCGCCGAAGCCAGTAATCCTGAGCTTGATGCGCAGCGCGCCCGGGTACGAGCGGCAACCCAGGAAGCTCGTCGCGCGCGCGCGGTCCGTATGCCGCGTTTGGACCTGATCGCCAATCTTTCTCAGGCCGACTCGGACACCGTGAGCACGTTCGAGCAGAACTCGCTCACACGTGGCGTTGGCGTCCAGTTCTCGATGCCGCTCTTGGCGGGCGGCGGTATCAATGCGGAGATCAGGCAGAAGGAAGCGCTGCGCAAGCGTGAGGAAAGCTTGCTCGAAGCCATGACCAACGAGGTTCTGGTGAATCTGCAACGGCAGTTCAACGCGACCCAGAGCGGCAGGGCGCGCATCGTGGCGCTCGGGGTATCGCTGGAATCGGCCCGACTGCTGGTCAGCGCGACCGAGAAGAGCGTTCGTGCCGGTGTTCGCACGAACCTGGATGTCCTGCAAGCGCGACAGCAGTGGTTTGCGGTGCGCAGTGAGCTGTCGCTCGCCCGGTACCAGTATCTGGTTGCAGAGCTCGGGTTGCGGCGCGTAGCCGGTACGTTGACGGAAACAGATTTAGAGGGGATGGCCCGACTCTTCCAGCCTGGAGCAAAAGTCGAACCCAGGCAGGATCTGAGTTCAACATCAAGCCGTGGAGCGACGTCATGAGTTGAATGCCGTCGGAGACGCCGGACTTTTGTGAGTTCACATGCGACCGGGGCGCCGAATGATCGGCGACGATCGCCAACAGTTTTCAGGGGTGGCGGTGTCGGGATGAAATCCCGCGCCGCCTTTTTTGTTATCGGCTTTGTTATCGACCATCAATGGCGACACGTCCCAGGATTGCGCTGCCGATCAACACCCCAATCAGAACGACCGATACCGGGTTTGAACAGAGCCTAACCACTGCATCCGCAAGCGCCGCAAAGGGGAACCAGAGAGCGGCAGGAATCGTTCCCAGAATGACTGCAATCCACAGTATCGAGTCGGCGCTTGATCGAGTGTGTCGAGGGTGCGTGCGAGGTAATTGGGCCGAAACGCGAAAGGCAAAGTCATCGTCCGGAAGTGTCTGTTCCGTCGCACGCAGCGCATCCTTAAGCCAGTCGGTTTGGTGTTCGATCGATTGCAACATCTGATCAGTGGGGTCAGAGATCATCAAAGCTTACTCCCTTCCACTTGGCGAGCAGATCAGCAAGGTGCTGCCGAGCGCGCTGTACATGACTTTTGACCGTGCCCAAGGGTAACGCCATGACCTCCGCGATTTCCGTGTGCGTAAATCCCACCTCTAGCGCGAGATGAACGGCCATGCGCTGATCGTGCGTCAACGATAGCAGCGCCCGATCATAGTCGTTGCGGAATCGCTCGCTGTCGCGTTCACCCTCAGGACTTGCTGCAGCAGAGGCCTGGTTGTCGTCTGTCATGGGCTCTGTCGCAACCGAGCGGACGCGCAGTTGGCTAGCCCTCAGCCGCCAGGCGATACGATAGAGCCAGGTTTGAAAACGACTTTCGCCGCGGAAGCTGGCGAGCGCGCGGTACGCGCGCAGAAAAGTTTCTTGTGCGAGCTCGTCAGCAAGCGCAGGGTCCCCGCCAAGCAGGCGTCGCAGTGATTGGCGAAGGGATGACTGGTGGCGTCGCACCAGTGCATCGAAGGCTCGGCGATCATCGAATTGGACGACCCGCCTAATGAGCGCCGAGTCTTCGGCTTCATGAGTCACAACTGCGCAAGCTAGGGTGATACGCGATCCGGCTCGGTGCGCTCCAGGCGCAGCGTCATGATCTGTGCCACCCCGATGAAAAGTGGAATCAGCGCTATGGTCGCAATGTCGCGATCGAAGTTCATCCATAGCGCGATCCCTGCGCCGAGTCCCAGCGCCACATTGGTGGCGCCACTGCGCAGTGTGGAACGCTGATTGCCGCGGTCAAGCGCCGCGAGCAGGGGTAGCGGAACCGGCTGACCGGTTTCGATGAGCTTGTCGATGGTCTGATGTACAAGCTCGCGTTTGCGCCGGTTAGCGAATGCAATGATGGCAACGATTGCGATGGGGGTTAAGAAAACCATTGGAATCGCGATCAGAGCCTCCAGCTGAATGGGTTCCCAATCGTCGTCGTCATCGTTCGATTCTTTTTGGTCAGTGTGAATGATGATCTCGCGCTCGATTCGCTCCGGCAGACGATCAATCTGCTCCTGGACCTCTTTCGGTAATGGGAGGGGTTTTTCTGCCGTGTCCGTGTTCGCTGATGCCGAAATTGCTGCCAGCACCAAGGTTAAACAGACCAGTGCGAGGTGGTGAGCTCGCAGTCTCATCGATATCCCTGGAATGGTAATGGCTGTCATGGCGCCTCCTTTGGCGGCTCGGTGTGGCGACTCGTTCGCAGGACGGTCTTCGGCAAAGGGTTTCGAGCAAGCGCCCTGAACCCTATTGCTCGATTAGACGCGCACTTTGTGCATTTGGATGCAGCCTTGACTCTTTTTCTCCGCTCGAGATCTGCACGAGGGGCTGTTGGAAACCGCGCGACTGTTTGAGCATTGGGTTATGCTCTGGTGAGAGACGTAGTCCGCCAGCAGGCGCGGTTCCGCCTGCATTGACGCCTTTGTCTGCGAGTTATCCTGATTACAGGCAGTGATGTTAATGCTCGCACGGAAACAGCGTGCCCAGGGGAGAAACACTGATGTCCAGCCAGCAGCTGCGCGCCATTGCGGCGCGCGAAGTGGAGAATTTCCGCGCGGATCGTATCGATCTCATGCCCGAAGTGCTGCGCGTTCCAGCGTCTGACTATGTCGATCAGTCCCGCTGGGAAAAGGAAGTGCGGCAGATTTTCCGCCGCATGCCCCTCGCGCTCGGATTCACGAGCGAGTTTCGTGAGCCCGGTGCCTTTAGAACGCTTGAAGTGGCGGGGGTGCCGGTGCTCATGGTTCGCGGTGACGATGGCGTTATGCGGTCGTTCGTGAACATGTGTACTCACCGTGGCAATGCGGTGGCGTTGGAGGAGTGCGGACAAGCTCGCCGGTTTCGCTGTGGTTATCACGCCTGGAGCTTCGGCCTTCGCGGCGAGTTGGTCAGTGTGTTCGATCAGGAAAATTTCGGGCCGATTGAGAAGTCTGATTACGGCCTGACACCGCTGCCGACGGCAGAGCGCGCGGGTATTGTCTGGGTTACGCTCGATCCCTCTTCGCAGCTCGACATCGATGTCTTCCTGGCGGGCTACGGCGACATGCTGGAATCACTGGGTTTTGCCGAAACGCATGTGGCGGGTCGTCAGGTGCTGAAGGGACCGAACTGGAAGGTCGCATACGATGGCTATCGGGACTTCTACCACGTACCGATTCTGCATCGCCCGACGTTTGGCCCGGACTTGCCGTATCAGGCGGACTTCTATTACTGGGGGCCCCATGTTCGCGTGACGGCGCCCAAGAACGTGCAGTCGCTCGTCGATACACCGGTCGAGGACTGGCGCATCGAAGACCTGACGCCCGGCGTATGGACTATTTTCCCGAATGTGTCGATCGCGGGTGGGCGGCGAGGCAATCTGCAGGGCTCTGGCACCTATATGTTCTCCCAGATGTTCCCCGGTGCGACGCCATTCGAGTCTGTGACCATCCAGAACTTTCTCTCCTTCGATGCCCCGGACGCGGTGGATCAGGAGGCGCTGCGCACGTTCATGAATTTCATGATCGACGTGGTAGAAAAAGAAGACTACGTGACCGGCTTGCGGGTGCAGAAAGGGCTGGCGACGGGGGCTCGCTCCCATGTCCTCTTCGGCAGGAACGAGGGCGGTGGGCAACATTTTCATCGCTGGGTCGATGCGCTCATTGAAACGCCGGATGCGGAGCTTGAGCGCCTCTTCAAGGAAGGGGTTCAGGAACGGAAAGACGCGCCCGCAGCGCGTTGAAACAAGGAGTCTCAGTTGGGAACCATGACGGGAAAAATCGCAGTCGTTACCGGGGCGAGCCGCGGAATTGGCAAGGGTATCGCGCTCGCCCTCGGCGAGCAGGGCTGCACGGTCTATGTGACCGGGAGATCGATAGGCGACGGTGAACGCACGATCGATACCACGGCTCGCCAGGTCACCGAAGCGGGTGGTCGAGGCATTGCAATACAGTGCGATCACGGCAATGACAATGAGATCGCGGCGCTCTTCGCGCGCATCGCGGGCGAGGTCGATCACATCGACATTCTGGTCAACAACGTCTACAAGATTCCGGACCCACCGGCGTGGGGCGGCGGTTTTTGGGATCATCCTATCCAGGTATGGGACGATCAGGTGGGGATCGGCCTGCGCGCGCACTATGTGGCGAGCTGGCATGCGGCGAAGCTGCTTTTCGCGGCGGGTCCTGGGGCCGCGATCCTGAACGTCTCTTCGCCCGGCGGTCAGAGCTATCACTTCTCGAGTTCTTACGGGGCAGGTAAGGCGGGTCTCGACCGACTGACCGCGGACATGGCGATCGAGCTCAAGCCGCGCAATGTTGCGGCCGTCGTCCTGTATCCCGGTTCTGTATCGACGGAGTTCATCCAGGACGCGGCGAAGTACCGGGAAATGGATCTGTCGCAGTCACAGACGCCCTTGTTGGTGGGTCGTTCAGCAGTCAAGTTGCTGAATGCGCCGGATCTGCTGGCGCGCTCGGGGAGCATTCAGTGGGTGGAAGATCTGATCGAAGAGTTTGATCTTGTCGATGAGAACGGACACAAGCCGCCGCCGTATCCGCAACGAGTACGTTAACCCTTGCTAGACCGCGCCCTCGCTTCGGCCAGGGCGCGATCGCGCTATCAGGCTGGGGCGCGTTTGGGGGTCAGGCGGGTTAACAGCATCAAGCAGAGTGCTGCGCTGAGGAGAGTCCACGGCGTCGGAGTGGGTGCCTGCCCGGCGAGGATTTCCGCGCCGCTGGAGTCAAG
>JBMTYG010000121.1:0-9333 GCA_049454295.1 Pseudomonadales bacterium
CCGTCAGGTCGGCAAAGGCAACTTCGGGCTCGATCATCCAGAACTCGGCAAGATGGCGGCTGGTGTTGGAATTTTCCGCTCGGAACGTCGGTCCGAAGGTATAAACACGCGAAAGCGCGAGGCAGTAGCTTTCGACATTGAGCTGTCCTGACACGGTGAGGAAGGTTTCGGTCCCGAAGAAATCTTCCGCGAAGTCCGGCGCCGTGGACCGGTTTGCGACGTCGAGTGTGGAGACGCGAAACAGCTGACCCGCACCTTCGCAGTCCGACGCTGTGATGATGGGCGTGTTCACCCAGTAGAAGCCCTGTCGATGGAAGTATTCGTGTACCGCGCGAGCGATGGCGTGTCGCACCCGTGCGATAGCGCCGAAGGTGTTGGTGCGTGGCCGCAGATGGGCAACCGTGCGCAGGTATTCGAAGGTGTGGCGTTTTTTCGCAATCGGGTAGGTCTCCGGATCGTCAACGCGGCCATGCACGATCACCCGGCTTGCGGCAAGTTCACGATCCTGTTTCGCGCTCTCGGGCTTGACGATGGTGCCCGAGATTTCCACCGCGCAGCCGGTGCTGAGTTCGACAACGTCGTCGAGGTAGTTTGGTAGGGCGTCGGCGGCAACGATCTGCAGGGTGTCGAAGCAGGATCCGTCGCTCACCTCGATGAACGAAAACCCTCCTTTGGACGTGCGACGGCTTCGTACCCAGCCGGCAACGGTCACCGTGGTGCCGATGGCGGCTTCGTGTCGCAGGATGGTGCGGATGGGGGTGATGTCGGATCTCGGCATGGCGTCCGTTCAGCTGCTGTTCGGGAAGACGTGGCATGATAAAACAAACCCCGTGCGGGGCGGGCGAGACTATCCGCAGCCGCGACGGGAAAATACAGGCGCGCATGAGCGTGGGGAGTGTGGGCAATGTGGCGATGGGCGGTTGTGCTGGCCTTGGCGATCGTGGGCATCATTGCTGCCTGGTTGATGACAACTTCCGAGGAGACGATTCGGGTTCCCCGCGAGTCTGTGCCCGTGGTTGTGCCTCCCGCACCGGAGCCGGAGCCGGTGGAGCCGCCTGTCAGCGCGGGCGCGGACACCTCGATGCCGGCGCCGCAGGACCCCGCCTGGGTGTTGCCCCCGCTCAACCAGAGCGACGCATTCGTCCGCGACCAACTGGGAGCGCTCGGGACGCCCGCACGTTGGACTGAGCAGGAGGAACTCGTGCGCCGTCTGGCGGTGCTCGCTGAGAACGCATCGCGGGGCGAGTATCCGCGACGGCAGCTGCAGTTCATGCCTCTTGCCGCGCCGTTTGCGGTGACCGAGCGCGAGGGGCGTGTCTATGCGGATCCCGCGAACCACGCGCGCTACGCTGCGATGCTGGACGCGCTCGAGGGTATCGATCCGCTCGCGCTAGCACGGCTGCTCGCGTTTCTGGAGCCGCTGGTGAATGCCTCGCTCGCCGAATTGGGCGAGAGCGTGACGATGCGGCCGTTGCTTGCGGCGGGGCTCAAGGTGGTGCTGGACACGCCGATCTTGACCGAGCCCGCAGAACTCGTTCGCCCTAATGTGTTTTACAAGTATGCTGATCCGGCGCTGGAGCAGCAGCCTGCACTGGCGCGCCTGCTGATGCGCAGCGGACCGAGCAACGTGCTGCGGATCCAGGGATGGTCGCGACGGCTGGCCGCGGCCTTGGGAATCACGCCGACGGCGATGCGCGCAAGCCGCTGATATCCAGATCAGCGCGGAACGGTCCTGCAGCCTCGATCGCCTCGATATCCCGAGCTACGTAGGCGCGCTCGTCATCCAGATAGCGCGCGACGGCATCGCGGAAACCCTCGTGCCCGATCCAGTGCGCGCTGTAGGTTGCCGTGGGTAGGTAGCCGCGCACGACTTTGTGACCGCCCTGCGCCCCCGCTTCGACTCGACGCAGTCCGCGCGCAATGGCGAAGTCGATAGCCTGGTAGTAGCAGGTTTCGAAGTGCAGGAACGGGTGATCTTCGATGCAGCCCCAGTTTCTGCCGTAGAGCGTATCGCCACCGATGAAATTGAGCGCGCCAGCGATATAGCGCCCAGCACGCTTGCACAGGATGAGCAGGATGTCGTCGGCCATCGCGGCGCTCACTCGACTAAAGAAGTCTCGGGTCAGATAGGGTGAGCCCCACTTGCGTGAGCCGGTGTCCAGATAGAAGTGGTAGAAGGCATCCCAGTGGTGCTCGCGCAGATCGGCGCCCGTGACCCATTCCACCTCGATGCCGTTTGCGAGCGCGTCGCGCCGTTCGCGTTTCAGGTTCTTGCGCTTCTTGGATGCCAGATCCGCGAGGAAATCGTCAAAGTGGCGATAGCCAGGATTGTGCCAGTGGAACTGCTGATCCATGCGCTTCAGGTAATCGGCCCGGGGCAGGGTGTTCCACTCGTGTTCCGAGATGAACGTAGCGTGGACCGTGACGACGCCTTGTTGTCGAGCGACCTCGCTTGCTGCGGCTGCGAGTGCGAGCACCGTCGCGTCGTCGTTTTCGCGTGCCAGGAACCGCCGACCGGGTGCTGGCGTGAAAGGCACACAGATCTGTAGCTTGGGGTAGTAGCGTCCGCCGGCTCGTCGCCAGGCGTCCGCCCATGCATGATCAAAGACGTACTCGCCTTGGGAGTGGCTTTTCAGGTACATGGGAACCACGCCTCGAGGCGCGTCGCCGGGGGTTGCGCCGCTCATGACGAGATGCGCTGGCTGCCAGCCAGTTTCGGCGGTCGCGCTGCCACTGTCCTCGAGTGCGGCCAGGAACGCGTGGCGCAGGAATGGTTGATACGGGAGTGCTCCTCCGGGATTAGCGCAGGCATCCCACTCGTTCGCAGAAATGTCCCGCAGGCTTTCCAGGACGCGGATCTCGACGGCGTTCATAGGGATTTCCAGTGTCGTATCACCAAATACCTGCTTCGAGTCCGGCCGCGAGCGCAAGGCCCAGTTCGCGGCACTGTGCAAGGCTCGTCGTGCTCGGCACACCATGCACGATCACCGGTGGCTGCACCTCGCGAAACCGATAGCCATTGCCGATACGACGAATTTCACGGACCGCGCCGCTACCGTCATTGCCCGCGCTGATAAACATCGCATAGGGCAAGGGCCCAAGTTCACCCTCGGTTTCATAGAACGTACGGTCGAAGAAATCCTTAAGCGCGCCGGACATGTAGCCGAAGTTTTCCGGCGTACCTAACAGCAGTCCGTCGGCCCAGCGCAGATCATCCGGGCCGGCATCTCGAGCGCAGAGCGAGCGCACGAGGACCCCAGTGATGTCGGGGTCACGGGCGCCCGCGCAGACAGAGGCGGCGAGCTTGCCGGTGTTGCCGGTCTTCGTGTGGTGCACGATCAGGAGATGCTTCATCCAGGGCGCTGACGCAGGCTCGGTGACGACGACGTTGCGACCAGTATATCGAGGGCCGGGGAAGAGCGTATGAAGGGTTGCCTCGGGTATGATCAACCCATGGCAAGGGAGATTGCAGTCACCGTTCAACCTCGTTCGGGCTCGGGTTCTGATGCAACCGCGGCATTGGCACCCAGCGTTGCGGACGTGCCCGCGCGCAGCTATCACCATGGCGACCTGCGAGAGACGCTCATGGAAGCCGCGCTGGCGAGCATTGCCGCCCAAGGTACCGAGAAACTGAGCTTGCGCGCGCTAGCTCGGGAGGCGGGCGTTTCGCCCACTGCGCCGTATCGGCACTTCTCGTCGAAGGAAAGTTTGCTCGCGGCAATTGCCGAGGCGGGCTACGAACAGTTGCTTGAGCGCTTTCAGATTGTGGTCGAGGCCGAGCAGGGCGGTCTGGAGGCTCGTCTCCTCGCCATTGGCATGGCGTACATTGAATTCGCGCTTGAACATCCGGCTCGCTATGAGCTTATGTTCGGCTCGGTGCTCGCCGACTTCAGCGGTTACGCTTCGCTGCAGGAAGCTGGCGCACGTTGCTACCGAGTGCTTTACCAAGTGCTGGAAGACGGTCTCGAACACGCGCAGGGGTCCGACCTCACGGCCTCTCGACTCGGCGGTGTTGTGTGGGCTGCCGTGCATGGTGTCGCTTCACTGACGCTTTATCACCGAGCATTACATCCCTCTGACGATCCGCGTTCCGTTGGAGCATCGCTCTGGCAGATGCAATCAGACCCAGCCGCCGCTCTGCGCACGCTCTTTGCGGCAATGCGCTGACGAGGAACTTATCGATCATGAACGAAAGCCCACGGATCCGACGCTCCATGCTATTCATGCCCGGCGCTAACACCCGAGCCATGAACAAAGCCCGTGAGCTTGCGTGTGATGGGGTCATTCTTGATCTTGAGGACGCGGTGGCGTTGGACGCCAAGGCTGAGGCTCGGGCGCAGGTGGTTGCGACCCTTCGGGCAGGGGGTTTCGGGCATCGAGAACTCATTGTTCGTGTCAACGCACTCGATACCCCTTGGGGCTTCCAGGATCTTGCCGCGCTGTCGGGTCTGCCCATTGACGGATTGGTGTTTCCCAAGGTGGAGACGACTGAGCAGGTCGACCGCATCGTCTCCGCGACGGATGGTGCGGGTCTCGGTACGCTGCCCCTCTGGTTCATGATCGAAACCCCGCGGGGGGTTCTTGATGTCCGTGCCATCGCGGAGCGTTCGCCGCGCCTTGCCGTTCTGGTAATGGGCACGAGCGATCTGGTCAAAGAAATGCGCGCGTCTCACGTACCCGATCGCGCCAACCTGAGTTTTGCCCTGCAGCGGTGTCTTCTGGTCGCGCGCGCAACGGGCGTCGATATTCTGGATGGCGTCCATCTCGATTTCCGCAACGAGAGCGCGTTCCGTGCGGTCTGTGAACAGGGTCGGGCTATGGGATTCGACGGCAAGACACTGATCCATCCGGGCCAGATCGAGATAGCGAACGAGATCTTCGGCTTCGATGAAGCAGCGGTCAGCCATGCAACGCGAGTGCTTGAGACATGGGCTGCGGCGCAGGCGGCGGGGAAGGGCGTCGCAGAGCTTGATGGCAAGCTGATCGAGAATCTGCACGCGGCGGATGCCGAGCGGGTGCTCGCGTTTGCGCGCGCCTTGGCTCGACGCTGACCGCTCAGGCAAGCGCGCGGCGCACGGACGGCATGACGTCATCCAGATAGGCATCCAGCGCTTCGGGGTGCCACGGCGCCCGCAGCGCGATATTCACCTCGTTTGCGCCGGCAGCGGCATATTCCAAGATACGTTCCACTGCCTGGTCTGGCGTACACAAGAGCGCGCCGCCCATGATCCGATCTGCGCTCGGTCCCCAGTCGGCCCGCATCAACTCGCGCTGTCGCGGAATGTCGCTTTCGGTCAGAGCGAGGTTGAACGTGACGTTGACCGCCCGCTTGAGCGACTTTGGATCGCGGCCAGCCTCCTCGCACCACTCGTTCAACACCTGGTTGACCCGCGCGAACTCGTCTGGCGCCAGATAGGCAGCGTTCCAGCCGTCAGCGCGCTCGGCGACGATTTTGAGCGTGCGCTTTTCGCCTACCCCACCGATCCAGATCGGCATGCGCGCCTGCAGTGGTCGTGGCAGGCAGGTGGCATCGTCGACCTGAAAGTGCTTACCTGAAAACGTCGTGCGCTCTTCCGTAAGCATACGGCGAATGATCTGCGCGGCTTCGTCGAGCATGTCGAGCCGGGTGCCGATATCGGGAAACAGATAGCCATAGGCGCTTGCTTCCCAGATATGCCAACCGGCTCCGATGCCCAGTTCGAAACGTCCGCCCGAAATATGATCAAGCGTCGTTGCAACCTTGGCGAGCAGCGCGGGATTGCGGTAGCCAACGTAGAACACGAGACAGCCAAGTCTGGCGTGGCGAGTCTCCGCTGCCAGCGCCCCGAGCGTTGCCACGGCTTCAAAATGTGGCTGCGTGCCGCCTTTGGGCGGCGCTTCGTAGAAGTGGTCCCAAGCGGATATCCAGTCCACACCCTTGTTGTCGAGTTTGCGCCACAGGGCGCGCATGGCGGCCATGTCCATATTTTGCTGGCCGACGTGGACTCCAAGGGCAATGCTCATGCTGACTCCGGCGCGGGGTGCGTGTTCCTGTCGGGGCGCGAGGATAACCGAGGCGTATGGGGGATGGAACGAAGCCCGGTGCGTCGGCGGTGACTCAGCCAAGGCGCGGCTTCGCGCCGCGCCGGGTGGCGAACAGGCGTTACAGCGTGTCGATGATGTTTCTTAGCGCCTCGCAGTGCTTCACGCGCTCGGCGGTGGTGGTACCAGCGAATCCCGCCGAGAGACACGTCACGCCTGCTTCACGGTAGGCATGGAGGCGATCGCGTACGAAGCCGGGATCGCCTATCAGCGAGGTGGCTTCGAGAAAACGCTCGGGCACTCTGGCCTCGGCTTCGGACTTGCGTCCCGCGAGGTAGAGAGACTGGATTGCCTCCGCTTCCTCCTCGAATCCGTACTGGCGGAAGATGGCGTTGTAGAAGTTTTTCTCGCGCGCGCCCATGCCGCCCACGTAAAGCGCGATGTTGGGTCTGGCAACGTCGCGTAGGTGTTCGAACCCTGATCCGATGGCGACGGTTCCGCCAGCAAAAATCTCGAGTGGCGGGAGTGCGGGATCGCGTTTGGCCGTGCCGCGGGCAAGCGCATCCCCCCACACCCCAGCCGCCGCCTCTGGCATGAAGAATGCGGGCAGCCAGGCGTCTGCGATCTCTGCGGTCATTTCGACGCTCTTATCGCCCAAGGTCGCAAGGGCGATGGGGATATGTTCCCGGAAGGGACGGTTAATGATCTTGAGCGGCTTGCCGAGACCCGTGCCCTGCTCGGGAGGGAGCGGCAGGTTATATTTGCGCCCGGCGTAGGTCAGCTTGTCTTCACGTCGCCAGACTTCGCGGCAGATATCGACCGTTTCTCTTAGTCGAGTGATGGGTGCATCGTAGGGCAGCCCGTGAAAACCTTCGATCACTTGAGGTCCGGAGGCGCCAAGGCCCAGCATGAAGCGACCCTTAGAGAGCGCATCCAGCCCAGCCGCAGTCATGCCTAACAGTGCCGGGGTGCGGCTGAACACGTTGAGAATGCCGGAGGCGAGCGTTGCGCGCTGCGTCCTTGCGGCAAGGTAACCCAAGGCACTGACCGCATCGAAAGAATACGACTCTGCCACCCAGATGTAGTCGGCTCCCGCCTGTTCCAGCTGGCAGAGCTCATCGGCTTGGCCGGAGATATCTCCGCGTGAGTAATGTGCGCTGATGGAAATCTTCATCGTGCCTCCCTGTCATGTCGGATCCGGATCGTGAATAGCACGTCCGGTCCGGAAACGCCAAGGAGGACGAGCGGACCTGCTTTACACGCCGCCGCTGGTGGTTCCTGCTTTACACGCCGCCGCTGGTGGTTATCGCTCGGCGCCGACCGATACCCCGTGCGCGCAGCTGTCTGCGCGCTGTGAGCTGCGCGTATTGCACGAGGCGTTTCACCTGCGCTGGAAGCGCGATCAGGGCCGGCGTTGCGATCAGTGTCAGGAGTGTTGCAAACGAGAGACCCCAGACGATCGCTTGCGACAGCGGGACCCAGAACGACGATAGCTGGCCGCCATAGATGATGGTGCGACTTGCGAGGTCAATGGAAAGGTTGATCGAGAGCGGAACGAGACCGAGCACCGTGGTAACGGTGGTCAGCATGACGGGTCGCAACCGTTGCGCGCCGGTACGCACGATCAAGGCTACGTAGTCGAGTTCCGGCCGTTCGCGCCGAATCTGGTTATAGGTGTCTATCAGGATGATGTTGTTGTTCACAACAATGCCCGCGAGCGCGACGACGCCGACGCCGGACAGGATAGCGCTGAAGGGTCGCTCTACGATGATGAGCCCGAGCAGCACACCCGCCGTCGACATGACCACAGAGAGCAGGATCAGGAAAGCCTGGTAGAGGCTGTTGAACTGCGCCACGAGCAATATGAACATCAGTAGCAGGGACAGCAGGAACGCGTTCTGCACGAAGGCGAGGGACTCTTCCTGTTCTTCGTTAGCGCCCCGAAAGCTGATGTCCAGCCCCGGATGAAAACTTTGGGTCTTGAGCCATGCACGGAGATCTTTCACGACGGCGTCCGCGAGCACGCCCTCCGCGACGTTCGCGCGAATGAATTCCACCGGGATGCCGTCAATGCGCTGCAAGGTATCGACGTTGGGGCTGGGTTCGCGGGTGACGAAGTTGGAGATGGGCACCAGACCGTTGGGCGTGGAGACCCTCAAGTCCTTGAGCGCACTGATGCCTCGTTCCTCTTCCGGAAACCGTACGCGGATGTCGACAGCGTCGTCTGACTTGTCGGGTCGATATTCGCCGACCTTGACCCCGCCAGTGACGAGCTGGACCACGACGCCAACGAGGGATACATCGGCGCCGTATAGCGCTGCCTGGGCTCGGTCGACCGTGAGCTGCCATTCGATGCCCGGTAGCGACCGGGTATCGTCGATGTCCACGATCTGCGGCAGGGTGTCCAGGTGTTTGCGGAAGGCTGCCACAGCCGGTTCCAGCAGGTCACGGTCGTAGGCGGAGAATTGGATCTGCACGGGCTTGCCCACGGGCGGCCCCTGCTCTTGCTTTTGGATCTCGACCTGGATACCCGCCAGAGGGCTGGTACGGGTCCTGATCTCCTCAAAAATCTCCGCGCCTTTTCGATCTCGGTCATTCTCGTCATGAAGTTCGATGAAAATGGCCCCTATGCGATCAAAGCCGCTACCACCGCGCGACTGACTGCCGGTTAGCAGCGTGCGCGTGTTAACGCTTTTGATGCCCTCGACCTCGAGAATTTCGTCCTCGACCTCGGCTACCAGCGTATTTATCTCGGCGGCGGACAGATTGCCTCTGGCCTTGACGGCGACCTGCGCGAACTTCGGATCAGGATCGCTGAAAAAGATCATTCCTTGGCCGAACTGTCCGTAGGCCCAGAAGATGCTGAACAGCACGCCGACGATCGCGAGGATAGTGACAACCGCATATCGCGCCGCGATGGCGAGAAAGCGGGCATAGACGCCGGTGAAACCCCGAAGTTGAGTCGGATCGCCCTCCTCGAGCTCGCGCAGATAGGCGCCGACCTTGGGGGATTGGGTGCCAACCTTGCCGATAAGCGCGCCGATGACCGGGCCGAACAGGAGGCAGTACACCAGTGATCCAATGAGCACCGTGAACACCGTGACGGGAAGATACTGCATGAACTTGCCGGGGATGCCAGGCCAGAACATGAGCGGCAAGAAGGCGGCCAGGGTCGTAGCGGTGGACGCAACCACGGGCCAAAACATGCGTTTCGCTGCCATCGCATAGGCGGCGCGGCGATGGAAGCCTTCCGCCATCTTGCGGTCTGCGTACTCGGTCACCACGACGGCGCCATCAACCAGCATGCCGAGG
>JBMTYG010000122.1:0-9190 GCA_049454295.1 Pseudomonadales bacterium
CCCCCCGCACCCGCGCTACCATAGCGACCCATTCGCTGGTGGATGCGAGGTCATGATGAGGCTGATTCGGGCGTCAGCGCTGCTGCTGGCTCTGGTTATCACGGGCTGCGGCACTAATCCGCCTGCAGTCGAGGTGCCTGCGACATTTGATCTCTCCGGAAACTGGCAGCTAGTTCCTGGTCAGAGCGACGTTCCACCAACCCTGTTACAGCTTCGTGCGCGAGGCGGCTTCCTGCATCTTGTCACGAGTGATTTCTGCACTCTGGAGGCGCGCGCTCTCCGCATCGAGCAGGACGCCCGCTCTATGGGTATCGCCTGCGACGCTGGCACCTGGCGCGACGTCTCCTGGGGCGAGCGCCGCCGTGGTCTCTGGGTGGTGCAGGCAGGCTGGCTTCAGGACGCGCTCGTGATCCTTTCCAAAGCAGAGGATGCCAATGCGAGCGAGACCTTCCGCCTCGACGGCAATCGGGTCCTGACAATCCTGATCGAGCTGGAGGCGGGTGGTGAGCGTATTGCGATCACGCGCACCTACACGAGAACTGAATGAGGCCGAGAGGCCTCGCCTTGCGCTCTCGGCTAAGCGTTCGGGGTTGAAATTGAACCCGCCGCCGCTACACTAGCGCGCTTCTTCCGCCTTAGCTCAGTTGGTAGAGCAGCTGACTGTTAATCAGCGGGTCGCTGGTTCGAGCCCAGCAGGCGGAGCCACTCTCTAAAGCCCTTGAGCATCGCGCCCTGAGTCGCGGCTCAGGCGGTCTGCTTCAATGTCAGCTTGATGCGCCAGGGCGGTCACCGAAAGGCGCCACGGCCGCGTTTTGCAAGCTCAAGGCGTAATTCAGCATGCCGGCTGGCGGTAATGGGATAGCGCCAGACAATCAGCATCGCGATCACGTAGAGCACCATCGGACCGCCAGAGTAGAAGACGCGCAGGCCCAGGATTTCATCGGGCCCGTTAATGCCTTTTGCATCGAAACCGATCCAAGCCAGTGTGGTGAAGGCGAGGCCTTGCCCAACCGCCGCGATGAATTTAACGGCCAATGACCAGGTGGCAAAGAAGAGCCCGGCGCGGTCCTCGCCACTCTCAACCGCATCGAGGTCAACGACATCGGCTTTCATCGATGCCGGCAGTGCGCTCAGCGCGCCGGAACCGATGCCGGAGAGAGCGAGGATACTCACCATCAACCAGATGTCGCCGTGACCGACCAGCATATAAGAGACAGTGACCACCGCCATCACGGTCATACCCACGATCCATGCGCGGTGCTTATCGATGCGTCTCGCCAATGCGGCCCACAAGAGAATGCCAAGCGCGACGGTGGGGTAGTAGATCAGCAGGATCTTGGGTCCGGATGTGGTATCTCCCACCACGTGCTGCATGAAAAACGGGAACATCGCCCCCTGTAGCACCGGTCCCAGCCCGACGATGGTGAATGCAGCCAGCAGCCTGATGAAGGGGCCGTTGCGGCTCATCACGCGAATGCCCTGCATGATCGGTACGTGTTGTGTGCCAACCGCCATGCCACGGTCTGGCACGCTCATCGCTGCAAACGCGACGAAGGCGGGGATCGTGATGAAGGCGATGACTGCGATGATGCTCAGCACTTCGCCCGGCTGCCCGCCGACGCCAAAGATTTGCTGGCGCACGGCCGGGATCAGAAGAAAAGCAAATGAGCCCAGCGTTCCAGACATCGTGCGCCAGGTCGTGATGCGCGTGCGCTCGTGGTAGTCCGGCGAGAGCTCCGCTCCCCAGGCGTAATAGGGGATATTGATCATCGAAAAGCCAAGCCAGAACAGCACCAGCCAGCCCGCGAAGTAGCCCGCGGTAACGTCTGGCGGTGGTATGAACAGGTTCCAGCAGGCAAGCACGAAGACCGGCGCCCCAGCCACCACCCAGACCTTGCGCCGGCCCCAGGTCGCCCGCGTGCGATCGGACATCAGACCCACGGTCGGATCGATCAGCACGTCGAGCAGTCGCGCCACCATCATGATGACGCCAATCTCGGCGAGGTTGACCCCAAGCGTCGCGTAGTGAAACCCCAGGAACAGCGATGTGGCATTCATCGCACCGCCCACGGGTAACTCGATCAGCGAATAGGCAATGAGCCGCCGCAGCGGCACTCGCGCTGGCGCGGTTTCGGCGCCTGGGGCACCCCCGCCGCCGTGAGGCCTCACCCCCGGGTTCTCTTGTGCAGACGTGTGTTGATCGGCTGAAACCGCTGCATCGGACATTCGTTTTACCCCTGAACCGCGACTCCGCCCCTCACCCGCGACCCCCTTCCCGGTTACCCCGTCTCGGGTCGGGTGTTGCCAGAGCGCGTTCAGTCCAGCATATGTGAAACGAGACCGTCGGCGAGTTTTGGTTCGAACCATGTCGATTTGGGCGGCATGATCTGTTCTGCGTCGGCTACTGCCATGAGCTCTTCCATTCGCGTGGGCACCAGCGCGAAGGCTGCAGCCATGCCGTCGCCATCCACACGTGCGCGGAGACCCGCAAGGCCTCGTGCTCCTCCGACGAACTCAATGCGCTTGTCGCGTCGCAGATCGTGAATGTCGAGGATGTCGCCGAGCACCCAGGTCGATAGCAGGCTGACGTCGAGGCGTGCCACAGGATCGTCGGCGGGAATGAACTCAGCGCGCAGCTTGAGCGCATACCACTGTCCCGGCAGGTAGAGATGGAAGGTGCCGGACGATACGGGGGCCGCCTCCTGTTCGAGCCTTGTCACGTCGAAACGCGCCTCGAGTCGGGCGAGGAATTCCGCAGCGCTGAGACCGTTCAGGTCTTGCACCACGCGGTTATACGCGAGAATGCGCATCTCGTGGTGCGGAAAGATCACGGTCAGAAAGCGGTTGCAGTGCGCCTCCCCGGTCACGCCCCGCGACTCGGCAACGCGGGAAGCGGCGGCTGAGCGGTGGTGTCCGTCGGCAATGAAAAGCGCGGGCAGCGCGTCGAATTCGCGCGTGAGCGCGGCCACCGCTGCGTTTGCGCGCACGACCCACAGCTGATGCCGAACCCCATCGTCCGCAACCGCGTCGGCATCCGGCTTGCCGGAAGCGACCTCTGCTATCAGCGCGTCGATCGCCGGCGCCTTCGGATAAGCGAGCAGCACCGGACCGGTCTGCGCGTTGAGCGCCTCGATCTGGCGAACGCGATCGTTCTCCTTGTCGAGCGTTGTGAATTCATGTTTGCGGATGCGGTTGCTGTTATAGGCCGCGATGTCAGCAGCCGCGACTAGCCCCGTCTGCCTGTGGTCGCCGTCTATGATGCGGTACACGTAGTAGAATGCGCTGGCATCGCGCGCGAGCACGCCGGCTGCAATCATCTGCAGGAGATTATCCGCGCCTTTGGCATAGACCACCTCACTGTAAGGGTCGGTGTCCAGCGGCAGGTCAATTTCAGGTTTTGAGATGTGCAGAAAGCTGTAAGGGCGACCACTGGCACGCTCGCGTGCCTCCGCAGCGGATAGCACATCGTACGGCGGCGCGATGACATCCTCCGCGCGGCCTGGTGCAGGGCGCAGTCCGGGAAAAGGGGCGATCAGTGGCATGGTCGATCTCGGGCGGCGGAGCAGGCGAGGATTATAGCGGTCTCGCCCTTCCGGAGCAGAGAGGAGCGATCAATGCCGGTTCCAACAGATCTTGCGGAGCGCCTCGGGTTGCATCTCCCCTTGCCGGAGGTGGTCAATGGGCATCGCAACGGGGTCAACAACGATCCTGCTTGGGATGCCGCTTACCATCCCTGCTCGGAGGCGTTCCCCGCGCCTGGAATTCCTCTCGGCACGGTGCAAAAAATCGAGGATTGGAGCGAGACCCGCGTCTACCCGGGCACGCGCCGCACGCTCTGGATCTACGTGCCGCCTGACGGCGCGGCAAACCGGGCAGGGCCCGAGCACTCGCTGCGCATCATGTTCTGCAACGATGGCGCCTGGTACCTGTCCCGGTCCGGGCCAGTGCGCGCGGTACAGGTGCTCGACTCGCTGCACCACGCCGGTGGGTTTCCGGCAACGGCGGCGGTGTTTGTTATGCCGGGTGAACCTGAGGGTCGCGTGTCTGCGCCGATTGCCTCCTATGATGCAACGGCCGCGCAGCGCAGTCAGGAGTATGACCAGATCACGCCGCGCTACGGAGAATTCCTGTTTGGCGAAATACTGCCGCTAGTGGAGCGTGTGGCTCGGCAACGCATTAGCCCGCGTCCGCAGGACAGGCTCGTGTGCGGGCTGAGCAGCGGCGGCATCGCCGCCTTCACCGCGGCCTGGTTTCATCCGAAGGAGGCGACTCGGGTGCTGAGTCATTGCGGCTCGTTCACCGACATTTGGGGTGGACACCAATTTCCCTCCTTGGTGCGGCGTACGCCGCGCAAGCCGATCCGCGTATTGCTGCAGAGCGGCGCCAACGATGCTGACACCCCCTTTGGCAATTGGGCGCTTGCGAATCAGACCATGGCGCAGTCGCTTGCCTGGGCGGGGTACGATGTGCGCTTCGAGTTTGGCACCGGTGGTCACAATCTCGCCCACGGTGGTGCAATCTTTGCCGACAGCCTGCGCTGGCTGTGGCGCGATGACGGTGTCGCTTAAGCAAAAGAGAGATCGTGACATGCAGACGGCTAATCTCGTGGGTCGCGGACACGCGTCTCGGACGCGGTTCAACGATGCCGACATCCGATCCTGGCGCGAACAAGGCTTTGCCATCGTGCCGGGCTTTTTTGACCAAGACGAGCTTACGGTCATCATCGACGATTATGAGCGGCTCTATGGCGTGCGACGCCCCACGTCGGGGGCCGCTTTGGACCGTAAGGAACCCGGGCAGGTTGGTCGTTTCGATCGGCACCAGTTCATGCACATCGATACGCTGCCGTTCGCCGGCTCGTTGCCGATGAACTTGCTACCCATGCATCCGGCGTTGGTGGCGTTCGCTCGAGCAGCGCTTGGCGCACCCGACGTGCATCTTTACCAGGCCCATACCTGGGCCAAGTTCACCGGCGAGGCGGATTTCGACCAGCCTTTTCACTGCGATTTCTCGAATCACACGCTCACGGTCCCCGCGGATACCCCAAGCGAGCGCACCATCGACTTCATCATCTATTTGACCGATGTCACCGACGCGCACGGCGCGCTGCACTATGTACCGAAGCCGGACTCGGACGCGATCCTGGGGGCTGGCGCGGTCTATGCCAATACCGCGCAGGAACAGGCTTTGCTCAAGGCGCGCGAACGGTCTGCCGCAGGGCCTGCCGGTACTCTGCTTGCGCACGGTATAGATACCTTTCATCGGGGCACGAATCTGACCGCCCCGGGCGGCCATCGCTACACCATGACCGTGGGCTATAAGGCGCGCGGCAACGAACAAATTGGTTTTCACGTTTGGCAATCGTCGGCGGAACGTGACTGGGGCCCGATCCTTTCCTATGGCACTCCGGAGCAGCTTGCCGTACTCGGCATCCCACTGCCCGGGCATCCTTTCTGGACGCCTCGCACGCTCGCCTTGACAGCGACCCGATGGCCGACCTGGGATCTCGAGCCTTGGCGCAGTGCCGCGGCATCCTGTGGGTGACAGCCGATGAACGCGCAGGGATTCCCGCTCGGATTGATCGGGCTTGGCACCATGGGCAGCGCGCTCGCAGAACGACTGCTCGAGCAGGGTTTCGCGCTGCTGCCCTGCAGCTATGACGAACAGGAGCGCGCTCGGTTCACGGCCCGCACCGGCTTCACTGGCGTAGTGGGTAACGCGCATGCGCTGACCAGTGAGCTATCTGCGCCGCGGGTGGTGCTCCTTATGATCACTGCGGGAGATGCCGTGGATCAGGTGATCGCGGATCTCCGACCTCACCTTGCACCGGGCGACGTCATTATCGACGGCGGCAACGCGCATTTTCGCGATACCGAGCGGCGTGCAAATACCCTAAGGGAGTGGGGCGTTGGCTTCGTCGGTGCGGGCATCTCGGGCGGCGAAGACGGCGCGCGGCACGGTGCTGCGCTGATGATTGGCGCCTCGGCCGCTGAATTTGCCCGTTGTCGGCCCGTGTTTGAGGCGCTTGCCGCCCGCGCTGGCGGTCGCGCCTGTGTTTCTCACGTGGGTCCGGCGCCTGCCGGCCATTTCGTGAAAACCGTGCACAATGGCATTGAATACGCCCTCATGCAGGTGATCGCCGACCTCTGGCGGACGCTCGCCGACACGTTGGCGCTCGATCGCGGAGCACAGCGTGACCTGTTCGCGCGCTGGGCGGACGGCCCGTGCGCTGGTTTTCTGGTCAGCCTAACGCGCGACATCCTCGGGGTCACGGATGATCTGGGTCCGGGATATCTGCTCGATCAGGTATCGGATCGTGCCGGCCAGAAGGGCACCGGTCGTTGGACGCTGGAAGCGGCGCTTGAACTCGGCGTGCCAATGCCGCTGCTTGCCGCTGCGTTGCACGAGCGCATGATCTCAGACGCCTGGTCGCGGCGCTCGGGTCGATTCGGCTTTGGTGCGCCATCGCATCAGGGTATCGGCGCGCCGACAAGGGCCCCAACGGAAAATTGCGACCGTTTGCCAGAAGTGCAGCTGAGCGATGCCATCCGTGTTGAGGGCGTGCTTGAGACCGCGTTACTGGGCGCGGCGGCAATCAGCTTTGCGCAGGGCTTTGAGCTCATCGCAGCTGCGCGAACCGCGTGGGGGTGGCGCGTGGATGCTGCGGATCTGGCTCGCACCTGGCAGGGCGGTTGCATCATCCGGGCGCAGCTTCTCGGTCGCTTCGAGCACGCGCTCGCTCGGCAAACCGACGCGGCGCAGCTCGTTGGATCGGTACTCGGGATGCAGGATACAGAGGCACGGGCGGCGTTGCGCACCGTGGTGACGGGTAGCCTGGCGGCGGGTGTCAGCGTGCCGGCCCTGTCCGCGGCTGTCGCCTGGCTTGATTCGCTGGCAACCCCGCGTCTCGGAACTCAGTTAATTCAGGCGCAGCGGGATGCCTTCGGTGCGCACGGTTTTGAGCGCCGCGATCGGGATGGCGTCTTCCACCACGCGTGGCGTCCTGACCTCAATGCGTGACGCTCCGCGTGCGATCGTTGTTTGCGGTGTGAGCGGCAGTGGCAAGACAACGGTAGGTATGGCGCTGGCACGACGGCTCTGCGTCGAATTCCACGACGCTGACGACTTTCATCCGCCGGCAAACATTGCACGAATGCGCGCAGGGGTTCCGCTGACCGATGCAGATCGAGTGCCGTGGCTCACCCGTCTCCGTGCACATATTGATCAGCAGCTCGATAGCGGTAGATCGCTGGTGCTCGCGTGTTCGGCGCTCAAAGCGAGCTATCGCGACAGGCTGGGCATAGACCAGCGCAGGGTGGTCTCGGTATTTCTCGAGGGCGCGCCGCGAATGGTCGCCGAACGCCTCGCTGCGCGACAGCATGCCTACATGCCAGCCACGCTGCTCGACAGTCAGTTTGCAGCGCTTGAAGTCCCGGTTGATGGGATTCGTTTGAGCATTGCTCGCCACCCGGATGAACTGGTCACCGACATTCTCGAGCAGCTGGCCGGCTATCCGCGTTAGGCGCGGGACAACCGGCAGGCGCCGCCGATCTCTTTGCTGCGAATCACCTGCCTGGCAGGGGTATCTCGCAAAACGCATCGATCATGACTTCCTTCGTCACAAATCGATTCACGTGCGGGCCCGCGCACCAGGTAGGGAACACCATGGAATAAAGCCCGGTGCCACCGGCGACGAGGAGCAAAATATCGCTCGGGGCACGAAACGCCAGGACATCACCGGTGACCGATGCGGGTGGCGCGAAACCACCCGCAAGCCGCCGCAGCGTCTCTGCTGGATGTTTGCAGTGAGCATGAATCATGCGCTGCACAGCAGCGCGGTCAAGATTCGCTTTGCCAAACACGGCGGCGTGTTCCGGGTTCAGGATCACGACCGCCTGGCCGTTGCGCAGCTGCGCATTGTTGGTTGCGAGGTTGGCGAGCCCGATCGCCAGCAGTTCAGCGAGACGGGCCGCGTCCTCGGGCGCGTCGCCGGTCGGGCTGAACAGAACTGAGTGCGGAGCCTCTGTTCCGATGACGGTGACGGTACTCTGTTCCGCGGTAAACCCGAAATCTCGGTGCAGCGGGGCGAAGGGGCTGCTCTCCTCGTCTTCAGCGAGGCAAGCCGAAAACTTCCCCGGGTGTCCGAGCAGCGCCATATCCGAGGCGCCAGGTCGGGCGCCGCCAATATTGATCATGGCAAGCCGAAGCGCGCGTCCGATACTCGCGTTGGCTCGGTGTCCCGGTCCGAGTGCGCCAAAACCGCTCGCGATTCCGCCGCACGCCTCTCGCGCTGGACCGTTTACGATGACAAGCGGCGCCGTGCAGTGGGTTGTTGATTGCATTTCGGTCAGATCAAACGCTGGGTCGATCAGCGCCTCGATGGCCGCCATCACAACGGGCATATGGTCGGGCAGGCAGCCCGCCATGACCGCGGCGATCGCGACCTTCTCGACCGTCGCCACTCCGCCGGAAGGTCCCATGGTGCCAAGCACCATGTCGCCGTCCTGCCCGCTCGCCAGCACAAGTCGCTGAACGCGCTCGAGTGTTGGGATCACGACAGGCAGTCCGTCCGTACATTCGAGCGCGTGCAATCGTTCGAGGGCGTCGGCTTCGTCCATCGCGGTCAGTAGCGCGCTCATGATCCGCCTCTGAGCGCTGCGATGACCGAAGGCACGATATCCGCGGCGATGCGCTGCATTTCAGCCGCGCCGGTGCCGCCGGTGGGGTGGGGTAGCTTCACGCGCGGCAGGTCGGGCATGCCGACGGAGGCAGCGACGAAATCGCCCTGTGGCCAGAATTTTTCGGTCACGAGGGAAACCGCGGGTATGCCAAGGGTTGCGACTGCAATGCCGTCACGCACGGTGCCGGTGGTGCAGGAACCTCAGTGCCCGTAGGCGGCAATCACAGCCTGACACGAAGCTCGGATGTCCTCGAGCATTTCCGGGCTCGCGGGGATGGATGCGTTGCCCTTGTTCCAGTGCTTGGCTTTTACCCCGGTGCGCGCTGACAGGGCGTGGGCGACCGCTTGAAGAAAAACGTCGGAATCGGGAAACCCGTTCGCAAGAAAGCCTACGGTCACTTCGGTCCGGGATTCGAGGTCGATGCCAAGGGTGTAGGGCAGGCGCGCCACTTCGGTCGCTGCCCGTGGATCGTGGAACTGAATCATGCAGATCATCTCCCGATTGCAACA
>JBMTYG010000123.1:0-8987 GCA_049454295.1 Pseudomonadales bacterium
GCGGACGCACCGTCGGCGCCGGTGTCGTCACCAAGGTGATCGAGTAAGACACTCGCTCCCTCAAGGGGCGGATGGACGCCGCGTTGGCCGGATGGCAGCGCGGCGGAAAGAGTAAAGGCCAGTAGCTCAATTGGCAGAGCGGCGGTCTCCAAAACCGCAGGTTGGGGGTTCGATTCCCTCCTGGCCTGCCATACCCAGGTAGGCACAACGTGAGCACAGGAACGGAAACATCGTCGACGTCTCCGCTCGACTGGCTGAAATGGCTCGGCGTTCTGCTCCTGGTCGGCGCAGGCGTTGTAGGCAACTGGTACTACCAGGACCAAGCGCTGCTTTATCGAGTGCTGGCGCTGGTCGTGCTGGCACTGGCGGCCGTAGCAGTCGCAGGTCAGACGGTCAACGGCCGCGCTGCATGGCAGCTCATGAAGGACGCGCGGGGGGAGATACGCCGTGTCGTCTGGCCGAAACGAGAGGAAACAGTCCAAACAACCGGCATTGTGCTGCTGCTGGTTATCTTGTTCGGGCTGCTTCTATGGTTGCTGGACACCCTCCTCGGCTGGTTTGTGTCCGCCGTGATCGGTTAGTAATGAGCGGTTAAAGGGGCATCATGTCGAAGCGCTGGTATGTCGTTCACGCCTACTCGGGATTCGAGAAAAACGTCGCCCGTTCTCTGAAGGAGCGGGTGGCGCTTTCGCGCCTCGATGACTTCTTCGGCGACATTCTGGTGCCGACGGAGGAAGTGGTAGAAATGCGCGGCGGGCAGAAGCGGCGCAGTGAGCGGAAGTTTTTTCCCGGCTACGTGCTCGTTCACATGGAGCTCAACGACGAGACTTGGCACCTCGTGAAGGAAACGCCTCGAGTACTCGGCTTCATCGGCGGAAAGGCGGACCAGCCGGCTCCGCTCTCCGACGGCGAGGCGAATGCGATTCTCGACCGAGTGGCAGCGGGCAGCGACAAGGTAACGCCCAAGACCATCTTTGAGCCGGGCGAAGTGGTGCGCGTGGTGGATGGTCCGTTCAACGACTTCAATGGCGTCGTCGAGCAGGTGAATTACGACAAAAATCGGCTGCAGGTCGCCGTCACCATCTTTGGTCGGTCAACGCCGGTGGAGCTGGATTTCGGTCAAGTAGAAAAGGGCTAGCCCGGGGCGCTCGGGTTTGGCGGATCGTCAACGGGGAGTGAGTCCTTCGGGAAACTCACGCTGGTACCCACAAGGAGCAAGCGATGGCTAAGAAAGTCAACGCCTATGTCAAGCTGCAGGTTGCCGCTGGCAAGGCTAATCCGAGTCCGCCGGTGGGACCTGCGCTAGGTCAGCATGGCGTCAACATCATGGACTTCTGCAAGCAGTTCAATGCCGCGACCCAGCAGATGGAGGTCGGATTGCCGATCCCGGTGGTGATCACCGTGTACTCGGATCGCAGCTTTACCTTCATCATGAAGACTCCGCCTGCGTCGGTCCTGCTGCGCAAGGCAGCCAAGATCGATAAAGGCAGCAGTGTGCCGAACAAGAACAAGGTAGCCACATTGACGCGCGAGCAGGTCGAGGAAATCGCTCGCCTCAAGATGCCGGACCTCACCGCCGCAGATATGGACGCCGCCGTGCGCACGATTGCGGGAACGGCAAGGAGCTCCGGGATCGAAGTGGAGGGCTTGTGATGACCAAGATGACTAAGCGCCGTCGTGCGATTGCGGCTAAGATCGATCGGGCTCGCGCCTATCCCATCACCGACGCGGTGTCCCTGCTCGGAGAACTGGCGACGTCGCCGTTCAAGGAATCCCTCGATGTGGCCGTGAATCTCGGGGTAGATCCGCGCAAATCGGATCAGGTTGTTCGCGGCGCAACCACTCTGCCTCATGGAACCGGCAAAACAGTGCGTGTCGCCGTGTTTGCTCAGGGTAATGCGGCCGACCAGGCTTCGCAGGCGGGTGCAGACATCGTCGGTTTTGATGATCTCGCCGATCGGATCAAGGGTGGCACTCTGGATTTTGACGTGGTGATTGCGACGCCGGACTCGATGCGTATCGTGGGTCAGCTCGGCAAGATCCTCGGGCCGCGCGGTCTTATGCCAAACCCTAAAACCGGGACTGTAACCCCCGATGTTGTAACGGCCGTGCGAAATGCAAAGTCCGGTCAGATTCAGTTCCGTACCGACCGTGCCGGTATCATCCACGGTAGTATTGGGCAGGTCGGTTTTGATCCGGACAAGATCCGGGATAATTTGCAGGCGCTCCTCGCGGACCTCAGAAAAGCCAAACCGGCTTCCGCGAAGGGGGTTTACCTGAAGAAAATCACGCTCTCCACGACCCAGGGGCCTGGGCTCGTGATTGACCAATCGTCGCTTGAGGCTTGATTGATCCCAGTTGGGATCGCGATAAGTGACGAGCGGAAGGTTTTGAAGGTGCCTGTTCGGTTTCGCGCCGAATAGAGGCCGTCAAAAACCGTAGGTGGGGGCGCGGGCTCCCTTAATGTCCTACGTAGACGGTAGAACCTGGTGATGCTTGCGGTCAGGCTTTGGTCTGGTTGCGGTCGGGTTCGCCGTGATTTGCGGTAGCAGAGGATATCGGTGATATCCGAGGAGAAACGATGGCAATGAAGCTTGAGCAAAAGCAGGAGATCGTTGCTGAAGTCAACCAAGCCGCAATCAGCGCGTTGTCCGCGGTAGTCAGTGACTACCGCGGTCTGACCGTGAGCCAGATGACCGAGTTACGCGCCAACGCGCGTGGTAGCGGCGTCTATCTCAAGGTCATTCGCAACACGCTGGCACGTCGCGCCGTTGCGGGCACCGAATTTGAGTGCCTGACTGACGCGCTGGTGGGTCCCACGCTGCTCGCGTTCTCGCAAGAGGACCCGGGCGCCGCGGCCAGATTGCTGAAGGATTACGCCAAGAAATTCGATGCGCTTGAGATTAAAGCGCTCGCGGTTGGCGGCCGGATGTATGGCGCGGGTGAGATCGATCGGCTGGCAAAACTGCCTACGCGCGACGAAGCGCTTGCTCTGCTCATGTCCGTGATGAAGGCGCCCGTCGCCAAGCTTGTTCGTACCATGAATGAGGTACCCGGCAAGCTTGTGCGCACGATCGCTGCCATCAAGGAGCAGAAGGCTGCAGTCTGATCAACGGCTTTTTCGCATACGACACAGTCAGTAACCAGGAGTAGAAACAACATGGCACTTTCTAAGGAAGACATCCTGAATGCCATTGCAGAGATGACCGTGATGGACGTGGTCGATCTCATCGCTGCGATGGAAGAGAAGTTCGGTGTAACCGCAGCGGCTGCGGTTGCTGTTGCCCCTGCGGCAGCAGGCGACGGTGGCGCGCCAGCGGTCGAGGAGAAGGACGAGTTCAACGTCGTTCTTTCCAGCTCGGGCGAGAAGAAGGTCAACGTGATCAAGGTGGTGCGCGAGCTGACCGGGCTTGGGCTGAAGGAAGCCAAGGCGATGGTCGACGAGGCTCCCTCCACCGTGAAGGAGGCCGTCACCAAGGCCGAAGCGGAAGATATCAAGAAGAAGCTGGAAGAAGCCGGCGCAACAGTCGAGCTCAAGTAATCGGGCTCTCTTGCGCAAGAGAGGGGTGGATCGCTTATCGAGCGATTCGCCCGTTTCTGTTCTAAGTCCCAGACTCGCGTCCTCAAAGCCAGGCCAGCTAGGCAGATCGGGAGATACTCATGGCGTACAGCTTTACCGAGAAAAAGCGGATCCGGAAAGATTTCGGCAAACTCGCCGAGCCCATGGAGATTCCCTATCTCCTGTCGATTCAGATCGATTCGTACAACCAGTTTCTGCAGCTGGAGCGTGGGGCTGCAGGGCGCGTCGAGACCGGTCTGCACGCGGCGTTTCGTTCCGTGTTCCCGATTGTGAGCTACTCCGGCAATGCGGCGCTTGAGTATGTCGATTACCGGCTAGGCGAGCCCGTGTTCGATGTGAAGGAGTGTGTGCTGCGCGGCATCACCTACGCCGCTCCGCTGCGGGTCAAGGTGCGCCTGATCATTTATGACAAAGAGTCGGCAAACAAAGCGATCAAGGACGTCAAAGAGCAGGAAGTGTACATGGGCGAAATTCCGCTCATGACTGAAAACGGGACTTTCGTCGTCAACGGCACTGAACGTGTGGTCGTGTCCCAGCTGCATCGCTCGCCTGGCGTGTTTTTCGATCATGACCGCGGCAAAACCCATTCCTCGGGCAAGCTGCTCTACTCCGCTCGGGTGATCCCCTACCGTGGTTCGTGGCTTGATTTCGAATTCGACCCGAAAGACTGCGTCTTCGTGCGGATTGACCGTCGTCGCAAGCTGCCGGCTAGCATCATCCTTCGCGCGCTGGGATACACCTCCGAAGACATCCTCGGCATGTTCTTCGATCTGAATATTTTCCATGTGACTCCCGAGGGATTCTCAGTCGAACTGATTCCCGAGCGGCTCCGCGGCGATATCGCCTCGTTTGACATTGTGGACAGCAAGGGCAATGTCATCGTCGAAATGGGCCGGCGAATTACTGCGCGTCACGTGCGTTTGTTGGAACAAAGCGGTCTCAAGCGGCTCGACGTTCCCCGTGAGTATCTGCTTGACCGGGTCATCGCCAAGGACATCGCCAATCCGGCCACGGGCGAGATTCTCATTTCCTGCAACACCGCAATGACCAATGATCTGGTCGAGAAACTGCTGAAGGCCGGTGTGACGGAAATCGCCACGCTGTACACAAACGACCTGGACTGCGGACCTTATATTTCCGAAACCCTGCGAATCGATACCACGTCCTCGCGACTCGAAGCGCTGGTCGAGATTTACCGCATGATGCGCCCGGGGGAACCGCCCACGCGCGAAGCGGCGGAAAACCTGTTCACGAATCTGTTCTTCACCAGTGAGCGCTACGACCTTTCCGGCGTTGGGCGCATGAAGTTCAATCGTCGTCTCGGGCGCGAAGAGATTGTCGGATCGGGCACGCTGACCAACGACGACATCATCGATGTGCTCCGTATGTTGGTCGCGATCCGCAACGGGAAAGGTTCGGTGGACGATATTGACCACCTCGGTAACCGTCGTGTGCGTTCCGTCGGCGAGATGGCAGAAAACCAGTTCCGCGTTGGACTCATCCGCGTAGAACGAGCAGTCAAGGAACGACTATCGCTGGCGGAATCAGAAGGTCTGATGCCGCAGGACATGATCAACGCAAAGCCCGTGGCGGCTGCGATCAAAGAGTTCTTCGGCTCGAGCCAGTTGTCCCAGTTCATGGATCAGAACAACCCGCTCTCTGAAGTCACGCACAAGCGGCGCGTGTCGGCGCTTGGGCCGGGCGGTCTCACCCGTGAGCGTGCCGGGTTCGAAGTCCGGGACGTGCACCCTACACATTACGGACGTGTATGTCCGATTGAGACGCCGGAAGGTCCAAACATCGGGCTCATCAATAGTCTCGCAACGTACGCGCGCACGAACGAGTACGGATTTCTAGAGACACCCTATCGTCGAGTGGAAAACGGTCTAGTCACCGATCGTATCGAATACCTGTCGGCGATCGACGAGGCGGAGTATGTGATCGCTCAGGCGAGCGCAGTCCTCGCGCCCGATGGCAGCTTCGTCGAAGAGCTTGTTGATGTCCGGCACCAGAACGAATTCGAAAAAACCACGGCAGACAACATCGATTACATGGACGTCTCGCCGAAGCAGGTCGTGTCCGTCGCTGCCTCGCTGATTCCATTCCTCGAGCATGACGATGCCAACCGTGCGCTGATGGGGTCAAACATGCAGCGACAGGCCGTGCCGACCTTGCGCAGCGAAAAGCCGCTGGTCGGTACCGGTATGGAGCGCAATGTTGCGCGCGATTCCGGGGTCTGTGTCATCGCGACACGGGGTGGCATCGTCGACAGCGTGGATGCGTCCCGAATCGTTATTCGCGCGGCTGACGCTGAAACAGGCGTTGGCGAAGCTGGCGTGGACATCTACAACCTGACGAAATTTGTCCGGTCGAACCAGAATACGTGTATCAACCAGCGTCCGCTGGTTAACAAGGGTGATGTGGTTGCGCGCGGCGATGTGCTGGCGGACGGTCCGTCATGCGATTTGGGTGAACTGGCGCTTGGTCAGAACCTTCGCATCGCCTTCATGCCGTGGAACGGTTACAACTACGAGGACTCGATTCTGGTTTCGGAGCGAGTCGTTCAGGAGGATCGCTTCACGAGCATCCACATTCAGGAGCTGACCTGCATCGCAAGGGATACCAAGCTCGGGCCGGAAGAAATCACGAGCGACATTCCGAACGTCGGCGAGGGTGCCCTGACCAAGCTCGATGCCTCGGGAATCGTGCATATCGGAGCTGAGGTCAAGACTGGCGACATTCTCGTTGGTAAGGTGACTCCGAAAGGCGAAACCCAGCTGACGCCGGAAGAAAAGCTCCTGCGAGCGATCTTTGGCGAGAAAGCCTCTGATGTGAAAGACACCTCGCTGCGAGTCCCGACGTCGGTCAAGGGCACAGTGATCGATGTTCAGGTGTTCACTCGTGACGGCGTCGAAAAGGACGATCGTGCGAAGGATATCGAGAACACCCAGCTGACGAAGATTCGCAAGGATCTCGATGACGAATACCGCATCGTCGAGGCCGCCACGTACGAGCGCTTGTTGCAATCGCTGGTGGGTCAGAATGCCGCGAGCGCGCCTGGTCGTCCCCGCGGCACGGCTCTCGACACGGCCTACCTCGAAGCGCTGCCGCGCGACGATTGGTTCAAGATCCGCATGCAAGACGACTCCCTGAATACGCTGCTCGAGCTGGCGGAAAGCCAGTTGAAGGCGCGCAAAGATCAGCTGGATGCTCGTTATGCGGACAAGCGTAGCAAGCTGCAGACAGGAGACGATCTTGCGCCTGGCGTGCTGAAGATCGTCAAGGTGTATCTCGCCATCAAGCGCCGGATTCAGCCGGGTGACAAGATGGCTGGCCGGCACGGTAACAAGGGCGTGATTTCGGTGATCATGCCGATCGAGGACATGCCGTTCGACGAAAAGGGCGAGCCGGTGGATATCGTGCTCAACCCTCTGGGTGTGCCGTCGCGCATGAACGTGGGCCAGGTGCTCGAAACACACCTCGGTTGGGCCGCCAAAGGGATTGGGTTGCGCATCGGTGAGATGCTCGATCAGCAGCGCAAGATTGCAGAGGTTCGAGGATTCCTCGAGCAGGTGTACAACGGTGTGGGCGGCCGGCAGGAAGATCTGTCCGGTCTGAGTGACAGCGAACTCGTGGAGCTCGCGAACAACCTGCGCGAAGGGCTGCCGATTGCGACGCCGGTTTTCGACGGAGCGCGGGAAGAAGAGATCAAGAAGCTGCTTGAGCTTGCAGGTTTGCCGACGAGCGGTCAGTCCACCCTGTATGACGGTCGAACCGGTAACCGCTTCGATCGCCCGGTGACGGTGGGCTACATGTACATGCTGAAGCTCAACCACCTGGTGGATGACAAGATGCACGCCCGATCCACGGGTTCCTACAGCCTCGTGACCCAACAGCCGCTGGGTGGCAAAGCGCAGTTTGGCGGACAACGGTTTGGTGAGATGGAGGTGTGGGCTCTCGAGGCGTATGGCGCTGCCTATACGCTGCAGGAAATGCTCACGGTGAAATCCGACGACGTGAGTGGTCGTACCAAGATGTATAAGAACATCGTGGATGGCGACTACCGCATGGAACCTGGAATGCCCGAGGCATTCAGTGTTCTGGTGAAGGAGATCCGATCGCTCGCGATCGATATCGAGCTCGAGAACGAGTGATCAAAGAGGAGGTGACGCGATGAAGGACCTGCTCAATCTGCTGAAAGCGCAAGGCAGCGTCGATGATTTCGACGCTTTGCGCATCGGTCTGGCTTCGCCGGAGATGATCCGCTCCTGGTCCTACGGGGAGGTGAAGAAGCCGGAGACTATTAACTACCGTACGTTCAAGCCTGAGCGTGATGGTCTTTTCTGTGCCCGCATCTTCGGTCCGATCAAGGACTATGAGTGCCTGTGCGGTAAGTACAAGCGCCTGAAGCACCGCGGGGTGATCTGCGAGAAGTGCGGCGTTGAGGTCACTTTGACCAAAGTCCGACGCGAACGCATGGGGCACATTGAACTCGCAAGCCCGGTGGCGCACATCTGGTTCCTGAAGTCGTTGCCGTCGCGCATCGGTCTTCTGCTCGACATGACGCTGCGCGATATCGAGCGCGTGCTGTACTTCGAGTCCTTTGTTGTTGTTGATGCGGGCATGACCGATCTCGAGGTGGGTCAGCTCTTGTCGGACGAGGATTACTACCAGAAGCTCGAAGAGTTTGGTGACGACTTTGATGCCCGAATGGGCGCAGAAGCTATTCAAGCGCTGCTCAAGAGCCTCGACCTCGAGTCCGAGACACAGCGCTTGCGCGAAGAGATTCCTGCGACCAATTCGGAAACGAAGATCAAGAAGCTCTCGAAGCGGCTTAAGCTCATGGAGGCTTTCCTTGAGTCCGGCAATCGTCCCGAATGGATGATCATGGACTCACTCCCAGTACTGCCGCCCGATCTTCGTCCGTTAGTGCCGCTCGATGGCGGGCGTTTCGCGACATCCGATCTCAATGATCTCTATCGTCGAGTGATCAATCGCAACAATCGTTTGAAGCGATTGCTCGATCTGTCCGCCCCCGACATCATCGTGCGCAACGAAAAACGCATGCTGCAGGAAGCTGTCGATGCGCTGCTCGATAACGGGCGTCGAGGACGCGCGATCACGGGTTCCAATAAGCGCCCTCTGAAATCCCTGGCCGATATGATCAAGGGCAAGCAGGGGCGGTTCCGTCAAAACCTGCTTGGCAAGCGGGTGGATTATTCTGGTCGATCGGTCATCGTGGTGGGACCGACTCTGCGTCTGCACCAGTGTGGTCTGCCGAAGAAGATGGCGCTCGAGCTCTTTAAGCCCTTCATTTTTGGCAAGCTTGAGGCGCGTGGACTTGCGCTGGCAGCACCCGCATCGCCGCACCCATCACCATCGGCCCGTGGCGTCCCACCAAGGCAGC
>JBMTYG010000124.1:0-8931 GCA_049454295.1 Pseudomonadales bacterium
ACGAAAAAGAGCTGCCGGACGCATTTCTGCGCCGCTGCTTTTTCCACTACATCAATTTCCCGGATCGCGAGACGATGCAGCAGATCGTCGATGTGCATTACCCGAGCATCAAGCAGTCGCTGGTCAAAGAAGCGCTCGAAATTTTCTTTGATGTGCGCAAGGTACCGGGTTTGAAGAAGAAGCCCTCCACCTCCGAGCTCATCGACTGGCTGAAGCTCCTGATGGCGGACGATATCCCCGATGAAATCCTGACCAATCGTGACACCACGAAGGCGATCCCGCCGCTGTACGGCGCGCTGGTCAAGAACGAACAGGACGTGCATCTGCTCGAGCGTCTGGCGTTCATGAACCGCCGCGACAGCCGAGGGTAAGACGCGTCAACGACGGAGCCGGACCATGCTGATCAATTTCTTCCTGACCCTGCGCAAGTACAAGATCCCCGTGACGCTGCGGGAACTGATGGACCTGCTCGAGGTGCTGAAGAACCGGCTCGTTTACGCGAATATCGATGACTTTTATCTGCTGAGCCGCACCTGCCTGGTCAAAGACGAGAAGAACTACGACAAGTTCGATCGCGCCTTTGCGGCTTACTTCAAGGGGCTCGAAGATCTTCACGGGCTCTTGCAGTCGCTGATTCCGGACGAGTGGCTGCGCCGCGAGTTCGAAAAGTCACTCACCCCCGAAGAACTTGAGCAGATCAAATCACTCGGCGGGCTCGAGAAGCTGATCGAAGCGTTCCAGAAGGCGCGCGAGGAAGAAGAAAAAGCCAAAGCCGAAAAGGGCAAAGAAGGCAAAGAGGGCCAGGAAGGCGACGACCCGAACAAGCTCGGGCGCAAAGGGCCGGGCGGCAACGCTGAAGGCAAGAACAAGAAGGCCAAAAAAGCCTGGAATCAGCGCGACTACAAGAATCTCGATGACTCGGTCGAACTTGGCACGCGCAACATCAAGATGGCGCTGCGCCGTCTGCGCAAGTTCGCGCGCACCGGCAAGGACGAAGAACTCGACATCGACACCACCATCCGTTCGACCGCACACAACGGCGGCATGCTCGATATTCGCATGCGGCCGGAGCGCAAGAACACGGTGAAGGTGCTCCTGTTCCTTGATATCGGCGGGTCGATGGATGCGCACGTGAAGACGTGTGAGGAACTCTTTTCCGCCACGCGCACCGAGTTCAAGCACCTGGAAAGCTTTTACTTCCACAACTTCATCTATGAATCGGTGTGGAAGGACAACCGCCGGCGCATGAACGAGCGGCTGCCCACGCTCGAGGTGATCAACAAGTTCCCGCACGACTACAAGGTGATCTTCGTTGGCGATGCGACCATGGCGCCCTATGAGATCACCCACGCCGGCGGCAGCGTCGAGCATTGGAACGAGGAGCCGGGGGCCGCCTGGTTGACGCGCTTCACGAGCCTCTATCCGAAAGTGGCGTGGCTCAATCCAACGCCGCAGGAAACCTGGGAATACTCCACGTCCGTGGGCATCACGCGCGAGCTGGTAGGGGGACAGATGTACCCGCTGACGCTGCGCGGGCTCGAGGATGCCATGGGGTTCCTGTCCAAATAAGGTCGATCGTCCGCGGTCGATCGCGCCTTCGGTGAATGCCGTGAACCTTGATACGTCCCAGGTTCTGCGCCGGGACGTCCATACCCTGCGTCGTCTTGCGCGCCAGAATCCCGAGGCCTACGCCGCGCTGCATGCCGAATCGGTGGCGGCGCTTGCCGCGCGTAATCTGCTCAAGCCCAAGATCGAGTATCCCGACGCGCTGCCCGTGAGCGCGCATGTCGGCGAGATCGCGCGCCTGCTGGAATCGCACTCGGTGATCGTGGTGGCAGGTGAGACGGGCTCGGGCAAGACCACCCAGCTGCCCAAGATCTGTCTCGAGCTTGGCTATGGGCGGCGTGGCATGATCGGCCACACCCAGCCGCGGCGGCTCGCTGCACGCAGCGTGGCGGCTCGGCTCGCGTTCGAGCTCGAGATGCCGCTGGGTGACGGCGTCGGCTATGCGGTGCGGTTCTCGGATCAGGTCGGGCCGCGAACGCTCGTCAAGCTGGTCACTGACGGGCTCCTGCTCACCGAGATCCGGCGCGATCGTTGGCTCGATAACTACGACGTGATCATTGTCGACGAAGCCCACGAGCGCAGTCTCAACATCGATTTTCTGCTGGGTTATCTGCGTGATCTCACGCGCCGGCGTTCAGATCTCAAGGTGATCATCACCAGTGCCACCATCGATGTCGCGGCGTTCTCGCGCCATTTTGACAACGCGCCGGTGGTGGAGGTCGGCGGGCGCGGCTATCCGGTCGCGGTCAATTACCTCGATCAGGCAGATACCGAGGCGGCGGCGGACGAGCGCTTGATGGCGTGCCTCGAGGATATCGAGCGAGCGCCACTGCGCGGAGCCCGCGATGTGCTCGTGTTTCAAAGCGGCGAGCGGGAGATTCTGGAGACCGCTCGTTTTCTGCGCACGCGCCTCGGCGATCGCTGGGAGGTGCTGCCGCTTTATGCCCGCTTGTCAGCGCGGGATCAGCAGCGCGTGTTCGAAACCGGTGGGCGGCGCCGCGTCGTCCTCGCGACCAATGTGGCGGAAACGTCGATCACAGTGCCAAACATCGGCTTTGTGATTGATCCCGGCTTTGCGCGCATCAGCCGGTATTCGTTTCGATCCAAACTGCAGCGACTGCCCATCGAACCCATTTCCCAGGCGAGCGCCAACCAACGCATGGGGCGCTGCGGTCGGGTGGCGCCGGGTGTCTGTTATCGCTTGTACAGCGAAGCTGATTTCCTGGGGCGAGCGGCTTACACCGATCCGGAAATTCGGCGCACGAATCTCGCCTCGGTTGTCCTGCAGATGCAGGCGTTCGGCTTGGGGGATATTCACCGCTTTCCGTTTCTGGATCCGCCGGATCCCCGTGCCATCCGTGACGCGGAGAAACTGCTCGAGGAACTGACCGCCCTCGAAGGCGGTCGCTTAACGCCCACCGGGCGCACCATGGCGCGCTTGCCGGTGGACCCCCGGCTTGCGCGCATGTTGATCGAGGCCGATCGACGCGGCGCGCTTGCCGAGGTGCTCATCGTTGTGAGTGGTCTCGCCATTCCCGATCCTAGGGAGCGCCCGCCGGATCGACAGGCAGCCGCAGACCAGGCGCATCGCGATTGGGCAGATGAGCGCTCCGAGTTTCTCAGTCTGGTAAAGCTTTGGCAGTGGTTTGAGGAGACGCGACAAGCGTCGACGCGCGCGGGGCTCAAAACGCTGCTGCAAAAGCGTTTTTTGTCGCCGGTGCGGATGACCGAGTGGCGCGAACTGCATCGCCAGCTGCTGCTCGCTGTGCGTGATATCGGCATGCGCGTAAACGAGGTGCCGGCCGACTATGCCGCCGTGCACCGGTCGATTCTTGCCGGATCCCTCAGCCTCATCGGGCTGCTGGATGAAAAGGGGCAGTACCTCGGGCCGCGCAATCTGCGCTTTCGCGTCTTCCCAGGGTCCACTCTCGCGCGTGCCACGCCGCGCTGGCTGATGGCGGCGGAGATTCTCGAAACCAGCCGCGTGTATGCGCGCTCCGTGGCCGCCGTTGACGCGCCCTGGATCGAAGAGGCGGCGGCACATCTGGTAAAACGCAGCTATAGCGAACCGCACTGGAACCCGAAGCGCGGCGAAGTGATCGCCGAAGAGTCCGTATCGCTTTACGGCCTGCCGCTTGTTGAACGGCGAGCGATCGCCTATGCGCGCATAGATCCCGTGATCAGCCGCAGCCTGCTCATCCGCGAAGGGCTCGTGCGCGGCGCCATGCCGCGACCGCTGCCATTTCTGACGCGAAATCTCGGTCTGCAGAGCGACCTTACCGAGCGCGAGGCAAAGGGGCGCCGTCGCGATCTGCTCGTGTCCGAAGAGGCCATCGCAGACCTCTACGACGAGCGCTTGCCAGCCGAGGCGACATCCGCCGCCGCGCTCGAGCGCTGGTGGCGCAAGGCAACGCCAGCGCAACAGGCGCGCGTCATTTTTTCCGAGGCCGATCTCACGCTCACGGCATCGGGGCTTGCAGAGACCGATTACCCCTCGGAACTGGTCATGCGCGGTAATGCCTTTGCGCTCAAGTACCGTTTTGCGCCGGGTGAGATCGACGACGGTATCTCCCTGCGCACGCCGGTGGGCCTATTGGAAGCGGTGGATGCGAGCGCGCTCGAATGGTCGGTGCCCGGATTTCTGCCGCTCGTGGTCGAGGCGTGGCTTCGCTCCTTGCCGAAATCGCTGCGCCGCCCGCTTGCGCCGCTGCCGGACAAGGTGCCGGCGATTCTGGCGCTGCTTGAGCGACCAGACAGGTACCGCCAGGGGCGCTTTACCCAGGCGCTTGGCACCGCGCTGCGGGAACTGCATGGCATCTCGCCCGGAGCGGACGATTGGTCAGCAGAGCGAGTCGATCCACATCTCCTGATCAACGTGCAAGTGCTTGATGAAAAAGGGAAGCTGATCGCCCAGGGGCGCGATGTGAACGTGCTGCGCGCGCAGTTCGCCGAGCGCCTGCAGGCGCGCATGGGGGCAGGGTTGCGCGAACAGATCGAGGTTCGCGGGCTCGAGCGCTTTCCGGCTGACGTCAATCCGACCACCTCGCTGCGAGTCGACGACGGTGCGGGGCCGATTGCGGCTTATCCCGCGCTGGTGGCGGCAGAGGATCGGGTGGACCTGCGTCTCTTTCCCAATGAGCAGGCGCAGCGCGAGGCCAATCTGTCCGGTTACCCGTGGCTTGCGCTGGCGCGGCTGGGTCCGACGACACGCGGGCTGCGCCGCGTGCTGGAGAAAGAGCGTGACCTGGGGCTGCACTATGCGAGCCTCGGCACCGCGCGGGCGCTGACGGATGCCGTGCTGAAAGGGGTGACCTGGTACTGTTTCTTCGAGGGCAAGGCGCTGCCCGCGAGCACGGCTGAATTCGAAGCACGGCTCGAGGCGCATCGCAGCGAGGCGCCGCGCTGGCTGGAGCGCGTGCTCGTAGCGCTGCGTCCGGTGCTCGCCGCTCGTTTCGAGCTTGTGAAGCGTCTCGATGCGCTGACATCGCCCCCGCTCGCGCCGGTGGTGGCGGATGCCCGGGCCCATCTGGCGCAGCTGGTGCCGCCGGATCTGCTCGGCCATATGCCGAGCCGCTATCTGTCTGACTGGCCGCGGTATCTCGCGGCGCTCAGGTATCGTCTGGACCACCTGCAGGGGCGATTGCCGCGGGACGAGGCTGCGCGCGCGACGCTTGCGGGGTTCGAATCGCGCCTCGGGCGGCTTCGGTCCGCGCCGCTCTGCAGCCCGGATGGATGGCAAGATATGCGCTTTGCGCTCGAGGAACTGCGCATCGCGCTCTTCGCCGAGCCTCTTGGAACTCGTAATAAAGTATCGCCGCAACGTATTGAGCGAGAACTACTTCTTCTCGAGCGCGAGGCGGGTCTTATCTGATGGATCGAGTCATGAAACCTTCATTTCAGCGCTGGGTTGGTGGAGAATTCGCGCGGGCGCGGTGCCCTGAGGTGTTGGCGTGACCGGTCTGCAATCAATTCGCTGGTTCGCGTTGCGGGCGCTGCTCGCGGCGCTCGTGTTGCTCCCCGCGTCTGGGCTTCGGGCAGAGACCGATGACCCATGGGAGCCTGCCAACCGAAAGGTGTTTGCGCTTAATGAATGGGGCGATCGCTGGATCGCCAAGCCGCTCGCACGCGCGTACAAGCGTCTACCGGAGCGCGTTCAGAATGGTTTGCACAACGTGTTCGAGAATCTCGCGGTGCCGCGCACCGCGGTCAATCAGTTCCTGCAGGGTCGCCCCCACGAGGGCATGGTCGACGTCACGCGCTTTGCGGTGAACTCGACCTTTGGGCTCCTGGGATGGTTTGACCTGGCGACGCGCAGTGGCTTGCCGAAGCGCGAAGAAGACTTTGGTCAGACCTTCGCCGTTTGGGGCATTGGCAGCGGTCCGTTCGTCATGCTGCCCGGGCTTGGGCCGTCCACGGTGACAGATTCCGCGGGCACGGTGCTCGACTTCCTCTTCAATCCCGTTGAGCTTTTTGACAGCACTGCCACCCAGTACAGCTTGCGCGCGGTCGACGTGATCGACACTCGCGCCGAGCTGATGACGGTGGAGACGGTGATGAGCGGCGATCGCTATCTGTTCATGCGCGATGCCTATCTGCAGCTGCGCGAATTTGAGGTCAAGAACGGTGAGATCGACGTGGAAGACGATCCGTTCTTGGACGATTTCGGCGACGAAGAAGCCTACTAGACGGTATCGGCGGGTTAGCCGACCAGCCCGCGATTGTCTCGCGCGCGACGCTTCGCCTCGATAAAGCGGTTGTGTTCGACATACAGCAGCTCGGCGATGCGCCGAATGGTGTGCTCCTCGTAGCGATCGAGCGCATCGTCGGCGAGCGCTACTTCCCACAGCCGCACGACGAGATCAAAGCGCGCGGGCTCATCCCAGTGCTCGGTGATCAGGCGCGTATAGCGCTGTAGACCGACGCTTTGTGCGTGCGCTGCGGCGGCGTCGTCAATGAGGGCGCTGACCGACGACTCATCCAGCCCAAAGCGCTCGATCAGCGTTTCCCGCATGTGCGCTATTTCCGCCGTTGTTGCGGTCTGGTCTGCCCAGCCCACCTCCATGAGCAGCGCCGCAGCCGCCAGCGCCACAGGATCTTTCGTGTCCGCGCGCGGCGTTGGGCTTAGCAGTCGATCGAGCAGGGATTTCAGCATGGAAAGTTTTCGCTCCTGTCGCGTCAGGCTGCCATCGGCTCGATTAATGCAAGCGCCTCATCGAGCAGACCGATGTCGTTGGCGCGCAGCCGCGCGGCATCGCTCAACACACCCCGCCAACGGCGCGCGCCGGGAGAGCCTGCGAAAAGCCCGAGCGCATCCCGCGTCATGTCGGCGAGTCGCGTGCCCGTGGCGAGTTCACGCTCGACGTGCGCGCGGTAGCCCGCGAGCAGCGCATGACTGTCCACCGGCTCGCCCCCAAAGACCACCGCATGCATCTCGGCGAGGCGCAGCGGGTTGTGATAGGCGGCGCGACCGATCATCACGCCGTCCAGCCGCGTGAGGTGCTCGCGCACCTGCTCGGTCGTCTCAATACCGCCGTTGACGATGAAGCGCAGGTCTGGGAAGCGTTCCCGCAGCCGATAGGCGCGCGCGTACTGGAGCGGCGGCACGCTGCGGTTCTGGGCAGGGGATAGCCCCTTCAGGAGCGCTTTACGCGCGTGGATGTAATAGACGTCGCAGCCGCCCGCGCGCGTGATCTCGATAAAGCGGTCGAGCAGGTCGTCCGAGTCAGCGTCGTCCACGCCGAGCCGACATTTGATCGTAACCGGCAGCGGTGCCGCGGCGCACATCGCTGCCACGCAGTCGCGCACCAGTTCCGGTTCCTGCATCAGGCAGGCACCGAAGCGGCCCTTGCTCACTCGAGGAGAAGGGCAGCCCACGTTCAGATTGATCTCGTCATAACCCGCGTCCATCGCCAGTCGCGCTGCCTCCCCCAAGAGTCCCGGATCGGAGCCACCCAGTTGGATAGCCACTGGGTGCTCGCTCGGGTCATAGCGCAGCAGGCGTTCCGCGGGACCATGCTGCAGCGCGTTGGCGGTGATCATTTCGGTGAAGAGCAGGGCGCGAGGAGCCGCAAGCCGGTGCAGATAGCGGCAGTGCCGATCGGTCCACGCCATCATCGGTGCAACGCAAAGGGATCTCGACAGACTCAAGCAGGTGGCTCCGACGCTGTTCCGCAAAGTTTACCAGATGGGTAGCATTTGGTCGGTCAGCGGTCCGAGCGGAGGAAGCAGGTCATGGCGATCGCCAAACGAGTCGCGTGGGGGGGTCTCGCGGGAATATTCACAATCCTTGCGGGTTTTAGTCAGGCGCAAGGCGACGCGCCCACGCGCGACATCGTCGAGACCGTTTTGAAGAGCAGCTGGAACCGGGAGGCAACGGATTTCACGCCTCGGGCCGAGCTCACCCTGAACGACGTACGATTTGGCAAATCGTATCGGGCCACGCTGCGCGATACGCAGATTGACCGGATACCGGAGGGAGCCATGGTTACGCCAGCCATCGTCGACTTCACGGTTCGAACCTTTTATTCGGACCAGACCCAGGCCATCCGCCGGCAGCGTGAGGCCCGCGTGTATCAGGACAACATGGGCGACTGGGCGGTGATGACCGGTTCCGTGAAGGGGCAGGACACGACCACGAGTGAGCCGGCAGCGCCCTAGTGTTTGCCGTGTAACGCGGGCAGCTGATCGTTTGCCCAGATTTTCCGGATAAAGCGCGGGTTCTTCGAGGACATATCGATCTGATAGAGCGTACTGCTGTCAGCGACTGGCAGCCCGACGATCTCTCGCAGCCGGCGTGCGAGCCAGCTTTCGATCTTGAGCACCACCATCTTGCGCCGCAGGCGGCCCTGTTCATCGCGGTTGAGAATCGTCGGCAGCGTGTTCAGCGTGAGAATTTCATCCAGCGCCGAGTTCGCCATTTTCTCGCGCCCTTCTTCGCTCGCGTAGAAGTGGGTGACGACGAACACAATACGGCCCGGCTGGATTTGTTTCAGGAACTGACAGGTCTTCACCACGGTTGAGCCGGTGCGCACCATGTCGTCCATCAGCACGATATCGTGCCCGCGAATTTCTTCGAAGGTGGATTCGCTGTCTTCATGCAGCGTGATCTCGACCTGACGCTCGCCGGAGCGTTCTTTATCGAGCAGTACGAACCGCGCTTTCGGCAGCCCAAGCTGCCGGAACATCTCGGTGACGAAAGCTCGCGCACCCTGGTCCGGTGCGCAGAGTGCCAAACCTTCGCCGTCGGCGCCGTAATTCACCAGGTTCGAGTTGCGCAGATAGTCGATGTAGATGTCGTAGGGCATCAGGTTGTGGAACTGGCCCGCGAACACCTCGCGGAACATGGTCTGCACGGCGTGGGAGTGG
>JBMTYG010000125.1:0-8851 GCA_049454295.1 Pseudomonadales bacterium
CATTTTCCTGGTCACCGTGGGGCAGGCACAGCAGCTGGGGTAAAAGCTGGGACCATATCCTTGCCCTGCTCAATGCAGCGCAGTGATCCTGTTCAACCCCTGACCCACCGACCATAAAACAATGCTGCACGACTTCGACTTTCAGCCCGAACTATCAGGCGCCCATCTAACCCTGCGTCCCTTGCGGATGGATGATTTCGAGCCGCTTTTCGCCGCAGCGAGTGACCATCTTATATGGGCGCTGCATCCGGATCCGGCGCGCTACCAACGGGACGTATTCGAACGCAATTTCTTCCGTCCGGCACTGCCCACTAGTGGTGGCAAGGGCGCTCTGGTCGTCATCGACAAAGGCACGAACACGTTGATCGGTTCATCGCGCTATTACGAATGGGACCCGGCGCACCAAAGCGTCGCCATTGGTTACACTTTCCTCGCCCGATCGCATTGGGGCGGCGCTTTCAATCGAGAGCTAAAGGGCCTGATGCTTGAACACGCATTCAGTCAAGCACGCCGCGTGTGGTTTCATGTCGGCGTCGACAATCTGCGCTCGCGTCGCGCCATGGAGAAGATCGGCGGGCAACTGTCCCATGTCGAACCACGCGATCAGTCCGGGCGCCAGATCGATAACGCCTACTACTTCATCGATCGCGACGCGCCGGGAATCTTTGCATGAGCCACGAGCAGCCCTGGGTCCTGCACATCGCCAACAAGAATTACTCATCATGGTCGCTGCGGCCCTGGGTCCTGTTCCGGGAACTTGGGATTCCCTTCAACGAGCGTCTATCGCCTTTCCATGACGCGTCGCAGCGCTCGTTCCTGACTTTCTCGCCGACGGGGAAGGTACCCTGTCTCATCGATGGTGACGTTATCGTGTGGGACTCGCTGTCAATCGTCGAATATGCGGCGGAGTCCCATCCGTCGGTCTGGCCTGCAGACCGCACTGCTCGAGCATGGGCTCGTTCGGCTTGTGCGGAGATGCACGCTGGTTTCAGTACCGTCCGGAATCACTGCGGAATGAATTGCGGCCTACGCGTGCAACTGCATCAGGTTACAGCCGCGCTTAAGACGGAATGGGATCGGCTCGATGCCCTCTGGTGCGAAGGGCTGAGCCGATTCGGTGGACCCTTTCTGACGGGCGCAGCCTTTACCGCGGCAGACGCGTTTTTTGCGCCGGTCGCATTTCGCATACAAACCTACGCGCCAGAACTGTCACCAACCGCGACAGGCTACACGCAGCGTCTGCTTGATCTCGGGCCCATGCGCGAGTGGTATGAGGCGGCGCTTGATGAGCCGTGGCGTGATCTGCCGCATGAGGCGGACATTCGACGCTACGGGCGTGTCGTTGAGGATCGGCGCAGGGCGCCCTAGGCTTCCACCCAGCGTTGGGTTTTGGCGTTGAATCAAGGGAGGTTGAGATGAACCAATCGCGACGCAACGTCCTGTTCATTACCGTAGACCAGTGGCGCGGCGACTGCTTTTCTCGTCTCGGGCATCCCGTGGTGCGCACGCCGCATCTGGATGCTTTCGCGAAAGAGTGCGTCCAGTTCACGTCTCACTACAGCAATGCGGTGCCCTGTGCGCCGAGCCGGGCTTCTATCCACACCGGCATGTATCTGCTCAACCACCGTTGCGGCACCAACGGCACGCCACTCGACCAGCGCTTCACCAACTGGGCGCTGGAGGCACGGCATTCCGGCTACGCGCCAGCGCTCTTTGGCTACACCCACACCGCGCGCGACCCGCGTGAGTTCGACGCTGATCATCCGTTCATGCGCACCGATGAAGGTCCGCTCCCCGGCATGGATCACGTATTGCCGATGGGGACAGACTGCAGCCTCTGGCGCGATTGGCTGGCAGCAAAGGGCTACGGCGACCTGCCCGAAGACGCCCAATTCACTTATCTGATGCGGGACGAAAGCCCGCGGTGGCAGTCCAGTGGGCAACCGCGTCCCCTGCGCTTCGCGGCGGAACACTCCGATACGCGCTTTATGGTCGACAGCCTGATTGAGTGGGTCGCAGCGCAAAACCCGGCTGCCCTCGGTCGGGAGGCGCCGGGCTGGATGGCACACTTGTCACTCGTGCGTCCGCACCCACCCTGGATCGCGCCGGAGCCGTACAACACGCTATATCCACTCGACACGCTTCCAGGCTACCGTCGTGCGATCGATGCCGGGGCGGAGGCGGTTCAGCACCCGTGGCTCGCATGGTTTCTCAGCGGTCGGCGTAACGTAGCGCCCTCTGAACCGGAACGTCTCAAGCTTTTGCAAGCGAGCTACTACGGGCTCATGAACGAAGTGGATGACAACCTCGCGCGACTGTTCTTCGCGCTCAAGTCGTTCGGCGACTGGGATAACACGTTGATTGTCCTGACATCGGACCACGGCGAGCAAATGGGCGACCACTGGATGCTGGGGAAGGCGGGCTACTTTGATCAGTCCTACCACGTGCCCCTGTTTGTTCGCGACCCCGACGTTGCCGCCAATAGCACTCGAGGGCAGCTGGTCGATGCATTCACGGAGCACGTTGACCTGATGCCGACGCTGCTCGACTGGATCGGGCGCGGCAAACCGCGCCAGTGCGACGGACACTCGCTCCTGCCCATCGTGCACAGCGGCAGGCCCCCTATCGGTTGGCGCGACGCGGTGCACTGGGAGTTTGATTTCCGCGATCCTGTTACCGCCGAAGCAGAAGCGGCGCTCGGGCTTCACATGGACCAGTGCACGCTCAATGTTCGGCGCACTCGAGGTTGGAAGTATGTGCATTTCGCCGCGCTGCCGCCGCTCTTGTTTGATCTGGAGAGCGATCCCGAAGAGCTTCACGACCGATCACGCGACCCGAGCGCGGCAACCACGCTCTTGGAACACGCGCGGGAACTCTTGTCCTGGCGCATGCGTCATGCCGACAAGACCCTCACCCACATGCGAATCACGCCCGAGACCGGGCTCTTCGTGGCATCCGCATGAACGAAGTTCCGGTCATGGTGCCGTCTGACAGCGCACCGACCGACGCGCCCGGGACCATCGAGCGCTGCCGCAACTGCGATGCTGCACTCAACGGTGAGTACTGCGCCGGCTGCGGGCAAGCGGCTCAGCTACCAGCCCTCACTCTATGGGCGTTGGGCAAGGAGTTATCGGGCGAACTGTTCAACTGGGACTCCCGCCTCTGGCGCACATTACGTCCGCTGGCTTTTCAACCCGGCTTTCTGACCCTCGAGTATCGGAATGGGCGACGTGCGCGTTACATGCCGCCACTGCGCATGTATCTGGTGCTGAGTTTGCTCTTCTTCCTCACCGTCTCAGTTGAGAACTCGTCAGGGCTGACCGAGGCCATCGACGCAGAAGCCCTATCGATCAGCGCCCCAAGCGAGCCGGAGGCGGTAGCAGGGCGGGATGGAACCATCACGGCCACGGACTGCGATGGCTTGGAAATGGGGGTCGAGGGACTTTCGCCTGCATGGGAGCAACGCATTCGCGAGTCCTGTCACCGTGTGCTGAGCGACCCGGTAGGATTCGGCAGCGAATCGGGCAGCTTCATCCCCTGCACCCTGTTCGTATTTCTCCCGCTGCTCGCAGGACTGACGCAACTCCTGTACTTCCGCTCAGGCCATTACTTCGTGGAGCATCTGCTGTTCTTCGTACACGTGCACGCGTTTTTCTTTTTAGGGTCCTTGCTGATCGCAGTGCTCGAAATTTTCGCCCTGCTGCCGCTGGGTCAGGCAATCAGCACGGCCGTGGAGTCGGTTTCGGGGCTCGCTTTCACTGCGCTGGTGCTCTATTCGCCCTATTACTTGTACCGCGCGATGCGCAATGTTTACCGGCAGAAACGGCTGATCACGTGGCTCAAGGTGGTATGCCTAGGGGTGGGCTATCTTCTGTTCCTGTCCATCACGAGTGCCGCTCTACTTCTGTACACCGCGCTCAGGTTGTAGCACGCGTACAAGCGGTACGAACACGTTTGGTCAAGGCGCTGCGTTGTCCTCCTGAAGAAGGTCAGGTTCGAAATTGGCAGCCAGCCAACCCGACAGAGTACGGATATCCGGCAATGCGCCCGGCTCAGCATCAAGCCGAAACGCGACATAACCATCGGGACGCACCACGTAGAGCGTGGGTCGCGGCGCGTTCCAGGCGAAGGCCTCGCCGGCCGCAAGAACGAAACGCGTGCGCGCGCTGAGCCAGCTCAAACCCACCATATCAAGCTGCCGCACATAGGCGGCGCGTACCTGAATACGATCACTCACCGTCAACACAAAGGTCCAGTTAAGCCCGTCGTACAAGCTGCTCCAGGGTCGGGAGGCGCCATCCCCGCTCGACATGTCAGCTGTGGGAGGCATGCGCATACCCGCCCTAATTACCCCAGGCTCACCCTGATCGAACCACATGCGATCGTTGCGATACGCAAAGGCTACTTCGCCCATATCGCGGTCAGCAGCTGCAATGCCTGCGGCTGGCATCGAAGCGCGGTCTCGAATAACCGCGTCGCGATCACTTCTGGACCAAAGCCTGTGCGTGGCATCGCTCGCAGCGTTAATGAAGGCGAACATTTCGCGGCGATCGACGTTGTAGCCCTCGAGAATGGACTCGCTCGCGTGAAGCCGGATATGGGCAGCCAGGCGCCACGCCAGGTTGATGCCGTCCTGAATACCGGCGTTCATCCCAAATCCGCCCGCAGCGGAGCACAGGTGCGCTGCATCCCCAGCGAGAAAGACTCTTCTCGTTCGGTAGTCAGGAACCACACAGCTGTGCATCCGAAAAAAACCGGTCCATGGAACAGCGGTCACATGGGCATCTAAACCCGGGATACGCCCGAAGGTGTCATCAAAAACACGTTTGAGATCGTCCACGGGAAACGCGCCCGGGCCCGCGTCAGGAAACTCGCCCTCACGCAGCGTGGCAAAAAACATGAGGCCGCTGTCCAGCGGAAAGGTGATCGCCACCCTTTCAGTCGCAAAAAGAAAGCGCGCCTCCGTGTGCGTATCTGTTTCAGGGATAGAGAGCTCAGCACCAATCCAGCGTTCAGGGTAATCAAACCCCTCCATACGAACATCCAGCGTTTGTCGAACCCGGCTGCGGGCGCCATCAGCTCCAACAAGAAAACGCGATCCAATACGCGTGACTCCACTGGGCGTTTTAACGGTTGCGCGCACGCCCGACTGGTCTTGCTCGAGGTCAAGAAGCTGCGTGTCGGCCTCGACGGACACGCCGCGCGCCAACAGCTGTTCCGCGAGCATCCACTCTACCTGCCACTGCTGCAGGCTTTGTGCGGGCGGATAAGCCGAATCGATCAGGCTGGGACCACGTCGCAGCAGTTCTTCTCCGTTGGCGGCAAAGAACCGGGCAGTACGAATCGGTTGCGCATATGCAACGATTCGATCGGCAACACCAAGCGGCGCCAGCAGTTCGAGAGTCCGAGCGTGAATATTGCTTGCACGCGCAGTCACGTGCCGGATCGGCTGGTCATCAATGATCCTTACCCTGACGCCCTGCAGGGTCAGCGAGAGCGCGGTAGCAAGACCGGTCGGACCAGCACCGACGATGAGTACCTCACAAGCATCGGTGTCAGGCATTCAGTTCTTCCTCTTTGTCAAAGGCACTTGGCTTACGGCCATCGATCAGGGTTCTGTCATTGCACGCCCAGAATGACACGAACCTGAAAGAGGATTCCAAGCGTAAAGAAGCGGATGAGGAGGGTACACTTTCAACCCGTCACGGGAACGCCCGAGATTGCCTTCTTCCAGCGGAGATGGTCCATGCAAAAGCGACGCCGTTCGTTCGTCAAGGCCGTTGCCGCCTCAAGCCTGTTGGCGACCCTCCCTCCCCTCACATTCGCCCAAGACGCGGCGCTGTTCGACAGCATTCACATGTTCGTTCCCGCTGCCGCGGGTGGCGGCTGGGATGGGACTGCTCGCGCCATCGAGGCCGCCGCCAGGTCCGCGGGTCTGGTCAGGACTTTTCAGATCGAAAACGTGGGCGGCGCCGGCGGCTTAGTGGGCCTGCCGCGCTTCGTCAATCGACGTCAGAGGCAAGGCAATGCCCTGATGGTCGGCGGCTCCGTGATGGTCGGCGCGGCGCTTGCCAACAAGAGCCCGATCACCCTGCGCGATGTCACCCCGATTGCGCGCATGACGGAAGAGGCTGGGGTCATCGTCGTTCCCGCCTCCGGAAAGATTCAGTCTTGGCAGGACCTCGCAGCCGCCCTCAAGGCCAACCCCAAGGCGGTATCGGTTGCAGGCGGGTCCGCAGGTGGGACGGATCACCAGTTGCTGGGGCTGATCATCAAGGCAATTGGCGGCAACCCGAGGGACGCAGCCTACGTCGCGTTTGCGGGCGGCGGGCCGGCCAACGCGGCGGTCATCGGCGGGCAAGTCGTGGCCGGCATTTCGGGCTACTCGGAGTTCCAGGCGCAGATCACAGCGGGTCGCATGAAAGCGCTCGCCGTCTCGGGGACCAAACGGATTACCGGGGTTGATATACCCACGCTCCTCGAGTTGGGCGTCAATGTGACGGCGACCAACTGGCGCGGCCTCTTCGGTGCGCCCGGCATCACTGCGGCGCAGCGCGCCCAGCTTGAGGCGCTGATCACGCGCGTGCACACGTCCGCAGGCTGGAAAGACGCGCTGGCGAAACGCAATTGGACGGACGCCTTCCTCGCCGGCGACGGCTTCGCGGATGAAATCGCCAAAAGCATGGCGGATACGGAAGCCGTTCTCACCGACCTGGGGCTCACGTGAACCCTCGTGTGCTCGCGGGGCTGATGCTTATTTTTACGGGTATCTCAGCATGGCAAGTCACTCGCATCCCCGCTTCGCCGCTATACGCGGCGGTGGGCGCAACGCTGATGCCCACCTTGATCACAGGCCTGCTGGGCGTTCTCTCGCTGTTCTATGCGATTTCGTCGGCGCGCGGGACGGCGCCGGATGCAGCCAAACAACCGGGGCAGGAGCCCTTGCCGGGGTTGCTTGTGCGCCTCGCCTGTTTCCTCGGAGGTTGCTTCGCTTTTTGCCTCTTAGTGGAAGTGATCGGATTCTGGCTGGCGGCTGCCATCGGCGGCATGGGCGTGGCGCGTGGGTTCGATGCGCGCGCGAATGCGCGAACCCTCGCGAACTGCGCGGCCATTGCGCTTGCGTTCTGGCTACTGTTCACCGTCGTGCTGGGGATCGACCTGGGACCGCTCTTGCCAGGCCTCGCGGACGGCCTGCCGCTTAGCGCGATGCGTCCTGCTTCCTGGAGCCCCTGATGGACACGTTCGAAGCCTTGATGCAGGGCTTTGCGTTGGCGCTGCAGCCCTCGGTGTTGATCTATGGGTTCCTCGGCTGCCTCGTCGGCACCCTGGTAGGCGTGCTCCCGGGCATTGGACCCGCTCTCACGATAGCGCTGCTGTTGCCCCTCACGTTCAAGGCGCCCGCGGTCGGGATGTTCGTCCTCTTCGCCGGCATCTACTACGGCGCGATGTATGGCGGCTCGACGACATCCATCCTCCTGAACACACCCGGCGAGTCCGCCACGGTGGTGACAGCGTTGGAGGGCAACCAGATGGCGCGACGAGGTCGGGGCGGCGCCGCGCTCGCCACCGCCGCCATCGGCAGCTTCATCGCGGGCACCATCGGCACACTCGCGCTCACGTTCTTTTCCCCGTGGGTCGTTGCGGTCGCGCTCAAATTCGGCCCGGCGGAGTACTTCAGCCTCGTGGTGCTGGCGTTGGTTGCGGTCACTGCCGTGCTGGGCAACTCCGTGCTGCGTGGCCTTATAAGCCTCACCCTGGGTCTGCTGTTCGGGTTCGTGGGCATCGACCTGCAAACGGGGCAGCCGCGCTTCACGTTCGAGCGGGCAGAGCTGCTCGATGGGATCGAGATGACCATCGCCGTCGTCGGTATCTTTGCCGTGGGCGAAGCGATGTATCTCGCCTGGCAGGGGCGAGAAGCGACACGGCACGAGCTGCACCGCATCAACGGAAAGGTGGGGCTGACGCGAGAGGACTGGAAGCGGTCGTGGAAACCTTGGCTGCGGGGGTCGTTCATCGGTTTTCCGATCGGCGCCATGCCGGCAGGGGGCGCCGAGCTGCCAACGCTCCTCAGCTACTACGCGGAGAAGAAGCTCTCACCCTACAAAGACGAATTCGGCAAGGGCGCCGTCGAGGGTGTCGCGGGGCCGGAAGCGGCCAACAACGCCGCGGCCACCGGCGTGCTGATGCCGCTGCTGACCCTCGGGATTCCCACGTCCGCCACCGCGGCGGTCATGCTCACCGCCTTCGAGTCTTACGGACTACAACCCGGGCCCACGCTGTTCACCGAGCAGGGGACTTTGGTGTGGACGCTGATTGCGAGCCTCTACATTGGCAACGTGATCCTGCTCATCCTCAATCTGCCGCTGGTGGGGCTATGGGTGAGGTTGCTGCGCATCCCCGCGCCCTGGCTCTATGCCGGCATCATCGTGATTTCGGCGGCCGGTGTGTACGGTTCGTCGCAGTCAGTCTTCGACCTGCTGCTTCTGTTCGGCTTCGGCCTCTTGGGCTTTGCGTTCCGGCGTTTTGATTTCCCGGCGGCCCCGCTGGTTATTGGTCTGATACTCGGACCGATCGCGGAACAGTCGCTGCGCCAGGCGCTCACCATCAGCATGGGCAGCTACACCACCTTCGTGACGCGACCGCTTTCGGCGACCCTTCTCGCCCTTGCGGTACTCCTGCTCCTCTTGCCTGCGTTACTGCGTTGGCGCAACGAGAGGCGTCGGGCGGGCTGATGCTCTTGCTCGCTCCGCCCCGGCCGCACCGCAGTTTCGCCAACGATCTCGTGCTCCGCGACTTCCAGGATGCTGACCGGCCATGCGGACCCGGCGGACAATCTAGTAGAAAGGGTCGA
>JBMTYG010000126.1:0-8806 GCA_049454295.1 Pseudomonadales bacterium
GGGGGCCGTGGTTCCAACGTGAACCGGGATCGAAACGTTCGGAACCGTTCCTGTGAAGGGGAATGTGTCAGCAAGGTTGGTCATGTCATCACCAGTACGTTTCAATCTTGCGGCGGAAATGCGGAGTCCACGAAACGGTCGCTGCAATCTGAATGCGACCAAGATTGATACCGGTCTTCATGTGCAACAGCATGCCGCCAGTCGCGAACGTGTCTCGATCAGTCTTGTACTTCCAGTCCACCTTGATCGGGCACATGGCGTTTTTCTGGATGTATGAGGTGTCAACCTCCACCTTGATCCATGCGTAGGTATCGTTTGCAACCCAGTACCTTCCAACCTGGATGTCGTTGTTCAGGAAATCGAACCCACGGAAATCACTCGTTACGGTGGTTGTCGTCGCGTCGCTGAACGAGTGGTCGTTTGTTGTTTCCCTCGAAATAATCGAAAACGTGTTGTCGATTGGAACCTTCGTCGTGTGGTCCGCGCCGAAGAACTGAAGCACAAGATACCCAGTCGAATTGAACCAGCCGTGTCCTTCCAAGGTTGTTATGCGGTTATTCTCGATATCAGCATAAGTCTGATCACGCGTTATGCCGACCGGCGAGAACTTTGGCTCCCAGACGCTTGTCGCTGGATTCCATTTGAGTATTTCACCGCCGCCCGGCGGGACGGTGGGAAGATCACGGGTCGTAGCCCACACTGCAGTCCCGGTCACAACCCGGATTGACTTGCCTTCATCAGCCGCCGTGATGGCGGGGACGCCCGCACCAGCCGGGCCGCGAGGACCAACCGCACCGCCGTCAATCGGCGTGACACGGATGATCCAGCGAACGGCAACTGAAGCCGGGCGGGTCTCAACATCACCGCCCGTTACCTGTGCGCCGAATGTGTGGGTGTGAGCACCGGCGTCGAAGGTGCGTTCAATCGGGCCAACCTGATCACCACCCGGGTTGTAGTCGTTTTTACCAGAACCTTGCGACCCAACACGCTTTAGCTGGAAGTCGTGCGCGTGCGTACCGTTGTTGCTGGTGGTTCCGTCAACCCGGAACGGATTGACTGGCAACGCAGTGGACTGAGTTTGCTTTCCGCCAATGGCAGTTACATTGTGCGTGCCGTCGGAGTTGTTTCCGCCGCCGCGCAGGAAGTAACCGCGCAGATCCGGCAGGGCAAACGTCGAAATACCATCGGCACCAGTGCCGGAATTATATTTAGACCCGATGACCGAGAACAGGTCAGGGTAGGCCGAAATTGCAACAATCTGCCCTTCGCAGGGGAGATAGGCGGGAGGAATGATATCCGCCATCCACGGCAGTATTTCACCGACGCCGTTCTGCTGGGAAGCACCGCCCGCCGCGGACGTTGAACTGATCTTCACCCACCGCGTGCCGTTCCATGAGAACAGCCCGGTCTGGTCTTCGACCAGATGGGTTTCGTTGTTCTTTGGCGCGGCGTATATCCAGGCATTCCCATCCCAAAAAGCAACGTCATTTGCATGCAGCGCCCAATCTCCGGTGGGGGCCGTGCCGATGATGTAGGCGTCACCTTCGTTCTTGACAGCAGGTGGCGTGTTCTGGATCGAGAACACCGCGATGTCGTGCTCAAGACCAAGGACGAGCCGGGAAATCAGCGCATCCGTTTCAGCCTTTGAATAAGACGGATTGGCTTGCTCAGACCAAGCGCCCAAGCCATCCGCGATCAGAATGTTACCGGCTTGCGGGGCCGGGGCTTCAGTGACATCGGTGAGCGAGCCAAGCGTGGTTGCCGGTGTGCCCGGTTCCCACTTGCTCGTCGTGTCGTTCCACAGCAGCGTCTGGCCGCGAGCGGGTGCGGTTGTCGTGACATCGACATCGGTCAGATCGGCAAGCGCAGCGTTAACGATGTCCAGCGCCGTTTGTGTTGCGCTCGTCGGATACGGTCCACGCATCGTGCCGGTAACGTCGGCACCAGCGAAGACCCAGATCGTACCCGTCTGCGTCGAGATGTACATGTCGCCAGCGGTCGGCATCGTCGCGGCGGGCACGACATCCGTGTCCATGCCGAATGTTCCGGCAAGGTTCATCCGCAGCGGGTCAATGTCCCGCGTGCCGAAGAACGTGATCGGCGTAAAGAGAGTATGCGGCTCCCAGTTTGTCGTGGCTAAATTATACTGCAGGACATCGCCATTTGACGGGGGCGTCGTGATCAGGTCGATCCCTGCCAAGTCCTGCAACGCCACCTGCGGGGAGATGTTTGCCCACGGGTTTGTCGCAGGAGCGACAACTGCCGCGCCGGGGGCGGGGTCACCGGCAACCACGTTTGCCGTCGCCTTGTAATAGCGCACAGGATCGGTCGGCGTGGCCTGATAGCGAACGATGGAGCCCGTCTCCCACGCGCCATCAGACCACACGTTATGGCCGAAGAGCTTGGCCGCGCGAGCCGCCGAAAGCGTGTCACCGTGGATGACCACGTAACGGTAGATGGGCGCAGCGGTCGTGCCGATATTGGCAACCTGAATCCAGTCACCGGGCGACAGCACGGACCCGTTGATGGCCGATGCCGCGCCGCCGATTTCCGTGGCGCCAACCGTGTGGCCGTCCGTGCCCGTCCAGGTCCAGTAGGTTGCCAACTGTCCAGCGTTCAGCGTGGACTCCGCAGGCAGCGTGTCGAGCGTGACAGAACCGATCTGCGTGCCGCCAGCCTCGACCACCGTGCCTTTGAACGAGCGAGACGCGGCAATTGCTTGCCCAATTTCATCGCGGTCATAAACAAGCTGCCAGTTGCCAGCATTGTCGAGAGCCTTGATCTGCTGTTTGCCAGCCTCCGTGACGAACTCGACCGAACCCGTTGGATGCCCGGCCCCGGCGGGATCAGCATCCGACACCAACGCCTTGACGAAGCCTTCGATAAACCGGCTGGTATCGGCCTGGCCTGCGAGCTGAACCCAAGTCGTGCCATTGTATATGGCCGCGCCGTTGTATTTCGCATTCGCTGCCGCGCCGCCAGTCGAGATGACGATATCGCCATTCTTCAGCTTGGTTCCTGCAGGAAGCAGCGTTGCCGCCGACGCATTCAGGACGCCTGCGAGATCCGTCGCCGTCGGTGCAGCCGCAGCCGCACCGTTTGATGTTATCTGGAAAGTGTCACCACCGCCGCCACCAAACCCGGCGGCGAAATTGACAACCCGCTGGAAGGTTGTGCCGTCCCAGCGATAAATGCCTGCCTTCGCGTTGTCGGTTGCGAGCTTGTTATAGCCGACCGTGATGAGGTCGCCCATGGCAGGCACAGCAGCGCCCGTATACAAGCCTCGAAACTTGTCGGCATCCGTTGCGCCGGGGCGGGCGTTGAATGCGTCCGTATCGGTCAGGGAATAAGAGTGGATGCCACTGAGGCTATCTACATAGGCCCGGTTTACGGCATCACCAGCGCCCGTCAAGCCGGGACGGGGGGAAGCGAGGCCAATGATGCTGCGGCCACCCATGTCGAGGTTGGCGTTGACAAGGACATTCGAAAGCTGGACAAGGCCGCCACCGCCTCCACCGCCGCCACCGCCGGAGAACATGTGGCGCCAGTCATCCTGGTTGGTCGGGTCGCCCTTGTTGGCCTTGCGGGCAATCCACATGGACTTGTTGAAGACGACGATATCGCCCTTGGAGTAGGAGTCGCCCTGGATCAGTTGCCCTCGAAAGGAACGGGTGGGCGTACCACCCTCCCGTTCGATCTGGCGGAATGACTCTTCCCAAACATCGAAGGCCTTGCGCCTTGCAGCGTCTTCGATGGCCTCTTTCAAACCTTCAATCGGAGCCTCAACCACCGAGCCGTCCGACATGACAAACACGGCACCCTTGAGCGTGAACGCTCCCTCAAGGAAGGTCGGCGCATCCTTGCCGTCCTTGCCCGCCTCGCCTTTGGCACCGGGTGCGCCCCGCTTGGCAACCATGTGGCCCTTGCCACCGAACCACATGAACGTGGTGCCATCGTCAATGTACAGGTCGCCATCCTCGTAAGGATAGTCGGCCTTCTTGACACCGGTCCAACGCATCCCCCACGGGCCGATGCGCTCCCAGTCGTCGCTTTTACCGGGAACGCCTGCCGTGTCGCACTTGGCGCGATAGATGCGGCCCAGATCAGCCACGACCCAGGTCTTCTCGCGATGAATGCCGGGCACCCACGCCTTGGCATCGAAACCGATGCCGTTGATGCCGTCCGCACCGTCCTTGCCGGGCTCACCCACTGGCAGGTCGAGCAGGGCTTCCTGCCCGTCCGTCAGTTCGATGCCGATCTGCTTCGTGTCGGCGTAAAGGTTCACCGCCTTGAGGCTGACGCCATCCATGCCGTCCCGGCCAGCAGGGCCAACGGGGCCGCGAATGGCATCGAGATGCTTGTCGATCAGGCGGGCAGCAACGTCATCCGGGTTGGCATCCTCACCATCGCGTCCAGGGGCACCGTCAGCGCCCTTTTCGCCGGGAGCGCCATCCTTGCCCGGTTCGCCGGGAAGGCCGCGCAGCACGTCCGCATGGGCCTCCACGAGGGCTTTGGCAACCTCGACCGGATCGGCGTCCTTGCCGTTCTCGCCATCCTTGCCCGGCTCGCCGGTGTCGCCCTTGATGACGGCGCGGAACGTCTCGTCGTCCGCAAGCCGCTTGGCAACCTCAAGCGGGTCCGCGTCCGCACCGTCACGACCGGGCTGGCCCTGCTCGCCAGCGGGGCCGGGCACAGGCTTGATCGCGTCAACCTTCTTCTCGATGGCGTCAACCTGATCGAGCAGCGGTTCAAGGGCTTCAAACAGTTTCTTCTCGATCATTATGCGGCGACCTTCTTCATAGCCCGAAGCGCGAAAAACGCCTTAACCAGTTCGGGGTCGAGTTCCTTTGCTGCCTCCGGCGCAACCGCATCGGGCGGCGTCTCGGCAGGAGCAGGCGCGGAAGCAGGCTCCTTCGCCTTCGCGATGTCGTTTGCCGCCAGTTCCGCCAGCAGGCTGACCGGCGTGTTCTGGCGCTGCATGAAGATGTCGTTGCCGCCATCGACCGGCGACAGACCTTCACGGGCACGGGCCTCGTTCGGCGTCATCAGGCCCTGCGTCAGCGCCTTGGTCAGGCCGTCCACGCGGCCCGCGAAGTCCGTGCGGAGAAGCGCGGCAGTATCAAGCTCGATCCACTCCCGCCCGCCGTCAATCCCGAATAGCCGGTCGAAGGCCCGCTCGATGTGCTCAAGGTAGGAGCCGAGCGACATGCTCAAGAAGTTCTGGATCAATGTTTCAGCGTTGTTCAGCGTCGAGTGCGACAGATCACCCACCAGCGGCGGAGGTACGCCAAAGACGCGGCAGATATCTTCCAGTGACATGCGCTGTGCTTCGACAAGCTGGGCATCCTGTGATGTTACGGACATCGGCTGGAACTTCAGACCGCCACCAAGCACAGGCACGCGGCCCGCCTTCATGCCGGCAGCCTGATCCTCGAACGCGGCGCGGAGGCTCGCCATCTGATCGCGGTTCAACACCTGATCCGTGCTGATGATGCCGCTGGGGCGGTTCATGTTGTGGAAGAACGCGGCCTGCGTGTTCGACAGCGCCACGTTGATGCCGATTGCCAGCGCCGCCGACTTGATGGGCGACTCTCCAATCAGCGGATGCCGGGGCGTGTGGAAGCGCAGGTGCAGGATGTCGCGGGCCGGAGCGATGTAGTCCGTGCCGCCGGGAGCCAGCGGGCTGGAGCCGACCGCATAGAAGATCTCGCGCGTCTCGTCGTCGATCAACGGAGAGCAGGCACCGCGCGGAAGGATGTGAAGACCGCTGACTTCGCTGCGGTCGTTGCGCGTGGCGATGGCGAATGCCTCGCCTTCAAACAGCGCGGTCGCCACGAGGTTCAACAAAAAGTCAGGGCTGGTCTGATACGTGTTCGGATTCCGCAGCACGCGATAAGCGGCGCTGGTCGTCACCTCATCGAAAGACTTATCAACCTGCCGCACATGCTTCGGATAGCACTGAGCCACCGCGCGGGAGATCGCCATCACGCAGGCATAGACCGCAGGCACCTGCCGGGCACCGTGGCCACTGATGTCGAGGTTGCGCTGCCAGCCGTCACCGATGGGCTCGATTGCCCAGGAGCGGCCAAACTCCGAAATGCCGTAGAAGGGGCCGCGATGCGAGCCCTCTGCCCGCAACAGCGACTTGGCCTTGTCCCAGAGCCCCATGTCAATCCTCGTCGGCGGGAGTTTCGACCTTGTCTTCAGCAGGCTCCTCAACGCGGGTCTTCGGCGGGCGGCCCGGCTTGCGCTTGACGGCAATCGCCGGGATCGGTTCGAGGTTGCGGGTCATGTAGCCCTGCGCGGCCTCGTCAGGTGTGATCTCTTCGTAGATGGCAGAGTGTGCCTTGTCCTGCACGGCCCGGCCTTCGGCCACCAGCGCATCGGCGTCTTCGCGGGAAATGGCATAGGCACGCTTTCCAATCGCGGTCTGCTTCATGATGATGACGGTCATGCGGGCTCCCTGTATTCCGAGTTAAAGTCCGGGGGGCCGAAGCCCCCCGGTTTACGCAGTACTTACCAGCTGATCGCGGTCGTCTCCTGGACGGCCACAGAGCCGCGCAGAAGAGCCCAGGAGGTTGGGGCCACCATGCGGATGCCGACACTGTAGGTCTGCCAGAGCGAACGGGTCTGCTGACCGACCTGCGCCGCGCCGGTCGAACCGGCAACCGCGATACCGGAGTTGACCGGCACCTGGCCAGCCGCGCCGACCGCGCCAATCGCTGCCTGTGCAGAGGTCGCCGCCATCGTCGGAGCCGTCCCATTCGCGTTGGCCTCGGTGACGGTGGCAACGTCCGACACATCGAACATCGGCGTGTCGAAGGCGGTGGCGAAGGTCGCGGCATCAACCAGGATCGCCGTGTTGGCCGGAACGTGCTGCGAGGAGATGATCTCCACACCAAGCAGACGACCCGTCGACACTTCGTCGGCGAAGCTACGCTGACCCAGCGGGTTCAGCATGAGCGACAGCGACAGACGGTTGGCCGAGTTGATCAGCAGCACCGGACGCGCACCGAGACGAGCGTTGGTCATCGCCGTGATCATCGCCTTCATGTCAGCGATGACAGCAGCCTCGCCGCCGCCAGCCGTGCCAGCCGTGCCGGTCACACCGTTAAGCAGCCCAGCCGGGCGAACGCCGGTGACCGCCGCAGCGTTGGAGAGCAGCGCCGCGTCGAGCACCTGGGCATAAGCCTCGGTGAGCGCATCGCGGAGCAGGCCTTCGATCTGCGGCGTGGAGCGGTCAGCCAGTTCACGGGTGAACGTGGTGATCGCCGCCAGCTTGTAGCGGTTCATCCGCATTGAGCCGAAGCTGAACTGCGTCAGCGGGATGTTACCAGCCTCGCCAACCCATGCCGGTTCCGTCAGCGTGGCGCCGAGCGGGTTACGCATCGGGACGGTGATGGAGTCATAACCGCCGAAGTTCAGACGCTGCGAGCGGGCCGCAAGTTCCGCCGCGACCGAAACGGCCTTGAGCGAATCGAGGAAGCCCTGCACATCGGTCTGTACCAGTTCCGACGCCCAGCCGGAAACCGAAGTCATGGCGGGGTTGACGACCGACTTGGTAACGAAGTCGTTGGCGGCAGCGAGGTCGGCGTGATCCTTGTAACGCTCCTCGATGACCTGGCTGACATCCTTCTTCTGCGAGAAGGCGATGAACCGGGCCGCAGCCATCTTCCACAGAAGGTCGCCGTTGCCCTTCGGGTCGCGCTTCATCTGCGGGATGACGGCGGGAGCCGAAACCGGGGTGGCGCGGGCAGCGAGAGCGGCCTCGGCCTTCTTCAGGGCCTCGACAGTGGCGGACTTCTTCTCGACGCTGGCCGAGAGTTCCTCGACCTGCACGAGAAGAGCCTCTTCGTCGGGAGCGGCCTCAAGCGACTTGGTGGCTTCGACCAGCTGGTCCTTGAGGGTAACGAGTTCTGCTTCAGCGGCAGAAACGCGATCGGCAATTGCCATGGTACTATTTCCTTACGGCGCGGTTGGCCTTGAGAATGGCGGCACGCGCTTTGATGAGAGTTTCGTTCGGGGTGATGCCTGACACGGCAATTTCCGGCTCGCTCTCAATGACCGAGGACAGGCCGAAACTTTTGGCGATCTGCACGGCGCGGGGGTGCGCCGGGACGCTCACGATGCTGCATTCCAGCAGCTCGATGGACTTGAAATGGATTCCGCCGATGTCGTTGGCTTCGCCCTTGCCACGGAAGCCGATTGACGAGGACAGCGGGACGCCGTCGTCAATAAGTTGCTTCACCATCTGGGCGAGGTTGGTGCTGGCGAGCTTGATGTAGCCCGTCAGGCGGTCGCCTTCAGCCTTGAGATTGGTCCAGAAGCCGATGGGCTTTTCGGGGTCGTGCTGCCAGAGCGCGATGAGCTTTTCGGTGCGGGCAGCGGACTTGTAGGCAACGGGGTCAATCGTGTCCTTCACCCGGTCGGGGGTGGAAGCCGACATGACGAAACGGGCATCGTAGCCCGAGGCCGGATCGGCCTTTTCAACCGTTACGAAGAGTTGCTTTGTCTGCATCCGGCTTGCCCTGTTGGGGAGCCGGTGAACCGTTGCTCGCTATCTTGGAAACGGATTTAGCGCCCGCAGCAGGGCTACGGACGCTCAGCGGTGGTCTGTTTCGATTTCCGCCCATTTTCGGGCGTTAACACATTTCAGGCGACCGCGCAACAATATTTGCAAGACTGTCGATTGCCGCAACATTGTTGCGCGGGAGGCCAGAAAAGGCGGGCAGGGCTTCCCCTGACCGCCGTTTTCTACGACTTACCGCTGGCGCGGCAAATTATGTTTTTTGTTTCTGCTCTTCCA
>JBMTYG010000127.1:0-8768 GCA_049454295.1 Pseudomonadales bacterium
CGATAGAAGCCAGTCGAGGAAAGTGGCGTTCTAGCGCGCCAGGCGGCGTGAACAAACGACTGGAAAGACATGGATTCGTCTCCGGCTGTAACCCTGCCGTCTCGGTACTGCAAGAGGTCAGCGTTCCATCCGAGGGTGGTCGCGGCGAAGTCAGCAAGTCCCGATTGGATGCGACGGCAGGCATCGAGGGCCGCCCAGGCGTTCATGTCCGTGCCCGCCGAAGCGGCCGTCGGTGAGCCGTTCGGGACCTTGTCTGTTCTCGTACTGCTGTTGCGAACGCTTTGCAGCGGCAGTCCGAAGGCATCAGCGACCACTTGGGCGATCTTGGTGTAAAGGCCCTGACCCATCTCTGTGCCGGAGTGTGACAGTTCGATACTGCCGTCAGTAAACACGCTCACGAGCGCGCCAGCCTGATTCAAATGGGTGGTGGTAAAGGAGATGCCGAACTGCACGGGTGTTAGCGCGAACCCTTTTTTAATGACCGGGCTTTGGTCATTGAATGCACGGATGGCGGCGCGGCGCGCGGCGTAGTCAACTCGGTGCTCGAGAGCCTCAATCAAGCTGGGAAGGACATATTCGGTCAGGTTCTGGCCGTACGGAGTCACGCTCGCGCCAGGCCGATAGAGGTTGCGTTTCCGAAGCTCAAGGGGATCTACCCCCAAGCGAGCGGCCAGGTCGTCCATCGCCGCCTCGATGGTGATCATGCCCTGTGGGCCTCCAAATCCTCGGAAAGCGGTATTGGAAACTGTGTGCGTGCGGCAGCGATGTCCGGCGATGCGCGAGTGACTGAAGTGATAGCCGTTGGTCACGTGGAACATCGCACGATCGACGATGCCTTCGGAAAGATCCGGAGAGAAACCGCACATCGCAACGAGCGAGAAATCGCCAACGCGGAGCACGCCATCGGCGTCCGCACCAAGCCGATATCGGTTTCGGAAATCATGTCGCTTGCCGGTTTGCACCATGTCATCCGCTCGAGGCATGCGGTACTTGACCGCCCGTCCCAAGCGGTGAGCGAACACGGCAGCCATGCAGGCGAGGGGCGCCGCCTGGCTTTCCTTGCCGCCGAAGCCCCCGCCCATGCGACGGCATTCCGCCTGGATCCGATGCATGGGTAGGGCCAGGACCCGTGCGACAAGTTCTTGCACTTCGTGAGGATGTTGGCTGGAGGTCAGGACGTGAATACCGCCGTCGTCGCCGGGAAAGGCGAGCGAGACCTGCCCTTCCAGATAGAAGTGCTCCTGTCCGCGGATCAACAGGTCGCCTTCAATCACGGTGTGACAGTCGGTAAGCGCCTGCTCCGGGTTTCCGCTAAGCCAGGTGCGCGAGGGAAGAACGAAGTCCTGACTCTGATATGCCTCCAGCGCATCAATGCGGAGCGGCAGCGGCTCGCACTGGAGGACCGCGAGCGCAGCCGCACGTTTGGCCAACACAAGTGACGTGGCCGCCACAGCGAAGAGAGGTTGCCCGATGTAGCTGATGGTGTCGGATACGAGGAGAGGATCGCCCGGGAAAATTGCCCCAATGTCCAGGTCTCCTGGAACGTCCTCGGCGGTGATCACATCAATCACGCCGGGGGCTGATCGAACTTGGCTCAGATCGAGATGGACAAGCTTTCCATGGGCGATCGTACTCACTCCGGTTGCAACGTGGAGACAATCCGCAGGGACCGCGAGGTCGTCGATATAACGAGCTCTGCCGGTGACGTGAAGAACCGCGGATTCATGGGGAAGCTCGGCACCAATCAGGTCGATCGGCGCCTGCTCAGAGACTAAGGTTGTGGCATCGGTGGTGTTCATGAAGGTCTCGTCGCTTTAACCGTTGCCAACCCCGACGGTCGGGAGTCCGATGCTGTGGCGTGTAGGGCTCGTCGCAGTAAGGCCTCAACCATGGCGCTTCGATAACCTGCGCTGCCCCGAACGTCGCTGATGGGCGTCACGAGATCGGACAGCAGTTCACTGATCTCTTTTCGCAGCCCTGCGCTCAGCAGGCACTGCTCGGGCGTGTGTCCGATGAGTAGTTGCTCAACAGGCTGCAGCCGGATCGGAGTGGCAGCAACGCCGCCATAGGCGACCCGGGCGGTCGAGATGTGTTCGTCTACGACTTCCAGTCGGAAAGCGCCAAGAACGGTGGATATGTCATCCTCGAAGCGCTTGCTGATTTTGAAGACTTCTAGGGTCGGCCAGGCAGGCGCAGGAAATCGGATGCCTCGGAGATAGCCGCCCGGGGTCAGAGCCGTTGATCGATAGCCGCGCCAGAACTCCGTGAGGGGCAGCCAGCGCTGTGTTCCGTCGGCTTGCACCAGCTCTACCTCGGCGTCGAGCACGAGCAGCACGGGAGGCCAGTCGGCGATCGGTGAGCCGTTTGCGAGGTTGCCCCCGATCGTACCGCGGTTTCGAATTTGAGGAGACGCGAACCGCTCGAGCATGGAGGCGACCGGTTCACAAGCGAGCGGACCCGCGGGACCAAACAGAGTAAGGAGTCGAGCATGGGTGACCGAAGCACCGATGTGAATGACGTCTGGTCCAATCGTTACCACGGCAAGTTCGATGACCTGACTCAGATCAATGATGGGGGCAAGCGCTTGGTAGCGTTGGGTGACCTCCAGCCACAGATCTGTGCCACCAGCGACCAGGCGCGGTTCGTGGCTGGCCGCCTGCAGCAGCTCGCGCAGGTCAGCTTCGGTCGTTGGGCTGTGGTAGCCCGTCAGTCGCTCCGAGGATGACGGCTTCTGATCGATGGCTCGGAGCCGCAGTTCGGCATCAGCAAGAGCGGGTATGTCTCCTGCGGGGAGGGTCCGCGCCGTTCTAGCGGCGGCGAGTATGCTGCGATAACCCGTGCAGCGGCACAGGTTCCCTGCGATCAATGGCGCAATGTCGTGAGACGTCCGGACCTGGGTGGTTTGTAGTCCCGTATTCTCGAGCTCGGCGCCCACTAACGACATCACGAAGCCAGGGGTGCAAAAGCCACACTGGGAGGCGTGGTGGTCGACCATGGCGGACTGGACGGGATGGAGAGAGTCGGGGGTGCCCACGGAATCAATGGTCAGAACCTGTGTTCCATGAAGCGCAGCGAGGGGCGTGATGCAGCTGTTAGCCGTGCTGTATTCGAGCGTGGATCGAGAGTCTTCTGCGTTGGCCTGTGTCGTCTCGGGGTCTGGGTCGCACCGGCGGCGCCCGACGACCACGGTGCAGGCGCCGCAGTCCCCGGAAGCGCAGCCTTCCTTGGTGCCTTTCAGTTGAAGGTGGTTGCGCAGGTAGTCGAGCAGAGTTGTCGAGGGGGACTCGTCCCTGATCTGCAAGTGCTGATGGTTGACGTAGAGTTCTAGCATCCGGGGTCGCAGTAGCTGGTATTTTTTCAACCGGCTGAGATGCAAAATTTCAGCCAACTTGAGAGATCACCGGAGCTTGCATGCCTCAACCCCATCGACACGGGTCAGGACACACACGGCCTTGAGCGCATCGTCCCACCCCAGGATTTGGCTACGTGATCCGCTTGCCGTGTTTGATCCGATGCCCGTTGAGCCTTTGCCCGGCAACGGGAGCGCGGCGCGAGGACTCGTCGTGCGTGGTGACAGGATCGTCGAGCGTGTTCCGCCCGGCGCTGAGCCGCGGGTTGATGTCGTGTTTGATGCGCGCGGTCTGGTGCTGCTTCCGGGGCTTATCAACACCCACCATCACTTCTATCAGACATTGACCCGTGCTTGCCGGCGTGCGCTGGATCGTCCGCTCTTCCCCTGGTTGCAGGCGTTGTATCCCGTTTGGTCGGGGCTGACACCGAGCATGATCGAAACGTCCACGGAGCTCGCCCTGTCGGAGCTACTGCTGTCCGGGTGCACGTTGGCCGTCGATCATCACTACGTATTTACGGAAACGATCACGGAGGCTATCGATCTTCAGGTTGCTGTTGCGCGTCGGCTGGGTCTGCGGGTCGTGCTCACGCGGGGAAGTATGAGCCTTGGAGCATCTTCAGGCGGATTGCCTCCGGATCGGGTAACCCAATCCCCCGAGATCATCTTGAGGGAGAGCGAAAGATTGGTGCGCACCTATCACGATCGCACCGAAGAGGCGCACGTTCAGGTGGCTCTTGCACCATGTTCGCCCTTTTCCGTCGACGTGGGATTATTGCGCGACACCGCACGTCTGGCTGCCGCGCTGGACGTAGGACTGCACACGCATCTGGCCGAGACGCTGGATGAAGATCGGTATTGCAAAGACACGCATGGCGTCCGACCGCTCGAGCTTCTAGCCCGTGCAGAATGGCTGAGACCCGGCACTTGGCTTGCGCACGGGATTCATTTCAATACCGACGAGATCAGGATGTTGGGTGAAGCCGGAGTAGGCATCAGCCATTGCCCGACGTCGAACATGCTGCTGAGTTCCGGCATCTGCAAAGCGCGCGAACTCGAACGCGCGGGGGCGCCCGTTGGGTTGGGTGTTGATGGTTCGGCCTCGAATGATGGGTCGAACCTGATGCTAGAGGCTAGACAGGCTCTGTTGCTCGCACGCCTTGCGCCGGCAACAAGAGATCAGCCCCCAACGACTGATTCGCTCGTATCTCATGTTGATGCGCTTCGATGGGCGACGCTGGGAGGGGCGCGCCTCCTGCAACGCCCCTCTTTGGGGCGTCTGGAGGTGGGAGCACTCGCAGACATTGCGTGTTTTGCGCTGGATGAGCTTCGTTTCTCGGGGGCGGAGGATCCGATCGCTGCGTTGGTGCTCTGTGGAGCGCATGCTGCGCGGCATGTCATGGTGGGAGGTCGCTGGCGGGTGATCGACGGCGCCATTCCAGGCCTAGATATCGGCGCCTTACGCGCTCGTCATCAGCAATTGGCGGCTCAGCTGCTATCCGCGGAAGCTGCCGCGACGTAATCGTCAAAGCGTTGCAGATAGTGGGAGAGCCGTGCCGGCTCGAGCCAAGATCCTTCGAAAGCGTTTCGAGCTAACCGCAGCACACGGGTCTGCTCGAAGCCGGCCTCATCCCGAAGCGCTTTGAGATTCTGGGTGAGGTAGGCGCCGAAGTACGCGGGGTCATCGGAGTTGATGGTCACACACACGCCCTGATCCATGAGCGTCCTGATTTCTGCTGCGGTCAGATTGCCAACGACGAAACGGTTGGACACCGGACACACGGTCAGAGCCAGTTTCCGCTGCACGATGTCTGGCACCAGTGAGGGATCATCGAGGGCATTGATGCCATGATCGATGCGTTCAACGCCAATCAGATCGAGACACTCGCGGATGTGCAGCGGGCTATCGGTCTGATTGAGATCGCAATGCATGGTGAGCTTGAGGCCCCGCTCACGCGCACGCGCGAACACCTCTGTGAATTTCCGTGGCGGGTTGCCCGCCTCGTCCGAGTCCAGTCCCACGCCGATTAGCTGGTCAAGCCATGGCGTTGCCAGCTCGAGATGCTCTGCTGCCGAGGCGGCGCTTTCGTCGCGCAGGAAACACATGATGAGGTGTGACTCAATGCCGAGCTGCGTGCGGGCATCTGCCTGTGCTCGCAAGAAACCCCGAATGACGACGTCGAAGGAAATTCCACGCCGCGTGTGAGCCTGTGGATCGAAAAAAGGCTCGACGTAGACGATGTTTTCTTCCGCGGCCTTGCGAAAGTAGGCCATCGCAAGGTCGTAGAAATCCTGTTCGGTCTGGAGGACTGTCATGCCGGCGTAATAGACGGCGAGAAACGATGGGAGATCGTTGAAGGAATAGGCCTGGCGCAAAGCTTCGGGATCTGTCCAGGGCAGCGTTATGCCGTTTCGAGCCGCGAGCGTGAGTGCCAGCTCGGGTTCGAGGGTGCCCTCGAGGTGTACGTGAAGTTCGGCTTTGGGAAGTTGGTCAAGGATATCCATTGCAGTTGCTCCGTCCGGCTGCGCAAGGGTTGCAAGCAGGGGCACATCGAGCAGTTCCATGCAAAAACCAGACCGAACGCCAGGCCTTCGATCGATAGCCTCGTACCCTCACTCAGCGATTGGCTCGCAAATTGCTAAACAGAAAGGCCTTTGTGGCATGAAAGGGTTGGCTGGGGGTTATGGGGATCAAGAGCGATGGTAATTCGGTGCGTAACAGGTGAGCGAGGAGTCGATGCCCGGTGATCTGCCAAGCCGCGAGCAAAGGGTTGCGTCCGGTGGGGACAATTTCGGCGTTAGCGCCCTGACAGAACGCTTCCGAATGACCGCTCTGGCGGACGAGGTGATGGTGCGCTGTGAAACCCTCGCGGGGATCAGCGCCTTACCGAGCGGTATCAGCAGGGCCTTTCTGACACGGGAGCACCGTGAGGCCAACGACCTTGTCGCGTCGTGGATGGAAGCCGCGGGGATGTGCGTTCGCGAAGACGGGGCTGGGTCGGTGATCGGACGTTTCATGGCGGAGCGGGCTGATGCGCCAGTACTCGTCATCGGTTCGCATCTGGATTCTGTTCCCAACGCAGGTCGATATGACGGAACGTTGGGGGTGCTGCTCGGTATTGCGGCGGTGGAACGTCTTCGAGTTCTGGGCCGCAATCTTCCGTTTCACGTTGACGTAGTGGGCTTCGGGGATGAGGAGGGTGTTCGCTTTGGCGCGACGCTGCTCTCGAGCCGAGCCATGGCGGGTGGTTGGTCGGATGATTGGCTCGCCCTGGTCGACGAGCAAGGCTCAAGTCTTGAGCAAGCGCTGCGCGATTTTGGTCTCGATCCCCGTGCGGTTGATGCAGCCTCTCGTTCTCGAAACGCCCTCGCGGGTTACTTGGAAGTACACATTGAGCAGGGTCCGGTGCTCGAGCAGAAAGGACTTCCAGTTGGGCTCGTCACCGCGATAGCAGGCACGAGGCGACTGCTGGTCACGATTCGAGGACAGGCCGGTCACGCAGGCACAGTGCCGATGAGCCTGCGTCAAGACGCGCTGGTCGGCGCCGCCAAGGGTGTGGCACTGCTCGAAGCAACCGCGGTGGCGTACGGTGTAACGGCAACCGTGGGTCGGCTGACCTGCAAACCGGGAGGGGTGAACGTTATCCCCGGCGAAGTCGAATTCACTATTGATATCCGCGCGTCAGATGACGGTCTTCGCGATACGGCGCTCTCAGCGTTCCTTGAGCAACTGAATCAGATCTGCGCGGAACGAACGCTCGAACTCGAGACGAAGGTGATGCATGAGGCCCCGGCTACGCCCTGCTCAGATTGGTTGCAGGACGAGTTGGGCAAAGCGATTGCCGACCATGGGCTTGAAGTCCTGCGACTGGTGAGTGGCGCTGGGCATGACGCCATGGCAATGGCCGCTGCGTGCCCCGTCGCAATGCTGTTTGTGCGTTGCAAGGGTGGGATCAGCCACAACCCTGCCGAATCCGTAGATGTGGCTGACGTCACCCTGGCGCTCAGTGTGCTGGTGTCTGCCGTTGAGCGCTTGGCCAATGCCGACCCAGACTCCGACATGCGTGCTTTGGTCACATCCCCCGCCGTCGCTCCAATCACCCGTTGAGGTACGTTCAGTTCATGTTTCACACAGCACTCTCCAGAACCTCGATTCACAGCGATCATGCGCTTATCACGCCGGAGTCCCATGTGGAGTTACGTTTGCCGGGGTGGCCGGGTACCCGGACGGTTGCATTGATATCGAGCGAGTTGGGGGCGGGGTTCGGGCAGTATCTGGTTCACGCGGATCCGGGAAGCCGCTTGTGCTCCCTGAATTCGGCCAACCAGTATTTGCTCCTGGTGCTACAAGGTTCGCTGCAACTCGAGATGGCGGGAGAAGTCTTCGAACTTGCGGCAGAGGGCTTCGCCTATGTGCCGAAAGCCCTGCCCTGGAATGCGAGGGTTGAGAAGTCGGCGGATCTTCTTGTGTTCGAGAAGCGTTATGTGCCGGTGGCGGGCGTCGCCGCGCCAGACGCTTGGGTCAGCCGCATTCAAGACTGTCCGGCGCAGCCGTTTCTCGGAGATCCCTCTGCGCTGCTTCAATGTCTCCTGCCGGATTCCATTGCCTGGGACTGGGCTATCAATGTGTTTGAGTTCGCTCCTGGAGGAACTCTGCCCAACGTTGAAACCCACTTTATGGAACACGGTCTTTACCTGTTGTCTGGGCAGGGCATTTACCGCCTCGGCGAGCGCTGGTATCCAGTCCTGACCGGCGATGCGATCTGGATGGCGCCGTATCTCCCGCAATGGTTCGCGGCCACGGGCAAATCGGCAACGCGCTACATCTACTACAAGGAGATGAATCGTGCGCCCGCGGTTTGAGCCAGCGTTGCCTCTGCCCGACATGCCGCGCCTGCAGGGTGAGTTGGACGCCTTGGCGAGTCTTTCCTCCACCCCCCCGCCCGGCGTGACGCGGATTCTCTTTACCGAAACCGATTTGGCAGGAAGAGACTTTGTGCGCGCGCTTATGCGAGATGCCGGGTTGACCGTGATCGAAGATGCGGCAGGCAATATCGTCGGTCGTTGGTTGGGCACTGACGGTGATCGTGGGCGCGTCGGAACCGGGTCACATTGTGACGCTATCCCCCACGCCGGCCGCTACGACGGCACTGTTGGCGTCCTCGGTGGGATCGCGGCAGTGCGATTGTTGCGCGCGCACGGTTTTGTTCCGCGCCGAACCATCGATGTGATCATGTTCACTTCGGAGGAGCCGACCCGATTTGGCATCGGATGTGCGGGCTCACGGCTGTTGTCCTCTGCGCTTCAACCAGAGGCTCTTGCCACGCTGACCGATGAACAGGGGGTGACGTTCGACCAAGCGCGTCAGCGCGCGGGCTATACCGGTGCGCTATCCGATGTGCCGTTACGCGACGACGAT
>JBMTYG010000128.1:0-8681 GCA_049454295.1 Pseudomonadales bacterium
CCGCGAGCTTCTGCTTGAGCGCATCGAGTTCGCGCGCGAGACGACGGTTCTCTTCGAGCAGGTTGCCGACTTTCTCCGACAAGTCACCACGCGAGCCGCGCACCGAACTTGCGATCTGATCGAGCAGCGCCTCCGCCTCCCGAATCCACGCCAGCGCACCCGGACCGGTCAGCGCCTCGATACGGCGAACGCCTGCGGCAACGCCCGCCTCGCTCACCACGCGAAACACGCCGATGTCACCGGTGCGGCTCGCATGCGTGCCGCCACAGAGCTCGACCGAGAATCCGTCGCCCATGGTCAGAACGCGGACCTGATCACCGTACTTCTCACCGAAGAGCGCCATGGCGCCCCGGGCAACCGCTTCCTGGTAACCAAGGAGCGCGGTATCCACGGCCGAATTGTTCTGGATTTCGGCGTTCACCAGCGCCTCGATATGCTCGATCTCTGCCGCCTTGAGCGGCTCGGGATGAGAGAAGTCAAAGCGCAGCCGATCCGCACTGACAAGCGAACCCTTCTGCTGAACATGCTCACCCAATACGCGCCGCAGCGCCGCGTGCATGAGGTGAGTTGCGGAATGATTGAGCCGAGTGCGACGTCGGCGCTCGCTGTCCACCTGGCAGTCGACCACCGCGCCCGGATGCACTTCGCCGCTCACGAGTCGACCAATGTGCAGGAATTGATCACCGCTGGTCTGGGTGTCCTCGACCTCGAACGTGAGGCCCGCCGCAGCGATGCTGCCGGCATCACCCACCTGCCCGCCCGACTCGGCATAAAACGGCGTGCGATCCAGCACCAGAATTCCGCGGTCACCGGCGCGCAGCGCGCCGATCTCAGCGCCCTCTGCATCAAACACGCTGACCACCGTAGCCTTGGTCGCGAGCTCCTCATACCCACGAAACTCCACCTTGCCTCGTGTGTGCACACGCTGACCGAGGGTGGCCGAGAACCGTGCGGCGGCACGACCGCGATCGCGCTGCGCCTCCATGGCGGCCTCGAAGCCGGGCATATCGACCGCAAGACCGCGCTCGCGCGCGACGTCTGCCGTCAGGTCTGTCGGAAAGCCAAACGTGTCATACAGCTGGAACACGACGTTGCCGGGAATGGTCTTGCCGGACAGATCGGCAATCGTGCGATCGAGCAGCTCCATACCCTGCGACAGGGTTTCCGCAAAGCGCTTTTCCTCGCGCAACAAAGCCGCCGACACGTCATCGGCGCGCTCGCGCAGCAGCGGATAGGCGTCGCCCATCTCACGCGCCAGCGGCGCGACCAGCGTATGAAAAAACGGCTCGCGGATCTGCAGCATGTGCCCGTGGCGCAGCGCGCGACGGATGATGCGGCGAAGCACATAGCTGCGGTCTTCATTGCCCGGCATCACGCCGTCTGCAATCAGGAACGCGGTAGAACGAATGTGGTCCGCAATCACGCGCACGGACGCGTTGGCAAGCTGCGCGTCCGCACCGCGGATGCCGGCAATGTCACCCACAGCAGCGAGCAGATTGCGAAACAGGTCGATCTCATAGTTGCTGTGTACGCCCTGCATGATGGCGCTGATCCGCTCCAGCCCCATGCCGGTATCGACACCCGGCTGCGGCAGCGGCGCAAGCGCCCCATCGGGCTGACGGTCGAACTGCGGGAACACGAGGTTCCAGAACTCGATGTAGCGGTCGCCGTCCTGGTCAGCAGATCCGGGCGGGCCACCCGCTACCGACGGACCGTGGTCGTAGAAGATCTCGGTGCACGGGCCGCAGGGGCCGGTATCGCCCATGGCCCAGAAGTTCTCTTCGAGCGAGATCACGCGATCACGCGGCATGCCGATTTTGGCTTCCCACAGCCGCCGGGCATCATCGTCGGTCGGGTGCACGGTGACCCAGAGCCGATCACGCGGCAGCCCCAGCACCCCGGTGATGAACTCCCACGCCCAGGTGATGGTGTCTTCCTTGAAATAATCACCAAAGCTGAAGTTGCCGAGCATCTCGAAGAAGGTGTGGTGCCGGGCGGTATAGCCCACGTTCTCGAGGTCGTTGTGCTTGCCCCCGGCGCGCACGCAGCGCTGGGAACTCGCCGCACGGCGGTAGCCCAGGTCTTCGCGCCCGAGGAGCGCATCCTTGAATTGGTTCATGCCCGCGTTGGTGAAGAGCAGGGTCGGGTCGTTATGGGGAACCAGTCCGCTCGACGGGACGATGCGATGTCCCCGGCCCTCGAAGAAGTCGAGATAAGCGGAACGCACTTCTGCTGTTTTCATGCGGGCTGCCGGCGGCCTGACGAGGGGCGCAAAGTATAAATTAACGCCTGCTGATTACCACGCGAGCCGCGGGAGCCTAATCGAGCCGATCGGACAGAACCCGCCGGATGGTGTCGCTCGGGAACCCACGCTGCGCGAGGAAGCGCGCTTCGCGGGCCCACGCCTTCTGATCCGCGGGCAACGCTTCGCCAAATTTGCGGGTGCGCGCCTCGCGCGCCCGGACAACCCAAAACGAAGAGGATTGCGCCAGGTGGGTTTGAATCAGTTCTGCCGACACCCCGCGCTCTTCGAGCGCGCGGCGGATCCAGAGCGCCCCGTAGCCACGAACAATGCGACTGCGGACGAACGATTCGGTGAAGCGCTCGTCCGACTGTAGTGATTGATTGGCGAGACCCTCAACCACGTCTTGAGCGATAGAGCCTTGAACGCCGAGCCGAGCGAGCTTGCGGGTGAGTTCCTGACGCGTATGCTCGCGCCCCGCCAGCACCCTGACCGCCTTGTCGACCGCTGCGCGACGGCCTGATGCCGCCGCGTCCTCCGGTTGGTCAGTAGGCATTGTCCCCAGCGCTCGCCTCGATCGATTCGGAACCGCTCTCATCAGACTGGCAATGCGCAGGCAGCAGCCCACGGCGCACTTCGGCCTCAACCACGGTGCAGATATCGGGATTAGACGAGAGAAAGTCGCAGGCATTCTTGCGACCTTGGCCAATACGGTCGCCCTGATAGGCGTACCACGCGCCCGACTTTTCAATGAGCCCCTGCTGCACGCCGAGATCGAGCACTTCACCCATACGATTAATGCCAGCGCCGTAAAGAATCTGGAACTCGCACTGCCGGAACGGTGGCGCGACCTTGTTCTTGACCACCTTTACCCGCGTTTCGTTACCGACGACTTCCTCGCCCTCTTTCACCGCGCCGATTCGGCGAATATCCAGACGAACCGAGGCATAGAACTTGAGCGCGTTGCCGCCGGTCGTGGTTTCGGGTGAACCGAACATGACGCCAATCTTCATGCGGATCTGGTTGATGAAGATGACCAGGGTGTTGGAATTCTTGATGTTGCCGGTCATCTTCCGCAACGCTTGGCTCATCAGCCGCGCTTGCAGACCGACGTGGGAATCTCCCATTTCCCCTTCGATTTCCGCCTTGGGGGTGAGCGCCGCCACCGAGTCGATGACCACCACGTCGACCGCGCCAGACCGCACGATCATGTCGCAGATCTCGAGCGCCTGCTCCCCTGTATCCGGCTGCGAAACGAGCAGGTCGTCCGTATTTACCCCGAGCGACTGGGCATAAATAGGATCGAGCGCGTGCTCCGCGTCAATAAAGGCGCAGGTGCCGCCCGCTCGCTGGGCTTCGGCGATCACCTGCAGGGTGAGGGTCGTTTTGCCCGATGATTCCGGGCCGTAGATCTCGACGATGCGCCCGCGCGGCAAACCGCCGATGCCAAGTGCAATATCAAGCCCGAGAGAACCCGTAGAGATGGCGGGAATATTGACCTCTTCCCGATCGCCGAGCCGCATCATCGACCCTTTGCCGAACTGCCGCTCGATTTGGGACAACGCAGCAGCCAAGGCGCGTTCGCGATTGCCCTCCCCCTTGCTCTGGGTTTCGCGACCGGCAGTTTCCTTTATGGCCATGCAGGCTCTCCCGTACTGATCTGGCGCGTACTGTATATCCGTTCAGTACAAGAGACAACGGTCAGCGGGTTGATCGGGCGAACGGCTGACGATTAGCGGGGTGTTTCAGGGAAGAGGAATCGAGAACACCTCGACATCACCCTTTCCGCGGATCAGCGTGGGGCCAAGGCTTTGTGATTCAAACCGTGCGCCGACGCGCGCGCGCGCTTCCGAACTTAGCGTTACGCACCCGGGCTGCCCTGCCTCCTGTATGCGGGAGGCAATGTTGACCGTATCACCCCAGACGTCGAACAGGTAGCGCTGACGACCGATCACCCCCGCGCTCACTTCGCCGATATGAATGCCTACGCGCAGGGCCCAGTCAGGCTCCACATCGGGAGTGACGCGTATCATCTCAAAGGCGGCACGAATGCAATCGCCGACGCCGTCTTCCCGGCGCGACAACAGTCCAGCCGACGCCATATAGCAATCACCGATGGTCTTGATCTGCTCCAGACCATGACGCGCTGAGATCGTTTCAAATTCCGCAATGAGCAGCCCCAGCCGTTCGACCACCTCCCCGGGGTCGCGACCACTGCTGTAAGCGGTGAACCCCGCAATATCGGCAAACAGGATCGTGACATCACTGCGCTTGCGCGGGGCAACCCGACCAGTGCGCTTCAGCTCGCTAACCACGTCATCCGGGAACAGCGCATGCAGCAGGGTGTCAGAGCGTGCCTGCTCTTCGACCACACGAGCGAGCACTGCCGCTCGTTCGTCAAGCAATCGCTTTCGTTCGAGCGTCGTGTCGACGCGCGCCCGCAGAATGTCCGCATTAAAGGGCTTCGGCAGAAAATCGGTGGCACCCAGCCGCAGCGCACGAACGATGTTCTGCACGTCGCTCGCCCCGGAAATCACAACGCAGGGAATTTCGCGCAGCGCCGGATCATCACGCACCGTTTCCAGCACCTCGAATCCATCCAGAACCGGCATAGCCAAATCAACGAGGGCGAGATCGGGGCGTGCCTCGCGCATCACCGCGAGACCTTGGGCTCCATCCGACGCAACCAGAACACGATGGCCCAGCGAACTGATGAGCCGGGACAGGATGAGCCGGTTGTCCGCGGAATCGTCGATGACAAGAACGCTATTTTGGCGTTCGGTCATCGGGACGGAGACCTGTGCGTCCGATATGCTCAAGCCGCAAACGCGTCAAGCGTGAACCCAATCAGCGAACCCAGCACAAAGATATAGATCGGCGGCATGCTGACATAGAGAGGAATTCGCCGCGCGTCAGCTGAACGATAATAGCCAAGCGCATAGCCGAGCCGCCCGATCGGCCAAACGAGCCCGATGCCGGCCGCCCAGAGCGGATCCACCGCGAACGAAAACAACCAGAGACCCGGCAGGAACAGCACCAGATGTTCGAGCGTGTTCTGGTGAGCACGCACATAACGCACGTACTCCTCCGGCCCTTCGTGGTACGGCGCCGGCACGTTGAATCGACCCCGCGCCATCCCAGCCTTGAACAGCGTGAAGTAGTAGACGAGCAGCGCGAGGCTGCTGACGATTCCCGGCCAGACAAATTCTGCCGCCATGTCCAATCCCCAGGCTCGTGGTGCGAGAGCTGCGAGCGTACTGCAATCACAACAGGACAGACAGCTGAATGAGCACCGTTCGCGCGCCCCGTGTAACTCGCATGCGCGCAACTCGCGCGGCGGGGTGCGAGTCGCTATGCTCCGACCTTCTTTCGTCAACGCGCCTCGGGGGAAGTGCAATGACAGCGGCATCCACGGCCCACCTCAGCTCGCGCGTGCGTCTCATGTTTGCCTTTGGGCAGATCCCTGAGGGTGTGCAAAGCACGGCCTTCGGTTTCTTTCTGTTGTTCTTTTACAACCAGGTGCTTGGATTATCAGGCGCGTACGCCAGCGCCGCGATCGTGATCGCACAAGCCATCGATGCGGTGATCGATCCGATTGTTGGTAACTGGTCTGACCGCACCCGAGGCGTCTGGGGTCGCCGTCATCCCTTTATGTACGCGGCGGCTATTCCCTTTGCATTGTGCTTTTACCTGCTGTTCACGCCACCACCCGGTCTTCCGCAGCTGGAACTGTTTCTGTGGCTGGTCACTTTCTCTACCCTGACGCGTGCGACGCAGTCGTTCTATTCCATCCCGCACACCGCGATGACTGCGGAACTGTCCATGGACTATCACGAGCGCACGCGTTTGTCCGCGCTGCGGTCGATCTTTGGCTCGGTGGGTACGCTGATGGTGTTCCTCATCGGGCTGCAGCTCTACTTTCGCGGTACACCGGAGTACCCGAATGGCCAGCTGAATCCGGAAGCCTACCCGCTGTTCGCGGCGACATTCGCCGTGGTGCTCGTCGTGGGAATATGGATCTCGGCGCTCGGCACACACAGTCAGATTCCGTATCTGCCACAAGCCACCACACAGCCCGCACGCTTCAGCGTGCTGCAGGTCCTGCGCGAGGCAGGCCAGGCGTTCTCACTACGCTCATTCCAGGTGATCGTACTCACTGCGGTGCTCTGGGGTATGACCATGGGCATGGTCTCGGCGCTGTCGATCTACCTCGGGACACTGTACTTTCAGTTCAGCCTGCAGCTCATTGGGCTCAGTTTTCCCGCCTCGGTCATCGGCGGCTTCATGGGTGCCGCACTCGCCACGCCGCTCGCGCGACGGATACCCGAGAAGAAGACCCTCTACATTGCCGGGCTCGCGTGGTACGGGCTCTGGAACACCGGCCCGATCATTCTGAGCCTGCTTGGCCTCGCGCCAGATCCCGGCGAGATGGGTCTCTTCTACCTGGTGATGACCGCGAACGCGGTGAGTGCTATGGGTATTGGGCTACTCGGGGTGATGCAGGGGTCCATGATCGCGGACATCACCGATGAACACGAGGCGCGGCACGGCAGCCGCAACGAGGGCATCTATTACGCGGCCGCATCGTTCGCAGCCAAAGCCATCGGCGGTTTCGGCGTAATCATCTCCGGCATCGTGGTGGACATCGCGCAGATTCAGCGCAATGCCACGGTCGAAACCATCAGCGCCGAATCGCTCCAAACCCTCGCCCTGGCCATGGGGCCTGGCGTACTCATTATGATCGCCCTGACCGTGCTGGTCGCCAGCGCCTACCGGCTAACGCGCGAGGAGCACAGCCGCATTCGTCGCGTCATTGAAGCAGGGCATCAACCTGCGCACTCGACCTGATGTTCGATCCAGAGACGAACAGCGCCGCACACGCCCACGCAGCAGGAGATTCACGGTGGAGACCATTCAAGTCATCGACGAAGGCAACGTTCGCACCCTTCTGCTCAATCGCCCAGACGCGCTCAACGCGTTCAGCGGACTGCTCATGGATGAACTCACCGATGCCTTCATCGACGCCCGGGTGACTGCGACTGTCAAGGCTGTGATTCTAACCGGCGCGGGGCGCGCGTTTTCTGCCGGCGCTGATTTACAGGAAATGGGGCTTAACGCCTATCGACCGAGGCATGGCTTCGCAGGATTGCTCGACGCAATCCTCGACTTTCCAAAACCTTTTCTGCTCGCAGTCAACGGCTTGGGCGTGGGTATCGGCGCAACGATTTGCGGCCTTGCGGATTTCGTCTACATGGCATCGAGCGCGCGGCTGCGCTGCCCTTTTTCGACTCTCGGTCTAACCGCAGAAGCAGCCAGCACAGTGACTTTTCCCCAACTCATGGGGCGACAACGTGCCGCCTGGTTTCTCATGGCTGCAGAATGGATGAACGCCGCAGAGTGTAAAGAAGCTGGTCTCGCGCTCGAGGTGGTACCTGATGCACAGCTTATGTCGCGCGTACATGAACAAGCGGCCAAACTCGCCGGGCTGCCGCTGGCATCCCTCATTCAGACCAAGATGCTGATCATGGACCCGCTGCGACCGCAGCTGCGCGAATCGGCTCAAGCGGAAAACGCGGGACTCGCCGCCTTGCTTGGCGGTCCCGCCAATCGCGAGGCGCTCGCCGCGTTTCGCGAAAAGCGCTCCGCGGATTTTTCGGGTCTTTGAACAGACCCATCAAAGGGATACTCCCACACAGGCTACTACATTCACGCGCTTCTGCTGCACGGCGGGGCAGCCGCTTCAGCGGCTCACATACGCATCGACGGTATCTGCCTGCGGAATCGACACCGCGGCGCCGGGTCGGGTGACGCACAACGCGGCAGCCTTGGCTGCCCGGCGCATGGCTGCTTCGGCGGTCATGCCGAGCGTGAGGCTCGCCAGCAAATAACCAATGAAAGTGTCCCCTGCTGCCGTGGTATCCACCGCTCTGACTGGCCACGCGGGGACAACTATCCGGCTGGACGCATCGACCCAGACAGCACCCCTAGCCCCCAATGTCAGCACCACGCCACCTCTGGGCACGCGGGTCCGCAGGCCCTCCAGCATCGCCGCTTCAGTGGACGCTCCCGTCAGATCGAAAGCTTCGACCTCGTTCACAATCAACAGACTGACATGCTCGAGACTGACCTCGGCGATATCAGGTGTCATGGGCGCCGGGTTGAAAACCAGCCGCATACCGCGCGCATATCCCTGATCGATGAGATAGCCGATCTCATTCACCTCGTTCTGCAGGAGCAGCACGTCATTCGGGCCATAACGTGCGAGCAATCGATCGATATAGTCTCGAGTCAGGGTGCGATTCGCGCCCGGCCACTGCAGGATTGCGTTGTCACCCTGCCCTGTCACCTGAATGATCCCGTGCCCCGTGGGGGTCTCTGTCGTCAGCACGGAGTCAACATCAACTCCCTCTGCGGTTAACAGCTCAAGCAGCCACTCCCC
>JBMTYG010000129.1:0-8637 GCA_049454295.1 Pseudomonadales bacterium
AGTTTGGGTTTGGGCATCATGTTTCTCCGATGAATGACCGACACCCCGCCGGGCGCTGAACCGGGCGGGGCGCGATGGTTGTGGGGGATCACGCGGAGTCGCCAACGGGTGGGTCGAGTTGGTCGGCCACGGCCAGCAGCACCTCGACCAGATCGTGGGCGTCGATCATGCGCGACCGTTCGCCGTTCTCGATGGCCCGTTGAATCGCCACCGTCACGTTGCGGATGGCATCAGCGATGGTTTGTTCCGGCGTCATGCGGCACCCCCTATCGCTTGCCTGCCAGGGCGAACATCCCCCGGTCGGTCTTCTTGAACCGGGCGTCCTTCCCGGCATTGCGGATGTGGCGGAGCAGCGAGGCGTACAGGGTCGCGGCCGGGGTCTTGCCGCCGGGGCTGGACCAGTAGCCCTGGCTGGCCATCGCTTCGACCATCGCCTTGCAGTTCATCGGTTCGCCGGATTCGGTCAGCACCCGTTCCGCCGCAGCCATCTGGCTCAACTTCTCGACCGGCGCGGCCTTCTTGGCGCGAGGCTTCCGGGTCGCCTTGGCGGGCTGCTTGGCCTTCGGGCTCCGGGTGGTCTTTTTCGTGGTCGCCATGCTTCTATCTCCCTTCTGGGGTTCGTGTTACGTCGCCGGGCTACCCCGCCCGGCACGACACGACAGTTACCTCGACCCCGCGCCCGCATCCAGCCATGTTCCGCCCGATTCGTCGAGGTTCCGCAGATAGCCGGAAGCATCGATTTCCCCGGCCTGAATCGCCGCTTCGATGGCCTTGAGCCACCGCCATTCCCAGAGCGGGACCATCGCCACGTCGGCATTGCCGTACCGCTGCACGATCACCGGCTCATTGGTGCGCCGGACATGCAGGTAGGCCACACCGAGGCAGTCGCGGAGATGGCTGATCGTAACTTCATGCTCCATTGGGATTTCCGGACTTGTACAACTAAAGAAACTCTGTCCCTATCCGCGACGGTTCCCGTAGGCGTCAGGAAAACGTCCTTCGCCGCGAAGGAACCGCTATGCCGGTTCGAAGTGAGCCAGTAGACTCTGCGCCATCTGTAGCAGTTGATATGAGGATGAAATTCATGAGCGATCAGCGATCACCAACAGAATTCGTTAAGAGCAACGGCCTGTTCATGTTCGGAGGCCTACTCCTTTGTGGCATCATCGGATACTTCATTGCCGGATCGGAAGGCCGTGCATTGGGGGGAGGCATTGGTGCGGTGCTTGGGCTGATCGTTGGCGGCGCGGTTGGAAAGCTGCGTAAGTAATCCGAACTGCTTGGACCAATTCGGTGCGGCGAGTCCTCATTCTCTCGGTCACACCCATGCACCTCTGCTCGTGCGCTTTGCGCACTACACAAATACCCCGCCCCGGTGCGTGCCCTATGCACGCATCCGGGGGGTATTAGGGGGGTGCGTGCGCAGTACACACAGCGCTCATTCGACTGATTCCGGCTGCGGGATCGTGGCCAGTTGCACTGGATGGGTAGCCCCGAATTTCCAGCGGTGGACCAGCCCGTCGGCCTCGGCCAGTTTGAGCAGTTGCTTGGCCTTCCGTTCCGACAGGCCATCCGCTTTGGCTGCTTCCACGATGGCCAGGATCGTCGCCGGGGTCGCGCCCACGAACGCCGCGGCAAACCGTGGCGCGTCCCATTCGGGTTCTGGGGGTTTGGTCTCCTTATCCGCTTTGGCCCGCCGACGTGGCCGCTCTTGGCGCAGGGCGGCCGGATCGAGCGAATCGTCGGGCGTCCATACCGGAAACGTCCACCGCAGCACACGCGGTTCGATCGGTGGCCAGGAACGGACGGCCGCATCAAGCACGACGCAATCCGGTTCTTCGTGAGGACGCAGGACGAGGTGCGTATCGGTAGCCCGTGATTGTGAACCTGCGCCAGCACCAACGTCGGTCACCGATTTGCCGGACTGGTTTCCCTTGCTGCTGTGGTGCACGAGCACGAACGAACAGCCGAGCCGAGCGGCGTAGCCATCGAGATGGTTGTAAACCTGTGACATCGTCCCGTTGTCGTTCTCATCGGTGTCCTTCGGCATGAACCGGTAGAACGCATCGAGCACGATCAGCTTGAACCGGCCCGGTTGCAGCTGCTGGAAGTAGGTGGCCAACCCGAAGATGTCCTGCAGCCCGCCGCGCACGTTGGCGACGAACACCCGGTCGGCCACGTTCTCCAGTGTGAACCTCCGCGCCTTCATGACCTTGGGGATGCGGTTGGCGCTCGTTTCCTGATGCAGTTCGTTATCCACGATCAGCACGTCGCCGCGCTCGGTCTCGAACGTCTCCAGCCACGGGCAGCCGGTCGCCACGGCGAGGGCCAGGTCGACCACCAGCCAGGACTTGCCAATCTTCGGGCTGGCGATGACGTTCATCGTTTCGCCTTCCCGCAACAGCCCGTGGATCACCGGTCGGCGCAGGCTGGGATGCTCATTCAGCAATTGCCGGACGCTCTTCGCCGACACCGCCGATGTGGGATTCTCTGCGAGCCGTTCCTCCTCTTCCGCCTGCACCTCCAATTGGTCGAGCAGCGAAACGTGCTCATCGGGAATGCACTCTTCCGGGCGCGGCGGCGGTGACATCCGAGTGGGAACGATCTCTTCGCTGGCCCACACCTGCACCTTGTCGTTCCACGGCTTGAGCACGAGCGGCGCGACCGCTTCGTCCGGAATGCCGCGCTCAGAGAGTTCCTCCCAGCACTGCATCACGACTTCACATGCCTGCGTCTTGCCGCGCACGCCGGCCGCAACCACGTCATGGCCGGCGCGATACACAATCTGCTCGGAATCCATGTCCGGGTTGCCGTACAACTCGGACGACGGCACGAGCACCTCGGCCTGCCGACGAACTTGCTTGCGGTGGCGCCACAGCGATTCCCGCAAGTCATCCGGCGGCGACCGCCAGCGCACAGATGCATTGGCGATGCAACGGAACCCGTCCCGATACGCCCGCTCCGCTTCCATGAGGAGCGGCATGGTCGGAAAGTCGGGACCGTCATTGTAGAACTGCACGGTATCAACCGGCAGCGCGAGCGTGCTCATGCACATCCTCCCGGCGTTCGGACTCCCAGCGGTTAAGCAGCCAGGCGGCGAGCGTGTCGATCCGCCGGTCATACCGGGCCTTCGCCTCGGGCGTCGGCGGCGAGAAGCCGACCTTCACCTCGTACTGGCCCACGCGCAGCGTCGAATCAGTTTTCATGACCCCTCCAGAGTTAAGCCTGTTCTGCAAAGCAGAGAGAAAAGGCGCGACGGCCCGCAGGTGTGGCCTGCAAGCCGCGGTCACCAGGGCTCGCGGGAACAAGGCAGAGTCCCGCGTGGTGAAGGGGCAGTCAGCGATCAGCTGGCTCAGGCTTCCCCCTTGGATTTGTAGGCGGCCCGGTGGTCAGCCAGTGCGGCACCGAAGTCAAAATAAACTCGCCACGTCGCAGCGAGCTTGTTGGGATCGGCATCGAGACCGAAGAACTCGACCGTCGGGCTTTGCTTGCCTTGCAGGAAGGCCACGACGATGGCCGTGTCCTGCACGCCGGCGAACAGATACCACGCCTTGTCGCTCGTGCCGGTGAACCGCGTGTCGTTCGACAGCCGAGGTTCTACCTCCAGCGAGACCGAGTTCTTCAGGGCGTTGCCGGTCGGCAGGTCATTGCTGGCCCGCTGAATGAAATCGCTCTGCAGCAACTCCTTTGCAGTCTGCTGCAGTTCCGGCGGAACGAGCAGCGTCCGCGCGCGGATGTCGAGGTCGCGACCTTCGTCATCCCGCTGCGCCAGCATCTTGGCGATGCCGGTGGCCAGCGCGGCGGAAGCGAGTGCCGTTGCCACACCCTCGTCATAGTTGCCGTTGCCGGCGCTGAAGAACGAACCGGCGTTCGAGAGCAGCACCTTGAAGACGAGATCGCTCAGCGACCGCATCGCCGCCTTGCCGAGCGAACGGGCGGTGTCATCAAACAGCGACAGGTCGTCGTTGATGATGTCCCGCCGGTCGATGCTCAGCATCTTGGCGAACGTATCCACCGAATACTTGAACGTGGCCTCCTTGATGGAGCCATGCTTGATCTCACCGCCGGGAGCCAGCTGCGTGAGATCCCCGGTATCGCTGGGACGGACGCCGGTATGGTCCTTGAAATCCCCAGCGGACTTCACGGACGCGAACGCCCGCCACGTCGCTGGCGATTCCGTATAGGACTCGAACAGCACCTTGTTCGCCGCATCGCCCAGGGCGATGGGAAGCGCATAGGTGCTGAGCGCGGCCTTGATCATCCCATCGCGACCGTGCGGAGCATCCCTGCCATCGATCATCAGCGCGGCCCGACAGAGATCGACGAGGTTCGTCGCCCGCAGATCCCTGGCCTGCTGCGCGGCATCGGCACCGAGATGTCTCTCGGCCAGGTGCTCGCAATTCATGTGGGCCAGGATGGCCGCCTCGAGGATCGCCTGCGATGGGGCGATCCGGCTGCTGTAGTACGGCATCGCCGTTGGACGCGAAGCCCGCAGCACGGCGAGTTCCGTCGCGGTGACGTCCCAGCCTTCCTCGATGGCCTGCGCTTCGATGTCGCCGAACTTTCCGTTGCAGGCCTTGCGGATACCGGTGATCCGCCTGGTCTCGGCCACGGCATCGGCCCGAATCTGCTCGGGAGTGAGCGTCTCGGTTTCTGTCATGCTTTGATCCTTGTGTTGAGCCGCAATCGCCACCGACGTTCCCCGGTCGGCAGCCAAGGCGACGATACTGACCTCTCTGAGCACGCCCGCACGCACGAGCGTGAACCCACTGGCCGGCGCTTTGACGGCGCGGCCATTCACTTCCACCGTTTCACCGGCGCGGACCCGTTGGTAATCGACCGGTGTGACGCCGACCGATGCCTGAAACCGGAATCCACCCCGGGCCAGATCGATCACCTGCCGGGCCGCTTCCGTGCTGGGAGTGAGCGTCCCCTGCACGAGCAGTTTCCCGTTGGCGATCACCGCCTGGCCGTGGCCCACGATCCCTTTCAGCGAGGCATCGTGATCGGCCAGGATGCTGACCTGATCGTCAGAGGCATCCACGCCGGCCAGTTCGATGGCCACCGGTCCCCAGCCGGGAACCGTCATCAACCCGCCGGTATAGGCCACAATCGTGACCGCCGGCGGCTTCCCCGTCGCCTGAATCTCGACCTCGGCGGCCGAGATCAGGAGTTCATCAACTTCAATCGTGGACATAAGACTCCTGTCTGTAAGGGTTGAAGCCCGCCGCAAGCAGCTTCGGGCCAAGAATCTTGAGACGATTGCGGACGGTCGACTCGTGAATGCCGAGGCGTCGTCCTGCTTCGCTCATGTTGCCTTCGCACCGCAGGACCAATTCACAGAGATGCCTGCTGGTTTCGTCATCGATGTAACGCAGAATGTCGTCGGTCGTGAGTCCCTTCCAGGTGAGGTCTCGCGGCCGAAGCTCGATGAACTCCTGCTTCTGCCGATCCATCGGCTTGACCGGCTTGTCGTCATCGGTTTCCGACGGCTCCGGCTGGCGTCTCTTCAGCTGCCGGTGCCGCGCCGCCTGCCTGGCTTCCCGCTTTGCGTAATTGATGACGATGTAACGGATCGACCTGTACAGGAACGTCTTCTCCGAGGCATCGCCTCCCGGCTTGTACCTCGGAGGTCTCCGCAGCAGCTGCAGATGGACATCCTGAATCACGTCTTCGACATCGACAAACTCGGAGCAGTGAATCCGAGCCTCCTTCCTGGCCGACCGCCGAACGAAGTCCAGCCGGTCGGGCGTCATTTCGAGTTCGTAAGGTCCGGTGTCACTCATTCAAACTACCTCGCCGCGTTCGAGGCGTTCCCGAATGTCGTCGCACAGGGTGAACGTGATGATCGAGTCCGCATCGCTGCGCGGCGGAACCCGGTGCATCACGAAATACTGGTCGCTGTCCGGAATGGCCCGGCCCCACTTGGCCGTTTCCCGTTCCGCCGCCTCACGCAGCGGACGCAGGAAGTCGACGTACCGGCAACCGAGCGTCTGGCACATCGCGGCGTATGGCACGAACATCTCGTGTTCCTCGAAACGCTCGGCAGCCGCATCCACATCCTCGCGCGTCCAGGTGTCGGGCTGCGCCAGCTGGATCGTGCCGTTCTCGACCAGCAATTCGAGCATTGATGGGCGGCAGTCGTATCCCCGCGACCGGAGATGCGTCGAGGCCGCAGCCGTCGTCATCGGGAACATCTTGTCCCGCTCCATCGCGGCTCCCTCATGGAAAGCCCGGTCCGCCCGCGCTGATGGCCGCAATTTCACGTCCACGTACTCGTCGAAAGTCAATCCCGTTCCCATTCACAGTTCTCCCATTGGGGTGAAACATCCGGGGCAGCACCACGCTCCCCCTATCTCCTTATTCACGGCGACATACCGGATTCGTAAGGCGATTCCGAAAAGTTCATGAAGAAATGCCAACGGACGCTCTAACTGCCGTTAGCAGATAGAGTTTCGCATCGCGGCTTTTCTATGCGTCGAGCGGGCTGCGGACGCCGACTCCGGGCTTGGCCATCACGTGCGTGTAGATCATCGTCGTTTCGACGTTCTTGTGGCCGAGCAGATCTTGCACCGTCCGGATGTCGTACCCGTTCTCCAACAGATGCGTGGCGAACGAATGCCGCAACGTGTGGCATGTAACGCGTTTGTTGATGCGGGCCACTTCGGAGGCGTGCTTGACCGTGCGATCCACAGCGCTGGGATGAGCGTGCCAGCGGATGCGTCGTCCCGTCTCCTTGTCCAGACGAATGACGGCCGACCCGAACACGAATTGCCAGCGCAAGTCCCGCGCTGCGTTGTGTCGTTTGTGTTCCAGGCTCGTCGGAACGGGTGCATATCCCGCACCGTTCTCCACATCATGTTCATGCCGCAATCGAACGAATTCGACCTGCGCTTTCAGTCTCTCTTCCAGAGACTGCGGCAGCATCGTGACTCGGTCCTTGTTTCCCTTGCCACCGCGAATGATGATCTGCCCACGGTCGAAATCGAGGTCGACGACCCGGATCTTGCAGCACTCCGAGATCCGCATGCCGGTGCCGTACAGCAGTTCCACGATCAGCCTGTGAGACGCGTTTTCGGGCAGGGCCGCGATCAGTCGGCGGACTTCGTCTTTCGAGAGTACCGTGGGGAGACGCTTGGTTTTGCTGGCCCGCACAGCATCCAGTGAACCGAGCGGCTGCTCGAGCACATGCCGGTACAAGAACAGGATCGCGCCGAGGGCCTGGTTCTGCGTGCTTTCCGCCAGCCGACGATTGACCGCCAGATGGGTGAGGAACGCCTCGACTTCCTTCTCCCCCATCTCTCGGGGATGAATCCAATGGCCGGTGCGATTGTGATGAAACCGCAGAAACTCCTCGACCCAGCGGCAGTAGGTCTGAATGGTTCGCTTGGCCAGGCGGCGGACTTCGCAGGCCGTCCGATATTGTTCGAGGAGTTTCATCTCCACAGTTTGCCGCGCAAGAATTGCTCGGTCAATTCGCGCAGCGGATTTGATGCATCTCCCTTCCAGGCTGGAGATTGACTGCCATTCCTGCCCAGAGTATTCTCAATGCAGATTGTTGAGAGATAACCAAGTTCGGCCACGATGCCATGTCCACTTTTGCCTCAAAAGGAAACATAATAATGCGCCAGCAAATTAGCAGTACGTTGTTGCTCACACTAATCGTCGTCTCGGTGTTCGCAATCGCGTCCGCACAAGAGGTTGCGACTCCAACATCCGATGAGTCGGTGTCCGATGAAAAGAAGATGGTCATTGTTCCCCTCGTAGTCATGAAACCTGGTGAAAAAAAGGATTTGATTCTCTCAACGTGGTGCACCGTAGGAATAACTCGGGGCGGTGGATTTGGACTGACTGAGATGCGTGACGGAGAACCCGTCGGTGATGGGCATGATGTGAAATCGTATCGTCAGGGAGGCATTACCATTTCGGTGCCGAGTTTCAAAGAGGGTGAAGCGTTCGCCAACTCACCACAGTTTGCGGGGCTCAAGAAAAGCCATATCGCCCCATTCAAAGTGACCATCGCCGCGTCACGTGACGCGAAACCTGGACTGCTTGAAATGCATCTGGTAGACAGCACATGCGCCGGTCAGTGCAAGACGGATTTTCGCGTACTGGTTGTCGAACCGTGAAACTGGCCGAACATCCAATGCACGGGAGCGGCGAAGTCAGGCGGATTAGCAATGGTAAAGTCAATCGTCGCCGCCCCGTGATCGGTGTCGTTACCGCCCGACCACCTTCCCCCGCTTCCACGAGAACCTCACCTTCTCCACACGGCTACCCATCCTGTCCTTGCGAGTCAGAACCGGGTGCATCTTGTCCCGGATGATCGCCTGGCTCAAATTCAGCTCGTGCTACTGCAGGAGTGGCGGGTAGTTCGCGCAGCTTCTCTTGCGTTCGTCTGGATTTCTCAGGATAGCGAGCCGCCTCCAACTACGGCTGATAGCGGTCCCTCGCGATGCTTCTGCACAGACTGGGCCAGGCAGGTTGCTGGTAATCGATGACGGTGTACACCTTTGACCTCGCATGATTCGTGCTCAGTGGGTACATGCCTCGCGGTTCCGCTCTGGCAATCCCTGCGATTCGGAATCTGCTGCTGGGGCGGGTGCTGTCCGCCTGTAATGCACCGGTTTCTCAGAC